>NZ_CP108356.1:3281000-3590500 GCF_036237315.1 Streptomyces sp. NBC_01351 | reverse complement strand
CGCCCGGGTGCCGTTGGGGTGGGGCGTGCTTATGGTGGGGTGGCCGGTTCGGTTCGGGGGGGTTGCCCGAGGAGGGTTTCGTGCCCCGTGCCCGTATCGCTGCGCTCGGCGCCCTCGGCGCGCTCGTGTTGGCCGCCCTCGGGGCCGCCCCCGCGCCCGGGGGGCTTCGGTGGGGGGCGTGTCCGGAGGCAGGGGTTCCCGACGGGATGCGCTGCGCGAGCATCGACGTGCCGCTGGACTACGAGGGCAAGGCCGCGGGGAGCGTCCGGCTGGCGCTCGGGCGGATACCCGCCACCGACCAGCGGCGGCGCATCGGCTCGCTGGTGCTGAACTTCGGCGGGCCCGGCGCCCCCGGCATCGCGACCCTTGCCGGGGATCCCAAGGCGTTCGCGGAGCTCGGGAAGCGTTATGACCTCGTCGTCTTCGACCCCCGCGGTGTCGGCCACAGCGAGCCCGTTTCCTGCGGCGGCTCCCGGCCGCCCGAGGAGGAGGGAGGGGACGCTGCCGCGCAGCTCGCCGCGCTGCGGGCCGTGGTGCGGCGGTGCGAGTTGGCTTCCGGGCCCGTGCTCCCGTACATCGGGACCGTGAACGTCGCCCGCGACATGGACCGGATCCGGCAGGCCCTCGGCGAGGACAAGCTCGATTTCCTCGGCTTCTCCTACGGGACCCGGATCGGGGCGGTGTACGCCGCGCTGTTCCCGCAGAGGACCGGCCGCATGGTCCTCGACGGGGTCGACACGCTCACCGAACCGCTCGCCGAGCAGGCCCTCGTATCGGCGCGCGGCCAGCAGCGGGCCCTCGACAACTTCCTCGCCTGGTGCGCCCGCCGGCACGGCTGCGTCTACGGGACCAACACCCGCAGCGCGAAGGAGGAGGTCGCCGCCCTCGTCGAACGGCTCGACAAGCAGCCGCTGATCGGCCACGACGGCTCGTACTTCACCGGGCAGGACGCGGTCGACGCGATCGGCGCCGCCCTCTACTCGCAGAACACGTGGCCCGAGCTCGCCGACGCGCTCGCCCTGGCCGAGCGTCGCCGCGACCCGGCCGGGCTGCTCCAACTCGGCGGTCCGGAGGGGCAGTACCGGAGGAGCGATTCCGGTGCGGTGCCCGCCGACAACGCCGAGGCCGCGCTGACGGCCGTGAACTGCGCCGACGATCCGGAGCGGTTGACGGTCAAGGGCAAGTCCCCCGGCGCCGTCGCGAAGGAGCTGGACGAGATCCAGGACCGGCTGCGCGGGGAGTTCCTCAAGGCCTCGAAGATCTTCGGGCCGAACCAGCTGCTGACCGTGCTGTCCTGCTACGGCCGCCCCGCGGGCACCGACTTCATCCGCAGGATCGACCGCCCCGGAGCCCCGCGGATGCTCCTCGTCGGCACCCGCGGCGACCCGGCGACCCCGTACGAGTGGACGGAGGAGACGGCGGAGCGGCTCGGCTCGGCGGTGATCGTGGACTTCAAGGGCGACGGGCACACCGGCTATTCGGCGTCGAGGTGCGTGCAGGGGTACGCGGACCGGTTCCTGATCGACGGCCGGCTGCCGTCCGGGACGCGGTCCTGCCCCGCCGTGGGGGCACCCCCAGCGGTAGCCGGGGGAGAGTGACCCGGCGGGCGGTCCGTGACCGACGGCGGCGCGGGAGCGGCGCGTGGGAAGATCCGCTCCTCAGGCATCGGAGGCACCGGCGTGATGGTGATCGCGGAATTACTGGCCAACTTCCTTCCCGGGAAGGTCAAGACCCGGGGCGGCCATCTGCTGTCCGCCCTGCTGATGGCTCTGATCGTGGGGCTGGTGACGGCGGGGCTGGGACACTTCTACGGCCGGGACTGGGGGACGGCGCTGACCTGGGGCGCCGCGCTCGCCGCCGTGGTCGCCGCGGGATACGCGCTCGCCTACCCCTTCATGCGGAACCGGCTGACCGGCGAGGGCTGAGCCCCCGCCGGAGCCGGCCGTGATCCGAAACGGACGGCCTAGCAGTTGGAGTGCGTCGAGCGGCCTGCGAAACGGTCCGCCAGCCAGTTGCCGGCCGCCAGGGACTGGGTGATCACGCCGCTGACGTGCTCACCGATCCAGATCGTGTCGAATTCGAGGTTCGCGCCCTTCGCGCACCAGTCGGAGCGCAGGGTGCGGCCGACTCCGTACGGGATCAGCTCGTCGGCGAGCGCGTGGTACTGGTAGACCGGCGCGGCCGGGGCGGTCCGTCCGAGCTTGCTCTGGTTCAGGCGGGCCCGCCAGTCCGGCTGGGCGAGCGGGTCGCGCGTGGTCAGGTCGGAGATCCGCTTGAAGGAGCCGGCGATGGCGTCGATCGCGACGCAGTGTTCCTTCATGCCGGAGACGAGGAGCTTGCCGACGGGGTTGAGGTAGGAGTCCAGCTTCAGTTCGGGGAAGGCGGCGTCCTGGCCGGCAGCCGCCATGAAGATGAGCCCGGAGCCGTAGGAGCCGTTGTTGAACTCGGCCACCTTGAGGAGATCGGCCGGGACGCCGCCGGTCGCCGTGCCCTTCACGCGGAGCTCGGGGGCGTACGAACCCTGCAGCTCGGCCGCCCAGCTGCCGGCCTGGCCGCCCTGCGAGTAGCCCATGATCCCGACGGGGGCGTCGGCCGACAGCCCGGCCTCGGGGAGGCGGATGGCGGCGCGCGCCGCGTCGAGGACGGCGTGCCCGGCGGAGGGGCCGACGGTGTAGGTGTGGACGCCCGGGGTGCCGAGGCCCTCGTAGTCGGTGACGACCACGGCCCACCCGCGCAGGGTGAGTTGCTGGATGAGGTTGGCCTCCATGGAGGTGCCGTACGGGAGGTTGTTGCTCGGCGCGCAGGAGTCGCCCATGCCGACCGTGCCGACGGCGTACGTGATGAGCGGGCGCGGGCCGGTGCGGCCGTCCTGCGGGACGATCACGGTGCCGGAGACGACGTTGGGGGCGCCGTCGGCGGTGGTGGAGCGGTAGTGGACCTTCCAGGCCTTGGTGTTGGTGGGCTGGCCGGGAAGGGGGTGGAAGGCGGAGGGGGCGCTGGTGACGATGTCGCCGGGGGCGGCGGCCTCCGTGGTGGCGGCCTCCGTCGTGGCTGCGGTCGCGGTGGTCGCGGTGGGGATTCCGGCCGTGATGGCGGCCAGGGCGGCCACGGTGGCGAGGGCGGTGCTCCGGAGGTTTCGGATGCTTCGGACGCGCATGGGCGGCTCTCCCGAGGTTCCGTGTGGGGGCAGGTGAGGAGACGGTAGTGACCGACCGGTAGGAAGGTCGTTGACCGCGCAGCTCACCTTTACTGGCCTTGGTTCGCAGCCCTTGTCGCGCCACGCGCGGGTGCGGTACAAACGCGCGACACGCAGGGCCGGAACCGGCCAAGGCGGGGAGTAAGCGGCGGCGGGAGTAAATCGGTGGGACTTGTCCGGTCCTGCTCGCACAATGAAGGCGATGACCAATACTGCCGAGCAGCTGCTCGCCGCCGTCGCCCCGCTCCCGCACGCCGCCCGGCTCCGGTTCACCGCCGTCACCGCCCGCCGCCTCGCCGACCGGGGCGAACTGGCCCCGCTACTGGCTGAATTGGTCGCCCTCGGTCCGTACGAGCGCAGGCTCGCCGCCCTGGCGGCCCTGACCGGTGGCGACGTACCCCACCTCGCGGCCCGGCTCGCCGATCCGGATCCCGTCGTACGCCGGTACGCGCTGCGGGGAGCACGCCGGCTGCCCGTGCCCGACCGGGCCGTCGAGGCCGCCTACGACGACGCCCCGGCGGTCGTTCGCGCCGACCTGGCCCGCCTGCTGTGCGAGGGGACCCGGCCCGAGCTCGCCGAGCGGCTCGTCCCGCGCCTGCGCGCCGAGTACGGCGAGGGCGACGCGGCCCGGCTGCTGCCCGGCTGCTCCACGGAGTTCGCGGCGCGGATGCTGCCGGAGCTCGCCGACGCGGTCCCCTTCGAGGGGTGGGGACGGCTGGGCGGCCGCCACCCCCTGGCCGTGCTCGACCACGCGGACCGCGAGCTCGCCGGCCTGCCCTACCGCTGGCGCGACGCCTGGTGGGCGCGGCACGCCACGGGCATCGGGGCCGCCGTGCCCGCCGCGCCGGAACGCGTCCTCGAACTGCTGGAACGCCACGGCCCGGACACGCTGCCCGGACCGGTGTACGACCGGCTGGACCTCCTGGTCGCGGTGGACGCGGAGCGGGTCACGCGGTGGCTCGCCGACCGGGCCCGCCACCACCACCGCTGGGAGCGGACCCCGAGCCGGGGGGTCCTGCGCCGGCTCGCGGCCGCCGAACCGCCTTCGCTGGCCCGCCTCGCCTCCTGTTGGGTCCACCGGGAGGCGTTCACCATCCTGCTCACGTCGACTCCCCCCTCCCGCCGGCGCGCGCTCGCCGAAGCCGCCTTCGCGGCCGATCCGCGCAGGGCCGGGTCCGCTCTGCGGGACTCCGTGGTCCACCTGCTGCCCGCCTCGCAGCGGCGCGCCGCGGCCGCCGCGAAGATCGAGGCGAGGCGCGGCGCCGAGGGGTTGTCGGACTGGGACTACTGGTGGGCGCTGGCCTTCATGCCGCCCAGCCAGGCCCGGCCGGAGCTGCTCGCGGCACTCCCCGGCGCCGACGTCGACGACCGCGAGGGGATCTGGAGCGCGCTCGTCCGCAACGCCGGGTCCACCCGGGACGCCGCCGTCGTGGCCGAGATCATGACTTTGGCCGCGTCCCGGCTGGGCAACGAGCGCGACTCGGTGCGCGGGGGAGTCCTGGACGACTTCGTACGCCTGCCCGGGGCGCTGTTGGTGACGGCGATGGCGGTGGCGGCCGGGGCGGCGACCGCTGACGGTGCGGGGGCGGATGGAGCGGCTCCGACGGCCGGGCCCGTGGAGCGGCTGTGCCTCGACGGGCTGGAGGCCAGGGACTGCTCGCCCTTGACCCGGGGGACGATCCGCGACCTGGCCCTGGCCCTGCTCGACTGCCCCGCCGAGGAGGCCCTCGCCGCTGCCGGCGCAGCCCCGTACGCGGCGTCGTACGCCCCGTCGTACGCCCGCCGCACCGCCGTCCGCATCCTGGAGGCGCTCACCGCGCACACCGGCACCGCGGAACTCGGCGCCCTGGAGCGCACCCTGCGCGCGGGCCGGGAGGACGCCGTCCTCGAAGCCCTGCTGCCGTGGCTGGACCGGGCCGCCGACCGGGGCGATGCGGAGCCCCTGGTCGCCGTGGCGGAGGCGTTCGGGAGGCGCGTCCACCGGATCCCCGAGCTGCAGGACCGGCTCGCCCGCGCCCTGCGCTCCTGCTCGGACACCGACTTCCCCCGGGTGGCCGCCCTGTGGCTGGGCGACCGGGCGACGCGCGGCGAACGCGTGGCGCAGCTGCTGGAGCAGGAGCCGTCGGCCGCGCACACGGCGCCCGTGCTCGGCGTACTGGCCGCCGAGCGGACCGATCTCCTGGACCGGGTCCTCGTCGAGACGCAGCCCCCGGGCCGCTTCCCGCTGCCGGGTGCGGCGCGCGCACTGCCCGACCTCCGGTACGCCGCACGATGGCTGCCCCGCCAGCAGGAGGCCGCGGTCCGGCTCGTCCGGGCGTCCCTCGGCGACGAGAGCCGGGGCCTGGACGAGCGTGCGGCGCTGCTGCGCGCCGTGGCCTCCGTACCGGAACACGGGCCCGCCCTGGTCCGGCAGTACCTGCCTTCCGCGAAGCCGGGGGGCCTCCCCGTCGAGCCCGGGGGCCTCCTCGTCGAGCCGGGCGGTGGCTCCGTCGAGTCTGGCGGTGGTCCGGTTGAGCCGGGCGGCGGCTCCGTGGAGCCGGGGGGCCTCCTCGTTGAGCCGGGCGGTGGCTCCGTCGAGCCCGGCGGCCGCCCGGCCGAGCCTGGCGGCGGTCCGGTTGATCCTGGCGTACCCGTCGAACCCGGGGGCGGCCCGGTCGAGCCTGGCGCCCCCGTCGGGCCCGGCGGCGTACCCGTCGAGCCGGTGTTCGTCCGCGCCGCGCTGGAGGCCTCGGCCCACGGCTACGATCCGGCCGAGGCCCTCGCGACCCTGCTCGACCACGCCGGGACCGACGGGGCGTCGACCGCCTGGGCCGCTGCCGGGCGCGTCGCGAACCGAGCCCGCCCCAGCCTGGTCACCGCCCTGCTCCGTGACCTGCTGACCCGCGAGAGCGGGGTGAAGGTGACCGTCCGCAAGTCGGCGGCCCGCCTGGCGGCCCTGCACCTGCCGCGGGAACCCGCCGCGGTGCTGCTCGCCGCGACCGCCCGGGACCCCCGCACCCATCCCGACGTACGGGCGGCCGTCAGCGGCCAGGCCACCTCCCTCCTCCCCGCGCCCGGCGCCTGGGAGATCCTGGAGGCGGTGGTCGCCGACGGCCCCGCAGCGGCCCGGAAGGAGTTCCTGGGCCGCAAGCCCCTCCACGTCCCAGCACCCCACCGCCCGCGCTACGCGGCGCTGGCCGCCCGGCTGGCGGTCGTCGAGGACAGGGAAGTGGCCGCCGTGGCGTTGTACGCCCTCGCGGACTGGGCCTGGTACGCACCCGAGGCCACAGCGGTCCTGGGCGACCTCTGGTGCGACCTCTCGGTTCCCGCCGACAGCGTGCAACGCGCCCAGTACAGCCTGCGCGTCATCGCGGGGTCCGAACTGCCGCATCCCGTGGGCGGGGCCGAGCCGGGCAGCGTCCTGCACGGAGTCGTCAACCGACTCATGGAGATCGTCGCCGCCGGCGAGTCCCAGGACTCCGGCGGTCGTCGGGGCGTCGACCTGCCGGCCCGGCGACGGTTGGAGTCCCTCCTCGGAGGCATGTCCGGCTCGCGGGGCCCGGCCCGGCTGTACGGATCCCTCGCGCGTCAGCTGGCCGACGTGCCGGCCCTGACGTCCCTGCGGGCTTCGCTCCTCGTCGAGGCCGTCGACCTCACCGCGCCACCGCGCGAGGTGGAGGCGGCTCTGCGCGAGATCGCGCACGCGGCCCAGGGGCGTCCCGTCCTCGCGGGTCAGCTCGCCCGCGACCTGCACGCACACCACCGGTACGGAGACGCGTTGGACGCCCCGGAGTCCGTGCTCGCCGCCGTCGCGGCCATGGGCGAGGGCCTCGCGGAAGGCCTGCTCGCGGTCGCCCTCGCCTCGGCCATCGGCCTGCGCCAGGACTGGCCGGACCCCTGTCGCGGCGCCGTCCTCGCCCTGCGCGACCATCCCGAACAGGAGGTGCGCGACGCCGCGTACGCGGTGGTGGTGGGCAGCACCTGAGCCTTCGGGGCGGGGACGCCCGGAGGGTGCTACCCGCCCGAGGCGATCCGGTACGCCCCCGGCGTCGTCCCCGTCCACCGCCGGAACGCCCGGTGGAAGGCGGTGTCCTCCGAGAACCCCAGCCGAGCCGCCAGCTCCGCGATCGGCTCCCCGCTCTCGGCCAGCCCCGCGATCGCCGCGTCCCGCCGCACGTGGTCCTTCAGTTCCTGGAACGAGGTCCCCTCCTGCCCGAGCCGCCGCCGCAGCGTCGCCGGGGACACCGCGAGCAGCGCCGCCACCTCCCCGAGCGCGGGCAGCCGCGGCGAGGCGCGCAGCCGCTGGGTCAGGGTCCGGCGCACCTGCTCCGCGACCGTGGTCCCGTACTCCGGGCGTGACAGCAGGTCGAAGGGGGCGCGGCGCAGCATCGCGTCGAGCGCGGCCTCGTCCCGTACGAGCGGAGCCGTCAGCCAGTGCGCGTCGAACGCGGCCCCCGTACGGTCCTCGCCGAAGCGGACCGGGCAGTCGAAGAGGATCTCGTACTCGTCCTTGTGTGGCGGCGGGGGATAGGCGAAGGCGGCGCCGGCGAGAGGGATGCGCCGCCCGATCAGCCAGCTGCTCAGCCGGTGCCAGATCGCGAGCACGCACTCGGTGAGGAACCGCTCCTCGTCGCGGGCGAAGTCGTTGCGCACGGTGAACCGCGCCTCGGAGCCCGTGACTTCGAGCACCAGCTCCGGACCGCCCGGGAACAGTCCGTAGAAGGCGGCGGCGCGCTCCATGGCCGCGCCCAGGTCGCGGCAGCCGAGCGAGGCGTAGCACATCATCGCGAAGGTGCCGGGGCGGCTCGGGACCGCGCTCAGGCCGAGGAACTCGTCCTGCGTGGTCCGGTACAGGGCCCGGAACAGCCGGGCGAACTGCGCGGGCGTGATCCGTGCCCGGTCGTCGCCCAGCAGCAGCGGCGGGATCTGCGCCTCCTGGAGCAGCGGCACGGTGTCGATGCCGCTGCCGCGGGCCCCCGCGAGCACGGCCCGCACGTGGTGCACGGTGATCGTCCGCCTGCCCATGGTCCGACGGTAACGCGCGGGGGCGCCGGGCGATACGTGCGTGACGGCGGCGGGTGGCGGCGGGTGGTGCCGGTTTGAGCGCTCAGGCCAGTGCGCGTGACGCTTCCGGTCATGCCGTCGCACCGGCCCGGTTGCCTAGCGTCGAAGGCCACCAACTCCCGGGAGGGCATGCGATGGACGTCGTCGACGACGGTCGGCCGAGCACGCTGGCACGGTTCACCCAGTGGACCGAGGAGCGGTACGGGCCGGAGGCAGCCCTCAGGTTCCGGGCGCCGGGGGAGGGTGGGGAAGCCTGGCAGACCCGCACCTACGAGGAGCTGGGGGCGGAAGTGCGGTCCGTCGGGCGCGCGTTGCTCGGCCTGGGGGTGGCGGCCGGCGAGCGGGTCGCCGTACTGGCGGAGACCCGGCCGCAGTGGACGTACACCCACTTCGGGGTGCTGGCGGCGGGCGCGGTCCTCGTACCCGTGTATCCGACGGCGGGCGAGGAGGAGCTCGCCTGGGTCCTGGCGGACTCGGAGGCGGTGCTCGTCGTCTGCGACGACGCCGCGCAGGCGCAGCGGGTCGAGGCGCTCCGGGCGAAGCTGCCGCGCCTGCGGGAGGTGGTCCTGATGGACGACCTCCCCACCCTTCCCCTCGCCCCGGCGCCCGAACTCCTCGCCCGCTCCGAGGCGGTCACCCCCGACGCGGACGCCTCGATCGTCTACACCTCGGGCACGACCGGCCTGCCGAAGGGCTGCCGCTTGACCCACGCGAACCTGGGCGCCATCCAGGACGCCACCCTCCCGCTGGTCCGGGGCGGCCCCGGGGACTCCACCTACCTCTACCTCCCGCTCGCGCACCTGCTGGCGCAGCTGATCCAGTTCACGACGCTGCTGGAGGGCGGGGAGCTCTGCTACTTCGGCGGCAGGATCGAAGACGTCCTCGCCGAGCTGTCCGTCGTGCGCCCCACCCATCTGCCCTCCGTCCCCCGCCTGTTCGAGAAGCTGCACTCGGTGGTGCTCTCGCTGGCAGAGTCCCAGGAGGGCGGCCGGGAACGCCTCGACGAGGCCGTGCGCACGGGACTCCTGGCGGCGGAGCGCCGACTCCCCGACTCCCTCGTCGAGCAGCACGCCGAGGCCGACAAGACCCTCTACTCCCTGGTCCGCAGCGCCTTCGGAGGCCGGCTGAAGTGGGCGCTGACCGGCGGCGCCCCGATCGCCCCGGCGACCCTGGACTTCCTGCGGGCCTGCGGGATCGCCGTGTACGAGGGGTACGGGATGACGGAGTCGGGCGGGGTCATCTCCCTCAACCACCCGGATGCGGTGCGCTACGGCACGGTGGGCCGCCCCATCGCGGGCTGCGAGGTGCGGATAGCGGAGGACGGCGAGGTGCTCGCCCGAGGCCCGATGGTCTTCCCGGGCTACCACGCCAACGCGTCGGCGACATCCGAGGCGCTGGACGCGGAGGGCTGGCTCCACACGGGCGACCTCGGCGAACTCGACCCCGAGGGTTACCTCAGCATCACGGGCCGCAAGAAGGAGCTGATCATCACCTCGGCGGGCAAGAACCTCACGCCGACGGAGGCCGAGTTCGCCATCCAGCGCTCCCGCTACGTCTCCCGCGCCGTCATGATCGGCGACCGCCGCCCCCACCCGGTCGCGCTGATCACCCTGGACGCGGAGGAACTCACGTCCTGGGCCACCCGCGAGGCCGTGGACCTGGGCGACTCCCCGTCAACCCACCCGTCGGTCCGCGCCCTGATCGCGGAGGCGGTCGCCGAAGCCAACACCACCCTCTCCCGCCCGTCCCGCATCCGCGCCTTCCACATCCTCCCGGAGGACTTCACCCCGGAGGCGGGCACCCTCACCCCCACCCTCAAACTCCGCCGCAGAGCGGTGGCGGAGCGCTACGCGAGCGAGATCGAGGGGCTGTACGGGGGGTAGGGGGCGGGGGCGGGGCGGGGACGCCCGGCGGGGCGGGGTGGTACGGGGCCACGCGCGTGCGGCACTTCTCCCCCCTCGGGCCCCGCCCGGGGGGCGGGGGTTGCCCACCCGCCCCCGAGCTGGGGGGCGGGGTCGGGGGGCGGGGTCCATGCTGAACGGAATCAGAGAAGGCTTGGGGGTTTCCCGTCAGTCTCATCGTCCTTCCGTGTCGGGCCGCCCTGTCAAGGGCGCTCCTTCGTCGCGTCGCTTCGCGATTTCGCTGCGCTCAACCCTTGACAGACCGTCCCGCCACGGAAAAACGAAGACTGCCGGGAAACCCCCAAAAGAACGGGCCGGGCCAGAAGACAAAGGGCGGGGCGGCCGGGAATGTCCGACCCTGCTCCGGTAGGGGCAGGCTCCAGCCCGGGCCCGTCAGCCCCGGCCTTGAACCGGGCAGTCGGCCAGCCCTCACCAAACAGCGACCACAAGCACCCCAGCCCCCGACCGGCGCGTCAATCGCTACGCGCTCCTCCACGACGGCGTCTGCAGCAGTCTTGGGCTGGTCATAAGCCGCGGCAGATCGCTACGCGCTTCTCGACGACGGCGTCTGACCGCCGTCTGGGGCGGAAACGATCCCAAATGACGGCCATGTCGAGCTGTGCGGCGGTCAGGCGAAGGAGCCGACGAAGACAGCTGTCGATTTTCCTCAATTGCACCTGTTTAGGCATGGGTTTGTGGTGACGTCTTCGTCCTGACGTGAATCCAGCTCGGCTGGGCCGACGAACGGCCCTTCCAGGCCTCCCGTCAGCTCTTTTCGCCCCTCATCAGCCCCAGGCGGCCGACGGTCGCCGTTGTCGAGAAGCGCGTAGCGATCCGTGGCGGCCTATGCCCAGCCCAAGAGTGCTGCAGACGCCGTCGTCGAGGAGCGCGTAGCGATTTGACGCGCCTGCTGCCCCCGAGGTGCTTGTGGTCGGTGTTTGGCGATGCCTGGCCGCCTGACCAGTCCTGATGGAGGCCTGGGAGGGCCCGAGGCCGGGCCTGCCCCCTACCGGAGCAGGGTCGGACATCCCCGACCGCCCCGCCCTTTTCCTTTGTCCCCCGGCCCGTTCTTTTGGGGGTTTCCCGGCAGTCTTCGTTTTTCCGGGGCGGGGCGGTCTGTCAAGGGTGGCCGAAGGCCATCGCGAAGCGACGCGACGACGAAGGAGGAGCGCCCTTGACAGGGCGGCCCGACGCGGAAGGACGATGGGACTGACGGGAAATCCCCAAGCCTTCTCTGATTCCGGTCAGTGAAGGTCCCGCCAACCCCCGAGCCCCCGACCCCGCCCCGCCGTCTCGGTTCCTCCTGCGACGATGCCGGGATGCGTGCACTCCATGAGTTGATCAACGTCGAAGATCCAGCCTGGCCCGCCCTCCTTGAGGAGCTCGCCGGTTCGCAGGTGCCGGTTGAGGTGGTGGCCGCTGATGCCGAGTGTGGGCGGGCCGGCTTGCTGCAGTTTCAGGTGACCGCCCGGTCGTACCTCGGGGGGATCGTGCTCAACTGTGGCGGACTGCTCGTGGACGGGGGGTGGCTGCGGGTCTTCGGGAGTCCGGGTGCCGCAGCCTCCGGTGGGCTGCCGGGCCCGCCGGGGCTGGCCGAGGTCAACGGCATGCCTGCGGCCTTCGATCCTGTGTGGCGGCCGGACGCGGGGTTGGTGGTGGCTCATGACGTGTTGGGCGGGGTCTTCGCCCTCAACGGCATGGACCCCGGCGCCGTCGGTCGGCCTGGCGAAGTCGGCGAGGTCGTCTACTTCGCTCCCGACGCGTTGGGTTGGGAGGCGCTCGGCGCCGGGTATTCGGCGTGGCTGTCATGGATGCTCGCCGGGAACCTTGAGGGGTTCTACGAGGGCGTGCGGTGGCCCGCGTGGCGCGAGGAGGTCTCCGGGCTGCACGCCAGGGAGGGCCTGTCGGTCTACCCGCCGCTGTGGTCGGCCGAGGGGCGTAGGGATCTGGAGGCGGCCAGCCGTCGCCGCGTACCGATGGCTGAGTTGCTGGGCTTGAGCCGTGATACGTGTGTGCAGCTCAACGGGGTCGATCCGGGGTTCCTCGGCCTCGTGTGAACGTTAATCGGCCCTTCGGCCGGGTATCCGGCCAACAACGGGAGAGGGGGACTGTCGTGCGGCGTGCCGTGAGGGTGTTGGGGCGGGGGGTCGCTGGGGTGGGGGGAGTGGTGGCCCTTGCCGTGGGTGGATGGGTGGTGTGGCTGCTGCCCGGGCCGCAGTTGGCGGCCGTGGTGGGGGTCGGGCCCGTGGACGGGGTCGTCAGGATCGACGAGTGCCACGGGGCCAGTGACGCGGAGGGCCATTCGGACGGCACCGGCTGCACCGGCTGGTACACCCCGCGGCGGGAGGACCGGCCGGATCGGGAGATCGTGCTGGACATGGCCGCCGAGCGGTACGAGAAGGGCGCCGAGGTGGAGGTCCGGACGGCGAACGGGAAGGCCTACGAGCTGTCGGGGTACGCCGTGCAGGAGCTCGGCACCGGGGCCGGGCTGGTCCTCGTACCGTTCCTCACCCTGTCGGCGTGGCTGTTGGCCAGTGCGAGCCGCGGCCGGTTCGGGGACGGGGAGGGGTTCTTCTTCGCCGGGCTGGGCGGGCTGATCCTCGTCATCGCGTTGGGATTCGTGGGAGGCCTTGTGGTCGGGATCGGTACGGCCGTCTTCTGAACGGGGTCGTGCGTGCAGCCAGGGTGGGTGGATGGGCCATTGCCGTTGCTCCGTAGGCGAGTTGATCGCCTACGGTTGGCGGCGTGAGGATCAGACTGATGATGCGACTTGTGGGCAACGTGTTGGGCGGACTCCTGCAGGTCGTGGGTGTCATCGTGATCAGCACGCGCTTCGACAGTGCCTGGCGCTGGCCGGCGCTGTTCTTCGCGGTGATCTCTCTTCTTGCCTTCTATCGCGGTGCCCAGCTGGCCCTGAAGGGCCTGATGTTCGGCTCGTCGGGCGGCGGGGCCGCTGCCTAGACCCTGCCGGCGTGGACGTGGTGGACGTGGTGGACGTGGTGGACGTGGCCGATCCGGTCGATATCCGAATGCGCCGGCTCGGGCCCGACCGTAGGGTCCTGAAGCTGTGAGCACCCTCCTCCACCAGCCGGATCTCCCCGCCGACGAGCTCCTCCGCACGCTGCGGGTACGTCACCCACACGCGGCCGTCGAGCGGGCCGTCATGCCCTCGGGCGTCGTGGTGATCGGGGTGTCCGTGGCGCGCGACCGGGTGCGCGAGGTGTGGGACGAGTGGCGCCGCAGTCACGGAGAGACCGGCTGGTGGCCTTACGTCACGCTGCACTCTCCGGAGGGCCTGGCCCGCTCCCGCCGGTTCGAAGGCGCCGACTCCACCACCGTGGAGGAGCTGGTCCGGTGGTCGATGGAATGCGCCTTCGACGACGAGGACGACCGGGAGGGCTGGCGCGACGACTACGACCCGGACCGGCTGGCACGGCAGTTGGGTCCGGCACTGGCCGAGCCGCTGCCGGGAGTGTCGCGCTGGGGGACCGGCGACCGGGACGGCTGGGTCCGTTCGACGGTGTGGTCGCTGTGGTGGGATTGAGCCGCCGACGGCCGGTTGGTTACCGAGGACTTCGGGCCGTCGTCGGGTTGTGGCGCATCAGCGCCGTCCGGCGGGCCGTTACCCAGCCGGTCGGATGGACTCAGCCGTAGCAGCCGCGCCCCGATGGAGAATGATCAGATGAACACCGACGTCCTCCGCGCACCGCAGGCCCAGGCTCTGCGCCACGTTGCCGCGCTGTCCTCCGGTCCCGCGCTGGACGCGGAGCTGCGGGTGACGCTCAACTTCCACCCGGACCGGCGCGTGCGCGGCCGCCGCACCGTCCTGGAGGCGCTGGCCGAGGACGGGGTCTACCGCTCGCAGTTCGTCACGGGGACGAGCAACGGCGGGCTGACCGCCCACCCCGGCGGGGACCGGTGGCGGTGGGAGAGCCGGATCTTCGGCGGGGCCTACGACGAGGCGCCCGCGCACGAGCGGCCCGTGTACGGGGCGTTGAACTTCCGGCGCAAGCCCATCGGCGGTGCCCCCCGCTTCGGGTCCGCGCACTTCCGGCTGCGCACCGAGGCGCAGGCGCGGACCACGTTCTGTTACCCGGACAGCTTCCTGGAGCCGTCGGACTTCGGGGTCGCGGGCGCCGGCGCGCGGCTCATCGTGCTCGCCGAGGCCGACGCGCAGGACGCCCTCGACGACTACATCGAGGCGCAGGTCCACGGCCCGGTGCGGTTCGACCGCGATGTGGAGGCGCTCGTACTCGACCCCTCCCACCGGGGCACGGAGGTGGAGGCGGCCGCCGGGCGGCTCGGCTGCCCGGTGGAGTGGCATCCCGGGTTCCGGCTCGCCGTGGAGGAGCTGCGCCGCCACCCCGACTACCGCGGCCGGGAGTTCGTCGAGCTGGGCGCCGAGATCGCCGTCGACGGGTGGCTGGATCCCCGGATTCTCGGCGAGGCGGCAGGGGAGGGCGGCCTTCACGACTCGCAGGCGCTCAAGAGGGTGTGGCACTACCTCGCCCGGTTCGGGGCCGGATCGGAGGCCTGACGAGGCCCTGGCGTCGCACTGTCAGCGCTCTGCTCGTCGCCCGTCAGGGGCGACGGGCCGGCGCCGCCGTCGGCGCCGACCTGGGCGGCCGCCCGTTCACGCGCCGGCGGTGACCCGGGCCGCGAAGGAGTCCAGGTTGCCGGACATCCGCTCCAGCCGCTCGTCGAGCGTCAGGGACTCCTCGTACCGGGCCGTCCGCAGCTTCGGCAGGCGCTTCCCGCGGACGTAGAGGGGACACGCGAGGTCCGCGCACACGTAGATCCCGACCGTGTTCCCCTCGCGGCCGCGGGCGCCCGCCAAAGGAGCCGCGAGCAGGGTGACCCCGGAGGAGGCGTGGGCCGTCAGGCACAGCTGGCAGAGACTCGACTTCAGGGCGCTGGTGCGGCTCACCGAGGGCACGCGGAGCGAGATGCCGAGGGGGCCGTCCGGCCGGGGGATCACGAGGTGCGCCTTCAGAGGCGCGCCCGGATCCACCCAGCCGAGGAAGTCCAGTTCCTCCCACGGCAGTTCGGCGAAGTCGAGCGGCAGGCGCAGGCGTGACGCCTCACCCTTGGTGCAGTTCGCGAAGGATGACCGGATCTGTTTGTCGCTGAGTGGTTCCACGAGCATCGACCCTAATGTCCTCCCGGGTCGGCCCGCATTTCATTATCTTCGGGAAGTCGGACACCGTGAGGAGGGCATCGCCCTCCTCACCGACATCGCTCATCACCCAGCCGTGGACAAGTGGGACCGGATGGAAGCCGCCGTGGCCCTGGGCAACCTCGGCGCGGAACGCGCACCGGCCCTGCTCGCCGCGTTCGCAACGGACCCGACCCTGCAGGCGGACGCCCGCGTCAGGGCCGCCCGCGCCCTGGCGGAGGTGGAAGGACACCGCGCGCGGGGCATCAGACTGCTGGCCGCGTTCGCCGACGACACGCGCTGGGGCAGGTGGATCCGGTCGAGTGCCTCGGCTTCGCTGAGCGGCCTCGGCTTCGCCCGGATCCGCCGGTGACTCGGGCAGCTCGGGAGGCCGCCGTCGCAACCGGGCGTACCCGCGCGGCGTCCCACGACTGACGGCGACGGGACGGGCAGGGGGACGGATGACCACGGAAGGCGACGGGTCGCCCCGGCAGCGGCTGACGGGCTTGCTGTGCGCGGAGGCCCGGCGGGCGGGGCTGGGCAGCCGTGAGATCGAGGCGGGTCTCGTTGCGGCCAAGGAGAAGTCCGCGCGGGCGGCGGCCCATGCGGGTTCACCGGATCCGCTCGCGACGATCCCGTACTCCAAATCCCATGTGGACCGGGTGCTGAAGGGCCTGGCGCCCGTGCCGTCGTGGCCGTTCGTCCGGGAGTTCCTGAAGGTCACCAGCAAGGCCTCCGGGCTGTCGGCCGAGGAGTTCCGCGAGCTCTGCGAGACGGCGAAGGGTCTGGTGCGGGCGGCCGCCCATCAGGTCGCCCCGGTCCCGGTCCCGGTCCCTGCCCCTGCCCCCGCCCCCGCCCCCGTGGACGGTGGACGCGACACCGTCGCCGTCCTCCGCCTGGAGGTGGAGCTCGAACGCGCCCGCCACAAGGAGACGCGGCTGCGCTACGCGCTGCGGGACGCGCAGGTGTTCATCGCGACCATCTGCTTCATCGTCAACGAGCTGCGCGAGATCATCGCCGACCGCGACGCCCTGCTGGCCCGGATCCACCACGGGTCCGGCGACGCCCGGCTGATCGCGGCGGTGCGTGACGACACCGGGCAGGCGTTCTCCCTCAAGCGCACCGCCGAGACGGAATCGGACCGGGCCGTCGCCCGGGTCCGCAGGCTCGAAGGGTTCTGGGAGCAGGCCCGGGGTGACGTGCAGCGCCTCGCCCTGCACTCGGACGCCGCCGACCTCGCCCTCTCCCCGGCCCACGGGACGGGGACGGGGCCAGGGCTGGTGCCGCAGGAGTTCCTGGCCGGGCCCGCGCTCGACGACATCGCCGGCGCGCTGGCCAAGGCCAAGGCCCTCAACGACAGTCAGGACGAGGTCGCCCGGGAGCTCGAGGTGACGCTCGGCCCGGCGACGCAGCCGGACTACGACGACGAGTTCGCCGTACTCCTCGCCGCCACGAGGCTTCCCGACGGGGGCCTTCGGGGTGAGGCGGTCAGGTCGCTCGTGGACAACTGGGCGGATCGGCCGGTGACGCGCGAGACGCTCCTGCGCATGGTCGACGACGAGAACGCCCGGACGCGGATCGCCGTGGTCGGAGGCCTCGCCAGGCTCTGTTCCGGAGACTCCGACGGGCTGGCGGCGCTCCTGCGCGTGGCGAGCCGGGACCCCCGTCCGGACGTCCAGCGCGCTGCGGTGCGCGCCCTCTCGCTCGGTTGGCCGGGCGACTCCCACGCGCGGGACGTCTATTTCGTGATGGCCCTGAACAGCGTGGAGCTGCCCTACGCACTGGAAGCAATGGCCACCGGATGCTCGGGCGACAGCGTCGTCCGCGACTACGTCATCGCCCTGGCCGAGGGGGCTGTCGACGGCGGGCGTTCGCTCGTCGCGGAGGCCTTGATGAACGGCTGGCCAGGCGACGACGTCGCCCGCGGCTGCCTCATGAACCTGGTCCGCGACGCCGATCCGGAGGTACGGATCGCTGCCGCCCGAGCACTGGGTGGCGGTTGGCGGGGGGATCCCGAGGCGTGCCCCGTCCTCGTGGATCTCCTCCTCCACGACGACGACGTGAACGTGACCGCCGTGGCGGCGAGGGAGCTCGTGAACGGCTGGCCGGACGATGTGAAGATCGCCGCCGCGCTGAACGCACTCGCCAGGGGTGCCGACGCGGTGCGGCTGGGCTTCATCGGGCTGGCGTCCGAGTACAACTGGTACCTGGCGACGCGGTCGGGCAGCGAGTAGTGGCGGGCTCGAAGGTGAAGGGCCCCGCCAACGGCCCCGCAAAGGGCCGCACCAAGGGCCGCATCAAGGGACGGGTCCTCCCCGTGCTCGCGCTCTTCGCCGCGCTGCTGATGCTGCTCCACGACCGGATCCCGAACCGGGTCGGCGGCCTCGGCAGCCTCGTGCAGACCTTCCTGCCCTGGAGCGGGATCGTCGTGCTCCTCCTCGCCGGGCTCGCGCTGCTGCGCAGGTCCCGCCTCGCGCTGGTCGCCGTACTCGTGCCCGCGCTCGTCTGGACCGCCCTCCACGCCGGCACCTTCACCGACCGCACCGCCGCCGCCACCGCCGCCGCAGGAACGCGCACCGCCACGCTGACCGTCGTCACGCACAACGTCGACGACGAGAACCCCGACCCCGCCGGGACCGCCCGCGCCCTCGCCGCCACCGGGGCGCAGCTCATCGCCCTGGAGGAGTTGGTCGAGCCCGCCACCGGCCGGTACGCGGAGGCGCTCGCGGGCGCGTACCCGTACCACGAGGTGCGCGGCACGGTCGGGCTGTGGTCCACGTACCCCCTCCGCGATACGCGGGCCGTGCCGATCATGGAGTGGACCCGGGCCCTGCGCACCACCGCGCAGACCCCGGAGGGGCCGGTCACGGTGTACGTGGCCCACCTGCCCTCCGTACGCGTACGGCCGGCCTCGGGCTTCGACACGGCCCGCCGCAACGCGGCCGCGCGGCGGCTCGCGGAGGCCGTGCGGGGCGGTCCGGCCGGGCGCACCCTCCTGCTCGGGGACCTCAACAGCACCACCGGGGACCGGGCGGTCGCCCCGCTCATGACGCAGTTCCGCCCGGCACACGACGCGGCGGGCGCGGGCTTCGGCTTCAGCTGGCCGGCGGGGTTCCCGGTCGCCCGCATCGACCACGTCCTGGTCCGCGGCCTGACCCCGGAATCGGCCTGGACCCTCCCCGCGACGGCGAGCGACCACCTCCCGGTGGCGGCCCGGGTCCGCTTCTAGCCGTACGGGTGCTCGGTGAGGCGCTTCACCTCGGACGCGTGGTAACTGAGGCTGTCCTCGGTGCGGCCCGAGGTGTAGAGGACCGTGCCGACGGCGGCGAAGGGGAGCGAGAGCAGGGCGAGCGCGAGGAGGACGGCCACGTCGCGTTCCTCGTCGCAGGCTTTGCCCTCGGCCTGGACGTACGACAACGAGCGCCCGCGCCTGTCCTCGTCCTCGTAGAAGACCCGGGATTCGCAGTCGTTGTCGTCGTCGTCCGCGGGGGTGAAGGGGAGCAGCAACTGGGCGCCGATCCACAGCCAGACGGCCGCCGCGGCGGCGAGCAGGCCGAAGCCCCACGTCATCTTGCGGGTGGCGCGGGCACGGAAGGCGGTGTCGTACACCAGTGCTCGTGATGCGGTCATCCGGCTGAAGCTAGCAGGCGGGTGTGTGGGTCGTGTGTGGCCTGTGGGGCTACGGCTTGCGGTTGTCCGTGACCAGCTTCCTGAAGGCGTCCGGGGTGATGGAGTCGATGCCCTGGCCCGAGTTGACGGTGATCTGCTTGCCGTCGATGAAGACCGCCGGGGTGCCCTTCACGCCCTCGTCGTAGAAGGCCTTGCCGACCTTGTCGACCCACGGCATGTACGTGAGCTCCTTGACGGCCTTGTTGAAGGCGGGCGTACGCAGACCGGGGACCTGGTCCGCGAGTTCCAGGAGGGTGGCGGTGGAGCCGAACCGGTCGTCCGTCTCCTTCTCCGGATGGTTCTCGTGAGCCAGACGGTCAGGGTGTGCTTCGCGTCCGCTTTGCCGTACGGGACCACGACCCCGTCCCTGCCGGAGGTGTTGGCGGGCTGGACGAACGGCCGCCCCGCGGCCTCGCTGTCGCCCGAGCCCGAGCCCGAGCCCGAGCCCGAGCCCGAGCCGGCGCCCGAGCCCGAGGCGCCGGCCGAATTCGAGGCGTAGACGCCGACACCGACCGCGATGCCCAGTACGCGATCAGCGAGCCGCCGACCAGCAGCCGCCCGCGCAAGCTTCGCGCGCCGGGCCTGCGCCTCGCGTTCGACGCGGAGCCGGTCGCGGGCCCCGCGTCGCTGGTCCTTCTTCGAGCTGGTGGACATAACACCCAGCGTACGGAGGGGTGGGGGCCGAAACCGGGGGGCATTGGGGTATATCGGGCGGGGACTTAGGTCCTGTGTTCGTTCTCCCGTGAGGGTCAGGTGAAGGCGAGACGAATGGTGCGTCACATCTGCCGGGGTGACGGCAAGTCGGTGTCGAAGACCTGATAAACAGAGGGATGTTCGCGGCCCGACCGGCCGTGTGTCGAATGCCTTGACGGGTCCTGGGGGGATCGCCGCACCGTGAAGCCGCTTCACCGTCACCTTGTCAGCACCTCGCGCAAGGTCCTGTGCACGGCCGCGCTAGCGGCCAGCCTGACCACCGCCGCGGTCGTCACCAACCCGTCGACCGCCGGCGCGGGTGAGTCCGAGCCGACCCCGGACAGCCCACAGGCCACCGACCGTGGCGACGCCCGCCTGGATCTGCCCGACCTCGTCGCCGACCCGCCGCCCACGGGCGCGGGCGCCGACGCAGGTGCGGCCGGGGGCGCCAGCGGGATACCCGGGACCGCCCTCGACGCGTACAAGCGCGCCGAACTGGCGGTGGGCGCCGCGCTGCCCGAATGCAAGCTGCCCTGGGCACTGCTCGCCGGCATCGGCCGGGTCGAGTCGGTGCACGCCTCCGGCTACGGCCTCAAGGCCGACGGCTACACCGAGAAGCCGATCCGCGGCCCGCGCCTCGACGGCAACGGCTTCGCCGAGATCCGCGACACCGACAAGGGCGAGTGGGACGCGGACGTCGAGTACGACCGCGCCATCGGCCCGATGCAGTTCATCCCGTCCACCTGGGCCACGTGGGGCGCGGACGGGAACGGCGACGCCAAGCGGGACCCGAACAACATGTACGACGCGGCGCTCGGCGCGGGCCTCTACCTGTGCGCGGGCGACCGGGACCTGTCGAACGCGGCCAAGCTCGACGCGGC
The DNA here is from genome assembly GCF_036237315.1 of Streptomyces sp. NBC_01351. Classification (GTDB taxonomy): domain Bacteria; phylum Actinomycetota; class Actinomycetes; order Streptomycetales; family Streptomycetaceae; genus Streptomyces. The sequence goes on along the minus strand of NZ_CP108356.1, from coordinate 3,569,962 downwards.
GATCCTCAGCTACAACAACTCCCGCGAGTACGTGAACACCGTGATCGGCTTCATGCGGCAGTACGAGAACGGCGGCGTCACCGAGGTCCCGAACCCGCCCGTCGGGAACTACCCGACCCTGCCGCCGGGCAACCTGCCCACCCCGCAGCCGCCGGTCAGGCCGACGCCCACGCCTACTCCGACGCCGACGCCGACCCCCACCCCGACGCCGACTCCCACGCCCACTCCGACGCCGACCCCGACGCCCACCCCGACGCCGACCCCTGCCCCGCGGCTGGCCGAGCTGGCGGTGCTCGACGGGCCCGGGCTCACGGCCGAGACCGGCGCGGCGGCCTTCGGCGAGGTGCCCCGGGTGAAGGTGCTCCTGAGCGACGGCAAGCCGGCCGTCGGCCAGGAGGTGGTCTTCGCCGTGGAGGCGGACACCACCGGAGGCACCCTCTTCGGGACGGCGGACTCCCTGGTGGTCAAGGCGGACGCCCAGGGCATCGCGGCCGCCCCCGGCCTGAAGCCGGGCACCAAGGCGGGCACGTTCACGCTGCGCGCCTCGGCCTACGACACGCTGGGCAAGTTCACGGTGAGCTTCGACGGCACGGTCACGGCGAAGCCGGTCGTGGACAAGCTGGCCCGCCCGACCGGCTCGGAGCCGCTGGAAGCGGTCGCCGGTACGAGCATCAAGGGCATCGAGATCCTGGCCACCGCCAAGGGCAAGCCGATCGCGGTGTCCGACGCCGTCGTCGGCCTGGGCAAGGTGGGCGCGGACGGCAAGTGGGTCCCGGTGGACCCGGCGACCACGAAGGGCCCGTACTTCAAGGACGAGAGCGGCAAGCGGGTCTACGTCCGCGAGCTGCTCCCGACGGCCACGGTGGGCAAGTTCCTCCTGCCGGAGCTCTTCACCGACGCGGCCCTCCCCGCCGGCACGTACCAGCTCCGCGTGGCCGCCGCGGAAGGCGTCACCCTGGTCCTGGACCTCAAGATCACCGCCCCGGCCACCCAGCCGACCCCGGCCCCGACCCCGACCCCGACCCCCTAAGGCCTGCGGCCGGCGAGGCCCGGGCCCGAGGCGGCTGGCCTCCGGCCCCGGACCGCAGGCCGGCCCGCGCCTACGCGAAGCGGCCCGGCACCGTGCATACGGTGCCGGGCCGCTTCGCGTACCCCGCCACCCCCACCCCACCCGGGAGGGAAAAGGCAGGAGCCCTGTTCCTCTCTGCTTGCGCAGAGGGGGACAGGGCTCCTTGGGTACTGCTTTCCAACCCGCGATTTAGGTTGGCCCAGGCGACTAGGCCGGGGTGACGTTCTCCGCCTGCGGGCCCTTCGGACCCTGCGTGACGTCGAAGTTCACCGTCTGGTTCTCCTCCAGGGAGCGGAAGCCAGAGGCGTTGATCGCGGAGTAGTGGACGAAGACATCCGGGCCGCCGCCGTCCTGGGCGATGAAGCCGAAGCCCTTTTCAGCGTTGAACCACTTCACGGTTCCGGTAGCCATGAGCCCTCCTATGGGCCAAAGGGTCGCCCTGCTCCAGAACCTGCTAAGAAGTCTGAAAACTACAAAAGCCTGCGGGTCACATTCTCCGCAGGCCTCGTACTGCAAGGGAAACCAAACTGCAACTTGCGTCGAGCCTAGCACGCACCCTGCGGCCGAGACCAGAGGGAAAGATCACGTCACCCGGACGTTTGAGACCCGCTTCAAGGCTGACGGAGACGCGGGGGCTAGTCTCGCGATGTGGACGCCTATCGCAGCCGGCCCCGTGTCGGCCACATTCAGTTCCTGAACTGCCTGCCCCTCTACTGGGGGCTCGCCCGAACCGGCACCCTGCTGGACCTGGAGCTGACCAAGGACTCCCCCGAGAAGCTCAGTGAGCGGCTCGTGGAGGGGGAGCTGGACATCGCCCCGATCACACTCGTCGAGTTCCTCCGCAACGCCGACCAGCTCGTCGCGTTCCCCGACATCGCGGTCGGCTGCGACGGTCCCGTCATGTCCTGCGTGATCGTCTCGCAGGTGCCGCTGGAGCAGCTCGACGGCGCCCGAGTCGCCCTCGGATCGACCTCCCGTACGTCCGTACGCCTCGCCCAGCTGCTGCTTTCCGAGCAGTACGGGGTACGGCCCGACTACTACACCTGCCCGCCCGACCTGAGCGTGATGATGCAGGAGGCGGACGCGGCCGTACTGATCGGGGACGCCGCCCTGCGCGCCTCCCTGCACGACGCGCCCCGGCTCGGGCTGACCGTGCACGACCTGGGGCACATGTGGAAGGAGTGGACCGGACTGCCGTTCGTCTTCGCCGTCTGGGCCGCCCGCAAGGACTACCTCGAACGCGAGCCGGCCGTCGTGCGCCAGGTCCACGAGGCCTTCCTCTCCTCTCGGGACGTGTCCCTCGAAGAGGTCACCAAGGTCGCCGAGCAGGCGGCCCGCTGGGAGGCCTTCGACGCCGACCTGCTGGAGCGCTACTTCACCACGCTCGACTTCCGCTTCGGACCGGAACAGCTCGCCGGCGTAAGGGAATTCGCGCGCCGAACGGGACCGACCACGGGCTATCCCGCGGACGTCTCCGTACAGCTCCTGGAAGTGGCGGTCGTGGAGTCGGTCGTGGAGTCCTGACGGTCTTTACCGGCCGTTTCCGGGGATTTCATTCCTTTCCGCATTCCGTGCGCGTGGCAGGGGAATGCAGAAAGGGAATGGAATGCTCCAGTGCGGGGGCCGGCCGTCAGGGCCGGGTGGTCTCCGCCGGCGTGGCCACGCCGATGAGCAGCCCGAACGCGGCGGCGACCGTCAGCAGGGACGCGAGGAGCGTCACCCAGCCCCCGAGGATGCCCGCCAGCCCCCCGCCGGCCCGGCCGCCGGGCCCGGAAGCGGCCCGCGTGCCCGGCCGGGATCGCGATCAGGGCGTAAACGATCTCGCCGGACCGCCTAAGGTGCTGCCAAGGATCTTCCCGGGGGATGGGGGACGCGATGCAGCCGCTCGAAGCGGGCGAACCACGGACCATCGGCGCGTACCGGCTGCTCGGCCGGCTCGGCGCGGGCGGTATGGGCCGGGTCTACCTGGGGCGGAGCGCGGGCGGCCGGACCGTGGCCGTCAAGATCGTGCACCCGCACTTCGCCGCCGACGAGGAGTTCCGCGCCCGCTTCCGCCGCGAGGTGGAGGCGGCCCGCCGGGTGGGCGGCGAGTGGACCGCGCCCGTGCTGGACGCGGACCCGGAGGCTCCCGTGCCCTGGGTGGCCACCGGATACGTGGCGGGTCCCTCCCTCGACCGGGCGCTGGCCGCGCACGGGCCCCTGCCGGAGGCCTCGGTACGGGCCATCGGGGCCGGTCTGGCGCGCGCATTGGTGGCCGTACACGGGCTGGGGCTGGTCCACCGGGACGTGAAGCCGTCGAACGTGATGCTCACCCTCGACGGGCCGCGGCTGATCGACTTCGGGATCGCGCGGGCCACCGACGGCACCGCCTCGCTCACCTCCACCGGGGTCTCCGTCGGCTCTCCCGGCTACATGTCGCCCGAGCAGATCCTCGGCAAGGGCGTCACCGGGGCGGCCGACGTGTTCTCCCTCGGCGCGGTACTGGCCTTCGCCGCGACCGGGCTGCCGCCGTTCACCGGGGACAACTCGGCGACCCTCCTCTACAAGGTGGTCCACGAGCCGCCCGAGCTGGACGCCCTCCCGCCCGGCGAGCTGCGCGAGCTGATCGGCGCCTGCCTGGCCAAGGCCCCCACCGACCGCCCGACCCCCGAGGCCCTCGCGTCGGCCCTGGCCCCCGCCCTGGGCGCCCCGGGCTGGCTCCCGGCGCCGCTCGTGGAACAGGCCAGCCGGGCGGCGGTGGCCCTGCTCGACCTGGAGGCCGCCCCCGCCCAGGAAGTCCCGTCGGGCCCGGTCCCGTTCACGACCCCCTCGTACCCGGGCGCGCAGGGCTTCGGGCCGCCCGACCCCTCGTACGCGACCGGCGGAGGCCCGTACGGCACGCCGCCCACCGGGGGCGCGGGGACCGCCGGAGGCGGCTCGGGCTCGGGCTCGGGCCCGGGCGCAGGCGCCGTGCCGCAGCCGCGAACCGCGCCCGACTCCGGGCGGCAGGTCAGTGTCACCGCTGCCGGGCGCCGCTTCAGCTGCACCCTCGTACTCGCCGCGGCCGCCGTACTCGCCGTGCTGTCCGGCGGGCTGTACGGGATGGAGCTGCTGCCCGGGCAGCGGGACAAGGAGCGGGACCTCGCGGACGGCGGCTCCTCCTCCACCCCGGCCCCGGCGGCGACGCCCCCAACGGCCACGCCGAGCGCGAGCGGGGCCGGCGGGACCCGTACCGACGTCCCGAAGGAGCTCATCGGCACCTGGAAGGGCACCGTCACCACCGCCCGCATGGGGGTCTCCAGCGAGTTCGAGATCACCATCAAGGCCGGCAAGGTCGGCGAGGTCGTCGGCCGGGACAAGTCGATCCTGCCCGTCTTCGGCACGGACTGCAGCGGCGACTGGAAGCTCGCCTCCGCCACCGACCGCTCGCTCGTCCTCGACACCTCCGGCGGCCCCAACCCGGCCCCCGGCATCTGCTCCAACGGCTCCGCCAACGAAGGCTTCACCCTGAACGCCAACGGGACCCTGCACTACAAGTCGGGTGACGTCCCGGCCGGAAACCCCGAGGGCGATCTGACCCGCAGCCCCTGACGTGCCCCTCGGCCCAGCCGCCGCGGACCCCTGGCGTAGGCTGGATCGGTCCGGACCCAGACACAGACACACCGCCGAAAGGTGACGTACCGGTGACCGACCAGGCCGTTCTCCAGTCTGTCCTCGACCGTGCCGCCGCGGGGGGCCGGATCACCAAGGAAGAGGCGCTCGACCTCTACCGCCACGCGCCGCTGCACGCACTCGGCCAGGCGGCCGACGCGGTGCGCCGCCGCCGCTACGCCGGTACCGAGCACATCGCGACGTACATCATCGAGCGGAACATCAACTACACCAACGTGTGCGTCACGGCGTGCAAGTTCTGCGCCTTCTACGCGGCCCCCAAGGACACCAAGAAGGGCTGGTCGCGCGACCTCGACGACATCCTGCGCCGCTGCGCGGAGACCGTGGAGCTCGGTGGCACGCAGATCATGTTCCAGGGCGGGCACCACCCGGACTACGGCGTCGAGTACTACGAGCACCACTTCTCCGCCATCAAGCAGGCCTACCCGCAGCTGGTCATCCACTCCCTCGGCGCCTCCGAGGTCGAGCACATGGCCCGCATCTCCAAGGTGACGGTGGACGAGGCGATCCGGCGCATCCACGCCGCCGGCCTCGACTCCTTCGCGGGCGCCGGCGCCGAACTCCTGCCGGAGCGGCCGCGCAAGGCGATCGCCCCGCTCAAGGAGTCCGGCGAGCGCTGGCTGGAGATCATGGAGATCGCCCACGAGCTGGGTGTGGAGTCCACCTCCACCATGCTGATGGGCACCGGCGAGACCAACGCCGAGCGCATCGAGCACATCGCGATGATCCGGGACACGCAGGACCGCACCGGCGGCTTCCGCGCCTTCATCCCGTACACGTACCAGCCCGAGAACAACCACCTCAAGGGCCGCACGCAGGCGACGATCTTCGAGTACCTGCGCATGATCGCGATCGCGCGTCTGTTCCTCGACAACATCGCGCACATCCAGGGCTCCTGGCTGACCGTCGGCAAGGAGGCGGGCCAGCTCTCCCTGCACTACGGCGCGGACGACCTCGGCTCGATCATGCTGGAGGAGAACGTCGTCTCCTCGGCCGGTGCCAAGCACCGCTCCAACCGCATGGAGATCATCGACCTGATCCGCAAGGCGGGCCGCACCCCGGCGCAGCGCGCCACGACGTACGAGCACCTGCTGGTGCACGACGACCCGGCGAACGACCCGGTCGACGACCGCGTCGTCTCGCACATCTCCTCCACCGCCATCGAGGGCGGCACGGCCCACCCCGAGCTGAAGCTCATCTCGACGAACTGATGCGTGCGAACTGATGCGTACGCTCCACTCCGCCGAACTCCTCGTCCCGGGACCGGGATCCGCGCCGCTGCCCGACGGCGCGGTCCTGGTCGAGGGCGACCGGATCGCCGCGCTCGGCCCCTTCGCGGAACTCGCCGAGCGCCACCCGCACGCGCGCGCCCGCCGCTGGCCCGGGCTGCTCACCCCCGGGCTGCTGGTGCGGGGCGCCGACGAGCTGCTGGAGCGCACGTACTACCCGGACGACCCGTACGAGGTCACGGAGCTCGGCGCCGACCCCATCAGCGGGGAGGCGGCGCTGGAAGAGCTGAAGATGACCGAGGCGCGCTGGGGCAACAGCGCCCGGCGCGGCACCCAGAAGCTCCTCGCGCGCGGGGTCGTGGCGGTCACCGGCCGCTTCACGGTTCCGGCGGTGCGCACGGCGGTGGTCCGCTCGGGGCTCACGGTCCTGCCGGCGGTGGCGGCCGTTGAGGGCACTGCTCCGGGCACTTCTCCAGGTGCTTCCGCGGGCGCTGCTCCACGCACTGCCCCGTCCCTGGATCCCCTGGCGGGGCGGGAGACCGCCGGGGAGGCCTTCTACGGGGTGCTGGAGACCGGCGCCCCGGCCCGCTTCGCGGTGTTCGCGGTGGCGGACGAGGCCGCGCTGCTGGAGCTCGGCGCGACGACCTGTGTGGCCACGGTCATCAGCGGCCGGCTGCTGCACCGTCGTCGCTGAGGGGCGGCCGGTCGTCGGCGTCTGCATGGGTGTAGTCGCGGGGGTCCGCCTGCGGGTCCGCCTGCGGGTCCGCCTGGGGGTCCGCCTGGACGTCCCCGGCGTTCTCACGGCCGCCCTCCCGCGCCAGCGCGGCGAGCAGGCAGGCCTGCAGTCGGCTGATCCCGCCGAGCTTGGCCCGTATGTTCCCGACGTGGAACTTCACCGTGCTGACCGAGAGTTGGAGTTCATCGGCGAGCTCCGCGTTGGAGGCGCCGGTGGCCAGGCAGACGAAGACCGCCGATTCCTGCTCGGTGAGCTGGGCCCCCTGCGGCACGTGCGTACCGTACGAGGGGAACCAGCCGGGGACGCTGAAGCTGACGACGCGCAAGGTTTCCACGGTTAAGGGACGCGCGGACCCGACAGATAAGTTCCGCTCGCGTTGTACGGCCAGGCGTTGGCCTTGCAGCCGAGCAGACCCTTGATCTGCTGCATCATCGCGGGCGCGGGCTTGCCCGGGCCGGGGCAGGTCTCGTGCTCGCGGCCGAGCTCGTGCCCCACCTCGTGGTTGACGATCAGCGCCCGGTACTCCTCTACGGGGCCGCTGAACTGCGGAGACCCCTCCTGCCAACGCTTGAGGTTGACCACGACGGTGTGGCCGGCCCGGCAGTTGGTCTCCCCGATCAGCTCGGGGGTGACCACCTCGCACAGCCGGTCGGTGGTCGTCGGCGTCGCGATCTTCACGGTGAAGTCCACCGGCTGGCCGGGACCGGCGAGCTGGAAACCGTACGCCGGGTCCCGGGTCCAGCCGCGAGGGTCCGCGAGGATCGCCTCGATGGCCTTGGCCGCGGCATCCGGGTCCACCCCACTGCCCTCCTCGACCTCCACGCGCCAGCGGCGCGCGGGCCCCTTGCCCTGCGGCTTCCCCGAGGAGGCCGAGGCCGTGAACACCCCCGGCCGGGCGGGCGCGGTGGTGGCGGAGGGGGACGGCGCGGGCGGGCTCGGCGACGGGGACGCGGGCGGGGTCGTCTGCTGTGCGGGGGAGGCGGACTGGCGGCCGCCCTGCGCGGAGGGATCCCCGGCCTCGGAGGACTCCCCGCCCTTCTGGTCGGACCCGGCCGTCTGCCGGCCGCCGTCGGCGAGCGCGCCCTCGTCCTGCGAGCCCGCCGTGTACGCGGCCACTCCCACCGCCACCGCGACGAGCGCCGCGGAGCCGAGGAGCGTACGCCGCAGCCGCCTGCGGCGCTCCGCCCGCCGCTTGGCACGCGGGTTGTCCCGGGTACTGCGGTGGGAGCGACCGGTGGAATGGCCTGCCGGCATCGTGAAGCCCTTTGCTCGTGGCGGCCGCCACGGATCCGGCCGCTCGTCAGGCCCATGATCCATTGGGTGACCGTCGCCGGGCCGCACCGACCCCCAGTCAACGCGCCCCGGAGCCCCGGCGGAACTGTCCTCCGGGCCAGTTGTGCGTTGTCGTGGAGCCCCCGCCGCGCGGGGCCGGGGGGCCTGAGAGGATGGGTGGCCTGAGAGGATGGACGGGCAGCCGCCGATCCGCATCGCACACCGAGGGGCGTACGCCAGTGACAAGGGCTTCCCTGAACAAGCAGCCGCACGAAGTCGCCTCCATGTTCGACGGTGTCGCGGCGAACTACGACCTCACCAACGACGTGCTCTCCCTCGGCCAGGACCGGCTGTGGCGCAAGGAGGTCGCCAAGGCGGTCGCCGCGCGCCCCGGGCACCTCGTCCTCGACCTGGCCGCGGGCACCGCGACCTCCTCGCTGCCCTTCGCCGCGACCGGCGCGTACGTCGTCCCCTGCGACTTCTCCCTCGGCATGCTCCGCGAGGGCAAGAAGAAGCACCCGTGGCTGCCGCTGACGGCGGGCGACGCGACGCGCCTCCCCTTCAAGGACGACGTCTTCGACACCGTGACGATCTCCTTCGGGCTGCGCAACGTCCAGGACACCGACACCGCCCTGCGCGAGCTGTACCGGGTGACCAAGCCCGGCGGCCGGGTCGTCATCTGCGAGTTCTCCCAGCCCACCTGGGCGCCCTTCCGCACGGTGTACACCGAGTACCTGATGCGCGCCCTGCCGCCGGTCGCCCGCGCGGTGTCCTCCAACCCCGACGCGTACGTGTACCTCGCCGAGTCCATCCGCGAGTGGCCCGACCAGCCCGCGCTCGCCGGGCTCCTGCAGAAGGCCGGCTGGTCCGAGGTCGCCTGGCGCAACCTGAGTGGCGGCATTGTGGCGCTGCACCGGGGGACCAAGGGCTGAGGACTGGTTACGGACTGCTGCTGATGGACTACGACGCCCTGCTGGGGCGGATCGCGACCGACATCGCCCCGCTGATCGGCAGCGGCACTCCCGCCGAATACATCCCGGCCCTGGCGACGGTGGACCGGAACCGCTTCGGGATGGCGATCGCCGACCTCGACGGCAGCGTGTACGGGGTGGGGGACTGGCAGGTCGCGTTCTCCACCCAGTCGATCACCAAGGTCTTCGCCCTCGCCCTGGCCCTCGCCGAGGGCGGCGACAGCCTGTGGGAGCGGGTCGGCCGGGAGCCCTCCGGCAACCCGTTCAACTCGCTCGTGCAGCTGGAGTACGAGAACGGCATCCCGCGCAACCCGTTCATCAACGCGGGCGCACTCGTGGTCACCGACCGCCTCCAGACCCTCACGGGCGACGCGAGCAGCGAACTGCTGGGCTTCCTCCGCACCGAAAGCGGAAACGAAGCCCTCGCCTTCGACCCGGAGGTGGCGGCCTCGGAGCAGGAACACGGAGACCGCAACGCGGCCGTCGCCCACTTCATGGCCTCGTACGGCAACATCGACAACCCCGTACCGGCGCTCCTGGAGCACTACTTCTGGCAGTGCTCGATCGAAATGAGCTGCGCCGACCTCTCCCGCGCGGGCCTCTTCCTGGCCCGCCACGGCCTCCGCGCGGACGGCTCCCGCCTCCTCACGCGCAGCGAGGCCAAGCAGATCAACGCGGTGATGCTGACCTGCGGCACGTACGACGCGGCGGGCGAATTCGCCTACCGGGTCGGGCTGCCGGGCAAGAGCGGCGTCGGCGGCGGCATCATCGCGGTCGTCCCGGGCCAGTGCGTGCTGACGGTCTGGAGCCCGGGCCTGGACGCGCAGGGCAACTCGGTGGCGGGCGTGGCGGCCTTGGACCGGTTCACTACGTTGACGGGGTTGTCGGTGTTTTAGGGGGTCCCGGCTGACCGGTCGGTCTTTTCTTCGTCTCCGCGTCGACGGAGCGCTCGCTCGGCCATCCCGGTGGAAAGCCTGTCCGTCACCGATCTGGCCCGGTGGAGGGTCTCGTTACCGACGCGCCTGGCGACACCGACGCCCTCTGCTCCTGTTTCGAGCACCTTGTCCCTCGCCTCCGCGGCCGCGTCCACCCAACGTCTCGCCTCCAGCGACTGTCGACCGCGCTCGATGCCGAGCCGCGCCTGGAAGTCGACGACGGCGGTCGCGACGTGGTTGCTCGAATGCACCACGCTCCGGGCCGCGGTCGGGTGCAGCAGGACTTTGGTGTTGGCCGTGCCGGCGGCCGCGTTCATGCGGGCCATGAGGTGCTCGGTGCACCGTGAGAGGCGTTCCAGCCGGTTCTGCCGGGCGGTCCTCAGGGCGAGGCGATGCCGGTCGAGCTCGTCCGGGGAGGCGTCCAGTACGCGGTCGAGTTCCAGCACCGCGATCCCGTCCTGCAGCCGGGTACAACAGGCCAGGACGGTGAGCCACTCCTGGACCTTGGACTCGGCTTCCTTGGACGTCTTGGCGAGATCGCCGATCTTGGCCTCGTGCTCCACCTTCTCCGCGAGGGCGTCGAGTTGGCGCAGCGCGTACGCCTGGGTCCGCGCGATGGTCATCGACGTGGCCTGGACCTTCGACCAGGTGACCTCGGAGACCCGGCCCACGTGCTCTCGGACGGTCATGGCGTCCTCGATGACGAAGTCCACTCCGATCATGTCCGCGAGCACGGCGTCCTTCTGGGCGCGGAGCACGTCGTCGAGCTTCTCGACGATCGTGGCGAGATAGTCGGTGATCTCCTCCATGGCCTGTTGCATCGCGAGCTGCGCCATCATCCCCGCGGCACCGGCCAGGAGGGCCGGGTTGGGCGGAAGCGATGCGGGCCCCTTCACGAATTCGACGAATCCCTTGATCTGGCCCTTGTTCCCCTTCAGCACGCCTGAGCTGAGGCCCGTCTTCGAGCTCGTCCTCAGCCCGTGCTTGTTGACGAGGTGCGCCGACTCCTTGGTCAGCTTCACCCAGCGACCGGAGTTGGCGGCGATGTCGGAAGCAGCCTGTGCGGCTTCGGCCGCGGCACCGAGGGCGGGCCCGAGCCGTTGCAGCCCAAGGTCCTTCGACGGCAGGCCCTCGGAGACGAGGAAGCGTTCGACAGCCGTCGGAGGCCCGATGACGGCCAGGCCATCGCCGTCACTGATCAGCTGGATCTCGCTGTCCATCGTTGGCTCCTGAAGTGTGGGCAGGGAAGGTCCTGCGACGTGGCTGACGCTACATTTGCCTGCCTTGACATGGTCAGGTTCTGTTCAGCTCCGGGTGAGCGTGAGTTCGTACCGTCGGCCCTGTCGCGTGCCTCCCGGGAGGGGGAACCGCTTCGCCAGGGTCATGCCGAGGCGTTCGGCGACCGCGCTGGAGCGGGCGTTCTCCTCGTCGATCATCGCGACCACGCTCGGGACCCCTGCCTCCCGGACGCGGTCCAAGGTGGCCAGGGCGGCCGCGTACGCGTAGCCCTTGCCCCACGCGGAGCGGCCCAGGCGCCAGCCGATCTCGATCTCACCGACCGGGCCCCACTCCTTCTCCCGGGGCCACGGCTGCGCTCCGGTGAAGCCGAGCACCTCGCCCTCGCCGTCCAGGACGGTCCACAGGCAGTAGCCGAGCTGTGCGTCGTGCATGCGCTGGCGCGCGGTGAACTCTTCGTACAGGGACAGCTCCGCGGGACCGCCGAGGAACTCCATGACGTCGGGGTCGGCGAAGGCGCGGTGCCAGGCGAAGGCGTCCTCGTCGGTGGGTACGCGCAGCTGTATGACGGGGAGCGGCCGGGTCGGCGAGGTGTTCATCGGGCAGCCCTTCGGATCGCGATCTCTCTCGCTGCATAGACTGCACACGTCCGGTGCCGTTGGGCACCCTTTATCGAGTATCGAGCCTTCGGGAGACCCCGCAGTGACCGAGCCCCTCTCCGAACACTCCGCGGACGTGATCGTCGTCGGGGCCGGGCCCGCCGGCTCGACCACCGCCTACTACCTCGCCAAGGCCGGACTGGACGTCCTGCTGCTGGAGAAGACGGCCTTCCCCCGGGAGAAGGTCTGCGGCGACGGGCTGACCCCGCGCGCCACCAAGCAGCTGGTGGCGATGGGCATCGACATCTCCGAAGAGGCCGGCTGGCTCCGCAACAAGGGCCTGCGCATCATCGGCGGCGGTCAGCGGCTCCAGCTCGATTGGCCGGAACTCGCCTCCTTCCCGGACTACGGACTCGTCCGCAAGCGCGACGACTTCGACGAGACCCTGGCCCGCCAGGCGCAGAAGGCCGGCGCCCGGCTGTACGAGCGCTGCAACGTCGGCGAGCCCGTACGTGACGCGCGCACCGGGCACATCACCGGCGTGCAGGCGAAGCTGGGCGAGGAGAAGACCCAGGTCACCTTCCACGCCCCGCTCGTCGTCGCGGCCGACGGCAACTCCTCGCGGCTCTCCCTCGCGATGGGTCTGCACCGGCGCGAGGACCGGCCGATGGGTGTCGCGGTGCGTACGTACTTCACCTCGCCCCGGCACGACGACGACTACCTGGAGTCCTGGCTGGAGCTGTGGGACCGGCGCGGCGCGCAGGACCGGCTGCTGCCCGGCTACGGCTGGATCTTCGGCATGGGCGACGGTACGTCCAACGTCGGCCTCGGCATCCTCAACTCCTCCTCCGCCTTCAAGGAGCTGGACTGGCGCGAGGTCCTCAAGGCCTGGTGCGCCTCCATGCCGGAGGACTGGGGCTACACCCCCGAGAACATGACCCAGCCGATCCGCGGCGCGGCCCTGCCGATGGCCTTCAACCGGCAACCGCACTACACCAAGGGCCTGCTGCTGGTCGGTGACGCGGGCGGGCTCGTCAACCCGTTCAACGGCGAGGGCATCGCGTACGCCATGGAGTCGGGCCAGATCGCGGCCGACGTCATCGTGCAGGCCCACGCCCGGGCCACCCCGGCGCTGCGCGAACTGACGCTGCACAGCTACCCGAAGGTGCTCAAGGAGACCTACGGCGGCTACTACACGCTGGGCCGCGCCTTCGTGAAGCTGATCGGCAACCCGAAGGTGATGAAGGTGGCCACGCAGCGCGGCCTGACCCACCCGGTGCTGATGAAGTTCACGCTGAAGATGCTGGCCAACCTCACCGACCCGACGGGCGGCGACGCGATGGACCGCATCATCAACGGCCTCTCGAAGGTGGCACCCAAGGCCTGAGGGCTACGGCTCGGGGGCGGTGGCGCTGTCGGTGGCGCCGCCGCCGTGTACGGAGCGCACGCAGCGGGCCAGCAGGGCCAGGCCGCATATGAGCAGGGCCCCGGAGGCGGTCCAGGTGAGTGCGAGGGTGAGGGCGTGGCCGGGCTTCTGCCAGGGGCGGGTGGTGGTCAGCAGCCAGCCGCCCACGGCGAGCAGGCCGAGGCCGAGGGCGGCGGGCAGGGCGGTGGGGTCGCCGGGGGCGTGGTCCTCGTACGGCTCCGGGTTCACGGGTCGCCGCCTCCATCCACTGCTGGGCCGAACGGCCGGATCGTGCGGGGCCCTATCTTCGCAGGGCCTCGGCCGGCTCGATGCGGGCCGCCCGCCATGCGGGATAGAGGCCGGCCAGTAGTCCGGTGACCAGGCCGACGGCCGGCGCCGCGGCGACGGTGGCCGGGTGGATCACCGGGGTCCAGTCGCGGGCAACGGAGACGGCGACCACGGTCAGCTCGCCGAGCGAGGTGCCGACCAGCCCGCCGAGCGCACCCAAAGCCGCCGACTCGGTGAGGAACTGGGCCGAGACGTGCCGCCCCCGGGCGCCGAGCGCCCGGCGCAGCCCGATCTCGCCGGTCCGCTCCAGCACGGCGACGAGCGTGGTGTTGGCGATCCCCACCGCGCCGATGACCAGGCAGATCCCGGCGAGCAGGAGGAAGAGCGCGCTGAGGTCCGAGGTGACCCCGGAGCGCAGCATCCGCGGGTCGGGCGGCGGTACGGCCTTGAGGTACTCGGGGTGGTCGGGGCGCAGGGCCAGCGGGGCGAGGTCGGCGACCTGGCGGGCGGCGCCGAGCTCGGTGGCGATCAGCATGCCGGCGCTGCCGGGCGAGGGCTGCCCCCACAGTTCCTCGGCGGTGGCCCGGGGCACGAGCACGGACAGCAGGTTCTCCGGCTTGCGTTCCACGTCGGAGATGATCCCCGCGACGGTGAACGGCTCCTGCCCGATGTAGAGCGCGGGCCGGGTGGCCAGGGTGGTGATGCCGAGGCGGCCCGCGAGTCCGGACCCGATGACGACCACGCGCTGTCGGCTCTGCTCGGAGAACTCGTCGTAGAGGCGGCCCTCCTGGAGGGTGGGCACGAGGGCGGCGACGGCTCCGGGGGAGGCGGCGACCACGGACGTGCCGCTGGTGGACGCCCCGCCGGCCGACCCGCCGCCGGAGGGCAGGGCGCCGAGGGTGGTCCGCGAGTCGAGCCGTACGGTCCACATGACCCCGGCGTGCTCGATGCCGGCGACGGCGCGCAACCGCTGCTCGGCGTCGGAGGGGAAACCGGGTCCCGCGAACTCGTTCTGCTGGGTGGACACGTCCTCGATGGTCACCTCGGTGGCGGTCAGGACGTTGAACCGGCCGTCGATCTGCGAGGAGATGGTGGCGGTGAGACCGAGGACGGCCACGAAACTGCCGACGCCGAGGACGGTGCCGAGGGCGGTGAGCACGGCCCGGCCGGGGCGGCGCAGCATGCCGGCGACGGCCTCGGCGAGTGCGTCGCGCACGGACAGCCGGGTCCGCTGGACGGTGCTCACGTACGCAGCCGCCCGTCGTGGATGGTGACGGTACGGGCGCCGCGCCGGGCCACTTCGGGGTCGTGGGTGATGACGAGCACGGTCATCCCGGAGGCGTGGAGTTCGTCGAGCAGGCCCAGTACGGAGGAGGCGTTCGCGGAGTCGAGGTTGCCGGTGGGCTCGTCGCACAGCAGCAGCGAGGGCCGTCCGACGAGGGCGCGGGCGATGGCCACGCGCTGGCGTTCGCCGCCGGACAGCCGCCCGGGCACGGCGCCGGCGCGGTGCCCGAGGCCGACCTGGTCGAGTGCCTCGCGGGCCCGTACGAGGCGCTGCGCGCGCGGTGTTCCGGTGTAGAGCATGGCGAGGGTGACGTTCTCCAGGGCGGACCGGTGGGGGAGGAGGTGGAAGGACTGGAACACGAACCCGATCCGGCGGCCGCGCAGGGCGGTGCGCTCCAGGTCGGGGAGGGCGGCGGTGTCGATCCCGTCGAGGAGGTACCGGCCGCTGGTGGGGGAGTCGAGCAGCCCGGCGACGTTGAGGAAGGTGGACTTCCCGGAGCCGGAGGGTCCGACGACGGTGATGAACTCCCCGCGCTCCACGACCAGTTCGCAGGGGTGCAGGGCCTCGACGGGGGGTGGTCCGGGGTAGGTGAGGCCGACCCCGCGGAACTCGATGACGGGGGCGGTGCCGCTGCCCGACTCGGGAGCCGCCGCTGTCCCCCGGGGGCGGCGCGGGCGGGGGAACCTCACGTGGGGGTCCCCTCGCGGGGTGTTCCGGTGCCGGTTTCCGGGCGGCCGGCTGTGGTGGGCGCCGCGGCAGCCGCCGTGGTCACCTTGCGGGTGTCCGTGCCGGTTCCGGGGTGGCCGCCGGTGTCGATTCCCGTGCCGGTGCCGGTGCCGGTGCCGGTTTCCGTTCGGGCTCCCGTGAGGGCCCTCGTTTCGGATCCCCCGCTCTGCCCCTGGCCCTGCCCCTGGCTCGGCTTCCGGCTCGGTTCCCTCGGGGCGATGCCGATGACGACGCGGGCGCCGGCCGCGAGTTCGCCGTCCCTCACGGGGGTCACGGCCACGTAGCCGTCGCCGCTGGTCCCGGTGCGCACCGGGATGCGCCGCTGCGTGCCGTCGGTGGAGACGGCGGTGACGAGGGTCTGGCCGTCCGGGCTCGCGGAGACCGCGGTGACCGGGACCACGAGGGCCTCGCCGTCGGTGGCGGCGGACTCGATGGTCAGCCGGACGTCCTGCCCGGAGAACCCGGCGGGCAGCGGCTGGTCGGCGCGTACCACCATCCGGTAGCCGAGGTCGGCGCCGCCGCCGCCCTTGCCCTGGGAGCCGTCGCCCTGCGCGCCTTGCTGCCCGCCCTGCTGTCCGTTCTGCTGGCCCGGCTGCGCGCCGGTGGACCGCTCGGTGGCCACCAGTGCGACCTTGCCGCGGGCGTCGGTGCCGGCGACCTCCGAGGAGACCACCACGGACATGCCCGCGCGCAGCAGCTGCTTCTTGTCGTCCTTGAGGTACGCCTCGACGACGAGTTCCCCCGCGGACAGGGTGAGCACCGACCCGGAGACGGGGCCGCCGATCCGGCCGCCGACGGCGCTGACCCGGGCGGGGAAGGACCCGAGGAAGACGGTCTCGGAGGCGGGGAGCATCGGCCCGTCGGCGGCTTCCGCGGCCGTCAGCTTGGCCCGGGCCTCGGCGAGCGCCTGGCGGGCACGCGTGAGGGCCCGGCCGTTGTCACCGCTGGTCCCACCCGTGCCGCCGGTGGCCGCGTCGGCCCCGGGCTTCGGCGCGGTCCCGCCCTTGCCCGTACCGGGGTCCGTGGGCGCGGTCGAGGGAGCGGTCGAGGGTGCCGGCTCGTTGGAAGCACTGCCCGTACCCGCCGAACCGGCGGAGCCGCTCGCGTCCTCGACGGCCCACTCGGCCGTCCGTACGGCTTCCTGCGCGGCCTTGAGCACCTCCGCGCCGTCCGCCACGGCGGGCAGCGGGTCGTAGCCGATGGCCTTGTAGCGTGCGGCGAGCGCGGTCTTCGTACCGGCCCCGAACACGCCCTTCGGGTCGGCGCCGGTGCCGTGCCCGAGCTCGCGCAGCGCCTGCTGCAGCTGGGCCACGTCGTCGCCGGTGGTGCCCGGCTTGAGGTCCCGGTAGACGGGCAGGGTCCCCTTGAGGGTGAACACGGGCCGCCCGGACACCTCCGCCAGCAGCTGCCCGGCCGCGACCGGGTCCCCGGCCCGCAGCGGCAGCTTCGTCACCACGGGTGTCCCGGCGCCCTCGGCGGAGCGGGGCTGCGGGGCCACCTCGACGCTCTGGTCGGCGACGACGGTCCCGCGCATCACCACCTTCTGCGCGAGCACCCGCCGCTCGACCTCCGCGGTCAGCACCCCCTGCGCGGGCGGCCCGGTCTCGGCGGCCACCTGGGCGGGGGACTTCACCAGCGTGGTGGCCAGCAACCCGCCGATGGCCATCAGTGCGGCCCCGCCGACCACCCCGAGCACGACCCGTCGCCCGCGCGCGAGCCCGCCGGCCTCCGGCAGGGTCTTCGCGTCACCGGTGTCCGCCTGCTCGCCGTCGGGCACGTCCACCACGACGTCCTGCAGCTCGCTCACCCGCCGAGGACGGCGTTGTCGGAGCCGCGGTTGGTCTTGCACTTCTTCAGGGCGTCCACGTGCTGGGTCTTGAGCTCGGCCATCTGCTCCGGGGTCACGGCCCGGTCGTTGAGGTCCCCGGTCACGGGATCGGGATCCGGGAACCAGGCCACGCCGTTCTCGCGCAGGCACTTGGCCTCGGCTCGGGCCTCGGCGATCACCTGCGGGTCGGCCTGCTGAGGGGAGGGCATGGGCGGGAGCTTGTCCTTGCACGCCTCCGCGGCCGCCGGGAGGTTCTCCTTCGCCGAGGGATCGTCCTTGTCCACGCGGGGCGCACCGTAATCGGTGTGCGTGATCTTCACCCCGTTGTCCTTGAGGCAGTCGTGGTAGGCGATGTCCTCCTTGGTGGGCGGAGGACTGTCACTGGCCTTCGGCTCGCCGTCACCCGAGCAGGCAGTGAGCGCGAGGGACGCGGCTATGAACAGGGCGGTGGCGTACTTGCGCATGCTGGCGCTTCCCTCGGGGTGTGAATCTGGAATGGGAGCGTCCGCACGATGGGAAGGGGTGTGGGCGCGGTTCGTGATCCTATGGAGGGATCCCGTATGACGACAAGTGCTGTCCAGTACAACCTTCTTGACGGTCCATGGACTGAGAAGGCCCTTGCGGGAATTCACCCCGCCGCCGTTAACTCCCGCTTGGCCTGGACCGGTTGTGGAATCACCCGCACTGTCCATTTCTACAGTGGGGAATGTGGGAATAAACAAGAAGCGGCGTCCATTCCCATCGGTTACCACAACAGGCGAGCCGCCGGTGCCGCAGCTTGGCGACAGCGCGTCCACCGTCCTGTTCGGGCAGCGTCCCGACGAGAAGGCCGCCGAGGCAGACCCGGGTCCGATGGGCGAAGAGGAGGCTCGGGCGGCGGACAGTGGTGTATTCGCTCATCCCGTGAGTGAAATGCACACGAGCAGTGCGGGGATGAAATGCCGTACGTGCACGTCGAGGTTCCCTTGGGTGCTGGAAGTGGAGGTCGAGAATCCGCGCGGGGAGGTGCCGGGGAGCGCGCCGCCAGATGGTGGGTAGCGGTGCCCGAACCGCACAAGTTGGCTTTCAACCCTCAGGATTGACTGTCCATCAGGCGAGAAAACCGCTTGTTCCCGGCGGTCGATGGCTGTTGAATCCCGGCCGGGCGGATTTCACGAAATCGGTTCCGCCCCGACATCCGCATTTTCGCCCGAAGAGTGAGGTACGCGTGATGGACATGGGTATACGCAAGCTGGCGTCAGGCTGCATCGCCGCAGTTTCGGTGGGTGCCATTCTCCTCGCGACCGCCGGCCCGGCTGCCGCCTGGGCGAGGGACGGCAATCTGGAGGCCCAGGAGTTCGGCCTCTACTACTGGCAGAACCGGAGCGGTTGCGTCTTCGACCTGGTGACCACCGATCTGAACTTCTCCGACGACAAGTACCAGGGATCGTGCTCCGCCAGCGGATACACGGTGAACGACACCACCGAGTCCTACTGGAACCGGCACTTCTACGCCTGGAAGGTCGGCACCGACAAGAACCTGGGCGGCAATGTCGGCGAGATCCCGTCGAACTACTACGGCAATGCCTCGACGAACTTCAAGAACAAGATCAGCTCGGCCGATTACACCCTGCACCCCTGATCCGTCAGAAGGAGCCCCACGCGATGCACAGCCCCCGGCGCCGCCGGTCCGCCGTCCCGGTCGCTCTGCTGGCGGCCACGTTCCTGGCCGGCTGTTCCGGTACCGGCGGCGCCGGGGGCGCCGAGCCGGAGCTCGGCCCGATCGAGGTCAATCCGTCCACGGCCGCGTTGGCCCTGCCCATGGACGCGTACACGGACACCGACGCCGAGCGGATCCGAATGGGCCAGGTCCAGCAGGCCCTGGTCTCCCGGTGCATGGCGCGGTACGGGTTCACGTACGAAGGGGTGAAGTCGGCCGAGCCCGCGGCGGGGCCCGAGGACCGGCACCGGTACCTCTTCGGGTCGGCCGATCCGGCGTACGCGGCGGCTCACGGGTACGACCCGTCCGCCGGCAGGGGAAGGCCGCCCAAGCCCCCGGCCCCAGAGCTGAGCGACAGCGCGTACCTCGTCATGAACGGCGAACCGCGGGGCACTCAGGGCGGCAAGCCCGTCGACGCCCCCACCGAGGAGGAGGCCGCGCAGCTCGACAGCGGTCTGACGGCGGCCGGGCAGAAGGTGCCGGCCGGCGGGTGCGGGCGGGAGGGGTTCCGCAAGCTGTACGCCCCGACCAAGGACAGCGTGGACCTGCTCTTCGCCTTCGGGCTGTCCTCCGAGGCGCACAGCCGGTCCAAGGAGGACTCCCGGGTCGTCAACGTGCTGAAGAAGTGGTCGGCTTGCATGGACAAATCCGGATACAGCGGGATCGATACGCCTTATGACGTCATCGAGAAGCTGGACCTGGAGAGCGACAAGGCCGGCCCCAAGGCCGTTACCGCGGCCAAGACCGACGTCGCCTGCAAGCGCGAGGTGAACCTGGTCGGGATCTGGGCCGCGGTCGAGAAGGCCTACCAGCAGCGGCTCGTCGAGGAGCACGCCGAGACCCTCGCGCTCTACAAGAAGCAGCGAGAGGCGCGCTTCAAGCTGGCGGCCACCTTCGGCTGAGGCGGGCGCCGGCGCCGGCGTGGGCCTGTGCGTGGGCCTGGGTACGCGCGAGCACGGCGAAGGGCCGGTACTCCACCCCCGAGCGGGGGAGTACCGGCCCTTCGCCGCGTTCTGACGGCCCTGAAGGCACCGTGCGGCTCAGAGGACGCGGACGGCGCCCGTCGGCTTGTCGTAGCTCAGGCTGCGCTCGACGATGCCCGTGCTGGGGTTCTGCGCGCCGACGAACTTGCCGCCGCCGACGTAGACGGCGACGTGGTACGCGGAGCCGCGGGAGCCCCAGTACAGGATGTCGCCCGGCTGCAGGGCGTTCAGCGAGACCGAGGTGCCGGAGGAGGACTGCGCCTGGGACATGCGCGGCAGGGAGATGCCGGCCTGGCGGTAGGCGGCCTGCACGAGGCCCGAGCAGTCGTACGAGGACGGGCCGGTGCCGCCCATGACGTACGCCTTGCCGACCTGCGCGCGGGCGAAGTTGACGATCGCGGCGGCGGAGCCGGTGGCCGGGGCGGTCACGGTGCCGGCGCCCGGCTGCGAGCCGGTGGAGGAACCGGAGCCGGAGCCCGAGCCGGAGGCGGAGCCAGAGGTGCTCTGGAGGGTCTGGCGGGCGGCGGTGCGGCTGGCGCGCTCGG
The DNA here is from genome assembly GCF_036237315.1 of Streptomyces sp. NBC_01351. GTDB lineage: Bacteria > Actinomycetota > Actinomycetes > Streptomycetales > Streptomycetaceae > Streptomyces. The sequence goes on along the minus strand of NZ_CP108356.1, from coordinate 3,549,505 downwards.
CCGCGGCCTTGCGGTCCGCCTCCTCCTTCGCCTTCTTCTCCTCGTCGGCCTTCTTCTGGGCCGCTTCCTTGGCCTGCTTCGCCTCGGCGGCGGCGCCGCTGCGGGCGCTCTCCTCCTGGGCGTTCAGTTCGCCCTCGACGGCGGCCGAGCGCGTGTTCTCGGCGGCCGTGGTGACGGCGGAGGCGACCTCGGCGGCCAGGTCCAGGTTCAGGACCGGCATTTCGAGCGTCGTCTCGGCCACGGGTTCGGCGGGGGACGCGCTCGCGGTGCCGGCCATGGCCAGGGTGCTGAGGACGCCACCGGCAACTCCGGCGCGGACCGCGAGCTTCGAGGCGCTGCGGCGGGGCTTCCGGTGGCTGGGTATGTGAGCGGTGTGGGACATGAGAACAACCGCTATCAGGGCGTCAGGGGTCCCTTCAAGAAACGTGGTCTGCGCCACAGTTGTGCGCGAAGTGCGCGAACCGGGCGCGTCGCGTTCCTCATTGACGCCTTATCGGGCCAAACGGACACGCCTTTGCGAGGCTGTGATCATGGGGTTTCCGCAATAAGTCCGAATTGATCCACCGCCTACCATCCCTCCGTACTGATGGCCAAGCCCTCTTTCGGAACCACAGATTCACAGTGGCGCAGGTCACAGTGGAGTCACGCTGTGAGGGTGTTGTGGTCCCTCCGTGGTCCGTCCGTGATCCGCCTGTGAACAGGTCGACGGATTTCGGGGTCGGGCGGCGGGCCCGCTCGTGAACGGACGCACGTGGATCCGAGCCCTCCGGACGCCTCCGCCGGCCGGCGTCCACCTCCGTACGCGGGGGCTCCCCCGACAGGGGGACGCCGATCCCTTTATCACTCCGCCGCCCCTGTCGCCAATTTGCCTGCACGGACCATCATTTGGTAGGGCAACCAGCCTCCTACCTGCGGTAACGAACCCGGATGTCACCTTTGGTGATCATGTGGATGCTTCGCGTACGAAGATCACCACTCATCGGACTTCATGATCGTTCGTCAGGTGGTGGAGATCACAAACTCGTTGTTGTAACCCGTGTCGCAGATCACAGATGCGCAGGCATAAGATGCGCAGCAGTCCGGCTTGTGAACTGCCTCACATGGGAGCGAGGCAGGGCACTCGGCGCCGGCAGCGGTCCAACGGTCAAGGACGACTGGAAGGAGCGAGGAGCGTGAATGCGTACGCGCCCATCCTCGTGCTCGGCGCCCTCGGCGCAGGGTTTGCGATCTTCTCCGTGGTCATGGCCACGCTGATCGGCCCAAAACGGTACAACCGGGCGAAGCTTGAGGCGTACGAGTGCGGCATCGAGCCCACTCCTACGCCGGCCGGCGGCGGTCGCTTCCCCATCAAGTACTACCTCACGGCGATGCTCTTCATCGTCTTCGACATCGAGGTGGTCTTCCTCTACCCCTGGGCCGTCACCTTCGACTCCCTGGGGATCTTCGGGCTCGTCGAGATGTTGCTCTTCGTGCTCACCGTCTTCGTCGCCTACGCCTACGTCTGGCGCCGCGGCGGCCTGGAATGGGACTGAGGGGCTGAATTTTCCATGGGACTGGAAGAGAAGCTGCCGAGCGGCTTTCTGCTGACCACCGTCGAACAGGCCGCGGGATGGGTGCGCAAGTCATCCGTCTTCCCCGCGACCTTCGGCCTGGCCTGCTGTGCGATCGAGATGATGACCACCGGAGCGGGCCGGTACGACCTGGCCCGCTTCGGCATGGAGGTCTTCCGCGGCTCCCCGCGCCAGGCCGATCTGATGATCGTGGCCGGCCGGGTCAGCCAGAAGATGGCGCCGGTGCTCCGGCAGGTGTACGACCAGATGCCCGCTCCCAAATGGGTCATCTCCATGGGGGTTTGTGCATCTTCAGGCGGAATGTTCAACAACTACGCGATCGTCCAGGGCGTCGACCACATCGTCCCCGTGGACATCTACCTCCCCGGCTGCCCGCCGCGCCCCGAGATGCTGATGGACGCGATCCTCAAGCTCCACCAGAAGATCCAGGGCTCGAAGCTCGGCGTGAACAGGGAAGAGGCGGCCCGCGAGGCGGAGGAAGCGGCCCTCAAGGCACTCCCCATGATCGAGATGAAGGGGCTGCTCCGGTGAGCGAGACCCAAGAGCCGGAGAACGGCACCAACGGTACGAACGGCAGCAACGTCCCTGCTCCCCGCGGGGACTCCGCGGGCCCCGAGGTCATCGGCGTCCGCAAGGGCATGTTCGGCGCGAAGAACGGCGGCGACACCAGCGGCTACGGCGGCCTGGTCCGGACCGTGGCCCTGCCCGGCGCGTCGGCCCGCCCCTACGGCTCGTACTTCGACGAGGTCGTGGACGAGCTGGAAGGCGCCCTGGAGGAGCAGGACCTGCTTCCGGAGAACGCGATCGAGAAGGTCGTCGTCGACCGGGGGGAGCTGACCCTCCACATCGCCCGCGAGCACCTCGGCCGCGTCGCCGCCACCCTGCGCGACGACCCGGCCCTGCGCTTCGAACTCTGCACGGGCGTCTCCGGGGTGCACTTCCCCGACGACAAGGGCCGCGAACTGCACGCCGTCTACCACCTGCGCTCGCTCACCCACGGCCGGATCCTGCGGCTGGAGGTGTCCGCCCCGGACAGCGACCCGCACATCCCGTCGCTCGTCTCCGTCTACCCGACCAACGACTGGCACGAGCGCGAGACGTACGACTTCTTCGGCCTGATCTTCGACGGGCACCCGGCCCTCACCCGGATCATGATGCCGGACGACTGGCAGGGCTTCCCGCAGCGCAAGGACTACCCGCTCGGCGGCATCGCCGTCGAGTACAAGGGCGCCCAGATCCCGGCTCCCGACCAGCGGAGGTCGTACAGCTGATGTCCCCCACCTCGAATCGCGCAGAAAACCACGCCTCTGCGGACCACGCGTCCTCCCGCGAGACCACCGAAGGCCTCGTCTACACCGTCACCGGCGGCGACTGGGACGAGATCGTCCAGTCCGCGGCCAAGGCCGACGACGAGCGGATCGTCGTCAACATGGGCCCCCAGCACCCCTCCACCCACGGAGTGCTCCGCCTGATCCTGGAGATCGACGGCGAGACGGTCACCGAAGCCCGCTGCGGCATCGGCTACCTGCACACCGGCATCGAGAAGAACCTCGAATACCGGAACTGGACGCAGGGCACCACCTTCGTCACGCGCATGGACTACCTGACGCCGTTCTTCAACGAGGCGGCGTACTGCCTCGGCGTCGAGAAGCTGCTCGGCATCACCGATCAGATCCCGGACCGCGCCACCGTCCTGCGCGTCCTGCTGATGGAGCTCAACCGGATCTCCTCCCACCTGGTGTGCATCGCCACCGGCGGCATGGAGCTGGGCGCGACCACGATCATGATCTACGGCTTCCGCGACCGCGAGCTGATCCTCGACATCTTCGAGCTGATCACCGGCCTGCGCATGAACCACGCGTTCATCCGCCCCGGCGGCCTCGCGCAGGACCTGCCCCCCGGCGCCGTCGACCAGCTGCGCGAGTTCATCAAGACGATGAAGAAGAACCTGCCGGAGTACGACAAGCTCGCCACCGGCAACCCCATCTTCAAGGCCCGCATGCAGGACGTCGGCTACCTCGACCTCACCGGCTGCATGGCGCTCGGCGCCACCGGCCCGATCCTGCGCTCCGCCGGCCTGCCGCACGACCTGCGCAAGTCGGAACCGTACTGCGGCTACGAGAACTACGAGTTCGACGTGCCGACCACCGAGACCTGCGACTCCTACGGGCGGTTCCTGATCCGCCTGGAGGAGATGCGCCAGTCGCTGCGGATCGTCGAGCAGTGCCTGGAGCGGCTTGAGCCGGGCCCGGTGATGGTCGCCGACAAGAAGATCGCCTGGCCGGCGCAGCTGGCGATGGGCCCCGACGGCCTCGGCAACTCGCTCGACCACATCAGGAACATCATGGGCACCTCCATGGAGGCCCTCATCCACCACTTCAAGCTGGTGACCGAGGGCTTCCGGGTCCCCGCCGGGCAGGTGTACGCGGCGGTCGAGTCGCCCAAGGGCGAGCTCGGCGTCCACGTCGTCTCCGACGGCGGAACCCGCCCCTACCGGGTCCACTTCCGCGACCCGTCCTTCACCAACCTGCAGGCCATGGCCGCGATGTGCGAGGGCGGCCAGGTCGCCGACGTCATCGTCGCCGTCGCCTCCATCGACCCCGTGATGGGAGGCGTCGACCGATGACAGAGATCTCGCTGGGTATGCCCCAGCTGCCCGCACCCGACTTCCCGGCGGACGTCCGCGAGCGCCTCGAAGCGGACGCCAAGGAGGTCATCGCCCGCTACCCCGACAGCCGCAGCGCGCTGCTGCCGCTGCTGCACCTGTGCCAGTCGCAGGAGGGCTACGTCTCGCGCACCGGCATCCGCTTCTGCGCCGACGTACTGGGCCTGACCACCGCCGAGGTCACGGCGGTCGCGACCTTCTACACGATGTACCGGCGCAAGCCCTCCGGGGACTACCAGGTCGGCGTCTGTACGAACACCCTGTGCGCGGTCATGGGCGGCGACGCCATCTTCGAGGAGCTCAAGGAGCACCTCGGGGTCGGCAACAACGAGACGACCCCCGACGGCAAGGTCACCCTCGAACACATCGAGTGCAACGCGGCCTGCGACTACGCCCCCGTGGTGATGGTCAACTGGGAGTTCTTCGACAACCAGACCCCCGAGTCCGCCAAGGCCATGGTGGACGACCTGCTGGCCGGCCGCCCCGTCGAGCCGACCCGGGGCGCGCCGCTGTGCACGTACAAGGAGACCGCCCGGATCCTGGCGGGCTTCCCCGACGAGCGGGAGGGCGCGGTCGAGGCGAGCGGCGGCGCCGGCCCCGCCTCCCTGATCGGTCTGCGCATCGCCCGCGGCGAGTCCCCGCGGACCCCGATCGTCCACCCGCGTGGCGAACCCCGCGGCGAGGCCACCACCGAGGGAGGGGAGTGATGTCCGTGTCTTCCATGGAAAGTCATGGGGGTACCTCCCGGCCGGAGGCTGGGGGAGGTACGAGCCCGGAGAAGCTCCTCGCGCCCGTCCTCTCGGCGTTCTGGGACGAGCCCGAGTCGTGGACGCTGGAGACCTACCGGCGCCACGACGGTTACGAGGGTCTGCGCAAGGCGCTGGAAATGACCCCGGATGAAGTGATCGCCTACGTCAAGGACTCAGGTCTGCGCGGCCGCGGCGGCGCGGGCTTCCCCACCGGAATGAAGTGGCAGTTCATTCCGCAGGGCGACGGAAAGCCGCACTACCTCGTCGTGAACGCGGACGAGTCGGAGCCGGGAACCTGCAAGGACATCCCCCTCCTCTTCGCCAACCCGCACTCCCTCATCGAGGGAATGATCATCGCCTGCTACGCGATCCGCTCGCAGCACGCCTTCATCTACCTGCGCGGCGAGACGGTGCCGGTCCTGCGGCGCCTGCACGAGGCGGTGCGCGAGGCGTACGAGGCCGGATACCTCGGCAAGGACGCGATGGGGGCCGGGCTCGACCTCGACATCACGGTGCACGCGGGAGCGGGCGCGTACATCTGCGGCGAGGAGACGGCGCTGCTCGACTCCCTCGAAGGCCGGCGCGGTCAGCCCCGGCTGCGTCCCCCCTTCCCCGCTGTCGAGGGCCTCTACGCCTGCCCCACTGTCGTGAACAACGTGGAGTCCATCGCGTCGGTTCCCGCGATCCTGAACCGGGGCAAGGACTGGTTCAAGTCGATGGGGACCGAGAAGTCCCCCGGCTTCACGTTGTATTCGCTCTCCGGGCACGTCGTCGGCCCCGGCCAGTACGAGGCCCCGCTCGGGATCACCCTGCGCCAGCTCCTCGACATGAGCGGCGGGATGCGGCCCGGGCACCGGCTGAAGTTCTGGACCCCGGGCGGCTCCTCCACCCCGATGTTCACGGACCAGCACCTCGACGTCCCGCTCGACTACGAGGGCGTGGGCGCGGCCGGCTCGATGCTCGGCACCAAGGCGCTGCAGTGCTTCGACGAGACGACCTGCGTGGTGCGGGCCGTCACCCGGTGGACCGAGTTCTACGCCCACGAGTCCTGCGGCAAGTGCACCCCCTGCCGCGAAGGCACGTACTGGCTGGTCCAGTTGCTCCGCGACATCGAAGCGGGCAAGGGGGTCATGTCCGACCTCGACAAGCTGAACGACATCGCCGACAACATCAACGGCAAGTCGTTCTGCGCACTGGGCGACGGCGCCGCCAGCCCGATCTTCTCCTCGCTGAAGTACTTCCGCGAGGAGTACGAGCAGCACATCACGGGCAAGGGCTGCCCCTTCGACCCCAAGAAGTCGACCCTCTGGGCTGACATGGAGGTGAACGCATGACCGTCACCACTAACGCTCCCGCCGGTGGCGGGGCGGCGGTGCCCCCGGAGAACACGGTGGCCCTGACCATCGACGGCATCGAGCTGTCGGTGCCCAAGGGCACCCTCGTCATCCGGGCCGCCGAGCAGATCGGCATCGAGATCCCGAGGTTCTGCGACCACCCCCTCCTCTCCCCGGCCGGCGCCTGCCGCCAGTGCATCGTCGAGGTCGAGGGCCAGCGCAAGCCGATGGCCTCCTGCACCATCACCTGCACCGACGGCATGGTCGTCAAGACGCAGCTGACCTCGGAGGTCGCCGACAAGGCCCAGCGCGGGGTGATGGAGCTGCTGCTCATCAACCACCCGCTGGACTGCCCGGTCTGCGACAAGGGCGGCGAGTGCCCCCTGCAGAACCAGGCGATGTCCCACGGCAACGCCGAATCGCGTTTCGAGGGCAAGAAGCGCACGTACGAGAAGCCGGTCCCGATCTCCACGCAGGTGCTGCTGGACCGCGAGCGGTGCGTGCTGTGCGCGCGCTGCACCCGCTTCTCCAACGAGATCGCCGGCGACCCGATGATCGAGCTCCTGGAGCGCGGCGCGCTCCAGCAGGTCGGCACCGGCGAGGGCGACCCGTTCGAGTCGTACTTCTCCGGCAACACCATCCAGATCTGCCCGGTCGGCGCCCTCACCTCGGCCGCCTACCGGTTCCGTTCCCGCCCCTTCGACCTCGTCTCCTCCCCGAGCGTGTGCGAGCACTGCGCGGGCGGCTGCGCGACCCGCACCGACCACCGGCGCGGGAAGGTGCTGCGGCGCCTCGCCGCCGAGGACCCCGAGGTCAACGAGGAGTGGGTCTGCGACAAGGGCCGCTTCGGGTTCCGCTACGCGCAGCGCCCGGACCGGCTCACCACCCCGCTGGTGCGCGGCGCCGACGGCATCCTCGCCCCGGCGAGCTGGCCGGAGGCCCTGGAGGCCGCGGCCAACGGGCTCGCCTCCGCGCGCGGCCGGGCCGGGGTCCTCACCGGCGGCCGGCTCACCGTCGAGGACGCGTACGCGTACGCCAAGTTCGCCCGCGTCGTACTGGACACCAACGACATCGACTTCCGGGCCCGCGTGCACAGCGCGGAGGAGGCCGACTTCCTGGCCGCCACCGTGGCCGGCACCGGCAAGGACCTCGACGGCAGCGGGGTCACGTACACCTCCCTGGAGGCGGCGCCGGCCGTACTGCTCGTCGGCATCGAGGCCGAGGAGGAGGCCCCCGGGGTCTTCCTGCGGCTGCGCAAGGCCCACCGCAAGCACAAGCAGCGGACCTTCGCCCTCGCGCCCTTCGCCACCCGCGGCCTGGAGAAGGCGGGCGGCACCCTGCTGGCCGCCGCCCCCGGCACCGAGCCCGAGTGGCTGGACGCACTGTCCTCCCGGACCGGGCTGGAGGCGGGCGGCGCCGAAGCCGCCGAGGCGCTGCGCCGGCCGGGCGCGGTCATCGTCGTCGGGGAGCGCCTCGCCGGCGTGCCGGGCGCGCTGACCGCCGCCGTACGGGCCGCCGCCGCGACCGGCGCGAAGCTGGTGTGGATCCCGCGCCGGGCGGGGGAGCGGGCCGCCGTCGAGGCGGGCGCGCTGCCGGCCCTGCTGCCGGGCGGCCGTCCGGCCACCGACCCGCGGGCCCGCGACGAGGTCGCCACCGCCTGGGGACTGGACGAACTCCCGCACCGCTACGGCCGCGACACCGGCCAGATCGTCGAGGCGGCCGCCACCCGCGAGCTGTCCGCCCTGCTGGTGGCGGGCGTCGAGGTCGCGGACCTGCCGGACCCGGCCCGCGCCCGGACCGCCCTCCAGGAGGCCTTCGTGGTCTCGCTGGAACTGCGGCCGAGCGAGGTCACCGACCATGCGGACGTGGTGTTCCCGGTCGCCGCGGTCGCCGAGAAGGACGGCGCGTTCATCAACTGGGAGGGCAGGGTCCGGCCGTTCGAGGCCGCGCTCAAGCCCGACCAGATGACCCGCCGGCTCGCCCCGGCCGACTCCCGCGTCCTGCACATGCTGGCCGACGCGGCCGACCGGCCGCTCGCGCTGCCCGACGTACACGCCGTACGCCGGGAGCTGGAGCGGCTCGGCCCGTGGGAGGGCGAGCTCGCGACCGAGCAGTCCACCGACACGGTGGCCCTGCCCCGGCCGGGCATCGGCGAGGCGGTCCTCGCGGGCCACCGGCTCCTGCTCGACCAGGGCCTGCTCCAGGAGGGCGACGAGGCCCTGGCCGGCACCCGGCACGAGGCGAGCGCCCGGCTGTCGGCCGCCACGGCCGCCGAGACGGGCGTCAAGAACGGCGACGTCCTCGCGGTCACCGGCCCGGCCGGCTCCGTGGAACTGCCGCTGCGGGTCACCGAGATGCCCGACCGGGTGGTCTGGCTCCCGCTGAACTCCACCGGCTCCGGGGTCCTCGCCGACACGGGCGCCGCCCCCGGCGCCCTCGTACGCATCGGCCCGGCGACCCCGGCCGACGCCGACGGCACCACTGCGGAGGTGGGCGCGTGAACGCGGTACAGCTGGCCGCTGAGGACCTGTCCCTCTTCGGCCGTGACGTCTGGTGGCTCGTCGTCATCAAGGCGGTCTTCTGCTTCGCCTTCCTGATGGTGACCGTGCTCTTCTCCATCGTGTGGGAGCGCAAGGTCGTCGCCTGGATGCAGCTGCGCATCGGCCCGAACCGGCACGGCCCCTGGGGCATGCTCCAGTCGCTCGCCGACGGCGTGAAGCTGATGCTCAAGGAAGACGTCATCGTCAAGCGGGCCGACAAGGTCGTCTACGTCCTGGCCCCGATCATCGCGGCGATCCCGGCCTTCATGGCCATCGCGGTGATCCCCTTCGGGCCCGCCGGCAACGAGGTCTCCATCTTCGGCCAGCGCACCACGATGCAGCTGACCGACCTGCCCATTGCGATGCTCTACATCCTCGCGGTGGCCTCGGTCGGCATCTACGGCATCGTCCTCGCCGGCTGGTCCTCCGGCTCGACGTACCCGCTCCTCGGCGGCCTGCGCTCCTGCGCGCAGATGATCTCCTACGAGATCGCGATGGGTGCGGCGTTCGCCTCGGTCTTCCTCTACTCCGGGTCGATGTCGACCTCGGCGATCGTCGAAGCCCAGGCGGACCGCTGGTACATCATCCTGCTGCCGGTCTCCTTCATCATCTACGTCATCACGATGGTCGGCGAGACCAACCGCGCCCCCTTCGACATGCCGGAGTCCGAGGGCGACCTCGTCGGCGGCTTCAACACCGAGTACTCGTCCATCAAGTTCGCGCTGTTCATGCTGGCCGAGTACGTCAACATGGTCACCGTCTCCGCGGTCTCCGTCACCCTCTTCCTGGGCGGCTGGCGGGCCCCGTACCCGATCAGCACCTTCTGGGAGGGCGCGAACCACGGCTGGTGGCCGATGCTCTGGTTCGTCCTCAAGGTGCAGCTGCTCCTCTTCTTCTTCATCTGGCTGCGCGGCACGCTGCCGCGCGTGCGCTACGACCAGCTGATGAAGCTCGGCTGGAAGGTCCTGATCCCGGTCTCCGTGGTCTGGCTGATGCTGGTCGCCACCGTCCGCGCGCTGCGCAACGAGGCGTACGACTTCAGCGAGATCGTCCTGTACGTCGGCGGCGCCGTCGTGGGGATCCTGCTGCTCTCCTTCGTCGCGGACCTCTTCCGCGACAAACGGGAGAAGCGCGAGAAGGCCGCGGAAGCCGTCAAGGACACCGCTCCCTTCGACCCCCTCGCGGGCGGGTTCCCCGTACCGCCCAAGCCCGGCCAGCACCTGGCACCCGTACCGCGCAGGCGGCCTCGCAGCGAGCGAGAGCTGATTGTCAGTGGCGGGACGAATACTGACAGTGACCGAGAGGAGGGTGCTGAGAATGGCTGACGCCGACCAGAACGAGAAGTGGCAGAACCCGGTCGCCGGCTTTGGCGTGACCTTCAAGGCGATGTTCAAGAAGCGCCTCACCGAGCAGTACCCGGAGCAGCAGAAGACGACCGCCCCGCGCTTCCACGGACGGCACCAGCTGAACCGGCACCCGGACGGTCTGGAGAAGTGCATCGGGTGCGAACTGTGCGCCTGGGCCTGTCCCGCCGACGCGATCTACGTGGAGGGCGCGGACAACACCGAGGAGGAGCGCTACTCCCCGGGCGAGCGGTACGGCATCGTCTACCAGATCAACTACGCCCGCTGCATCCTGTGCGGGCTGTGCGTCGAGGCGTGCCCGACGCGGGCGCTGACGATGACGAACGAGTTCGAACTGGCCGACGCCAGCCGCGAGTCGCTCATCTACACCAAGGAGCAGCTGCTCGCGGGCCTGACCGAGGGCATGGTCGAGGCCCCGCACTCGGTCTTCCCCGGCACCGACGAGCAGGACTACTACCGCGGACTGGTGACGGGGGCCGCCCCGGGCACGGTCCGGCAGGTGGCGGTGTCGAAGGGCGAGACCGGCGAGAACGGCGAGAAGACGGCCGGCGACTCCCAGGAGGTGGGGGCATGAGCGCCATCGCAGCCTCCGTGACCTCCACGGGCGAGGCCGTCCAGTTCTGGGTCCTCGGCACGGTCGCCGTCATCGGCGCGCTGGCCACGATCCTGATGAAGAAGGCCGTGCACAGCGCACTCAGCCTCGCCGGGACGATGATCATCCTGGCGGTCTTCTACCTCGCCAACGGGGCGTACTTCCTCGGTGTCGTCCAGGTCGTCGTCTACACCGGCGCGATCATGATGCTCTTCCTCTTCGTGGTCATGCTCGTCGGCGTCACCGCCGCCGACTCCCTGAAGGAGAGCATCAAGGGCCAGCGCTGGATGGCCGTCCTGTGCGGACTCGGCTTCGGCACCCTGCTGATCGCCGGCATCGGCCACGCCAAGCTCACCCACTTCAACGGGCTCGGCCGGATCAACTCCGCCGGGCACGTCGAGGGCCTGGCCCAGCTGATCTTCACCAAGTACGTCTTCGCCTTCGAGCTCACCGGCGCGCTGCTGATCACCGCGGCCGTCGGCGCGATGGTGCTCACCCACCGCGAGCGCACCGAGCGGGCCGCCACCCAGCGCGAGCTCGCCGAGAAGCGCGTGCGCGACGGCGTCCAGCTCCCGCCGCTGCCCGCGCCCGGCGTCTACGCCCGGCACAACGCGGTGGACATCGCCGGTCTGCTGCCGGACGGCACCCCGTCCGAGCTGACGGTGAGCAAGACGCTGCGTGCCCGCGGCCAGATCCGGGACGTCTCCACCCAGGCGCTCGACGACCTCAAGGCGCTGGAGCAGAGCTCCGCGGAGCGCCTCGGCCGTGACTCGCGTGAGGAGGCCTCGAAGTGAATCCGGTCAACTACCTGTACCTGGCGGCCCTGCTGTTCACGATCGGCGCGGCCGGCGTGCTGATCCGCAAGAACGCGATCGTGCTGTTCATGTGCGTCGAGCTGATGCTCAACGCCTGCAACCTCGCCTTCGTCGCCTTCTCCCGGATGCACGGCAACCTCGACGGCCAGATCATCGCGTTCTTCACGATGGTCGTCGCCGCCGCGGAGGTCGTGGTCGGCCTGGCGATCATCGTGTCGCTGTTCCGTACGCGCCACTCGGCCTCGGTCGACGACGCCAGCCTGATGAAGCTGTAAGGGGCGTTCACAGTGGAGAATCTGATTGCGCTGCTGGTGGCGGCGCCCCTGCTCGGAGCGGCGGTGCTGCTGTGCGGCGGCCGGCGCCTCGACAAGTACGGCCACTGGATCGGCACCGCCCTCGCGGCCGCCTCCTTCGGGATCGGCGCCGTCCTGTTCGCGGACATGCTGGGGCGGGGCGCCGATGACCGGACCCTGAACCAGCACCTGTGGAGCTGGATCCCGGTCGAGGGCTTCCAGGCGGACATCGCCTTCCAGCTCGACCAGCTGTCGATGACCTTCGTCCTGCTGATCTCCGGGGTGGGCACGCTCATCCACGTGTACTCGATCGGGTACATGGAGCACGACGAGCGCCGCCGCCGTTTCTTCGGCTACCTCAACCTCTTCGTCGCGGCGATGCTGCTGCTCGTCATCGCCGACAACTACCTGCTGCTGTACTTCGGCTGGGAGGGCGTGGGCCTCGCCTCGTACCTCCTGATCGGCTTCTGGCAGCACAAGCCCAGCGCGGCCACCGCCGCGAAGAAGGCCTTCCTGGTCAACCGGGTCGGCGACATGGGCCTGTCGATCGCGATCATGGTGATGTTCACGACGTTCGGCACCTTCGCCTTCGGGCCGGTGCTCGGCGCGGTCGGCGAGACCTCCGAGGGCACGCTCACGGCGATCGGCCTGATGCTGCTGCTGGCCGCGTGCGGCAAGTCCGCCCAGGTGCCGCTGCAGTCCTGGCTCGGTGACGCGATGGAGGGCCCGACCCCGGTCTCGGCCCTGATCCACGCCGCCACCATGGTGACGGCCGGCGTCTACCTGATCGTCCGCTCGGGCGCCATCTTCAACGGCGCGCCGGACGCACAGCTCGTCGTCACCATCGTGGGCGCGGTCACGCTGCTCTTCGGTGCGATCGTCGGTTGCGCGAAGGACGACATCAAGAAGGCCCTGGCCGGTTCGACGATGTCGCAGATCGGCTACATGATCCTCGCCGCGGGCCTCGGCCCCATCGGCTACGTCTTCGCGATCATGCACCTGGTCACGCACGGCTTCTTCAAGGCGGGTCTCTTCCTCGGCGCCGGTTCCGTGATGCACGGGATGAACGACGAGGTCGACATGCGCAAGTACGGGGCCCTGCGGAAGTACATGCCGGTCACCTTCGTGACCTTCGGGCTCGGCTACCTGGCCATCATCGGCTTCCCCGGTCTGTCCGGCTTCTTCTCCAAGGACATGATCATCGAGGCGGCCTTCGCCAAGGGCGGCACCCAGGGCTGGATCCTGGGCGGAGTCACCCTGCTGGGCGCCGGCATCACCGCCTTCTACATGACCCGGGTCATGCTCCTCACCTTCTTCGGCGAGAAGCGCTGGCAGCCGGACGAGAAGGGCGAGCTGCCGCACCCGCACGAGTCCCCGAAGTCCATGACCATCCCGATGATCATCCTGGCCTTTGGGTCGGTGTTCGCGGGCGCCTTCTTCGAGATCGGCGACCGCTTCCTGAACTGGCTGGAGCCCGTCACCGGGTACGCCCACGGCCACCCGCCGGTCAGCGCCATGACGGTGACGCTGGCCACCATGGTGGTCCTGGTCGTCGGCGTCGGCATCGCCTGGGCGATGTACGGCCGCAAGCCCGTCCCGGTCCTCGCCCCGCGCGGCTCGCTCCTCACCCGGGCGGCCCGACGGGACCTGCTCCAGGACGACTTCAACCACGTCGTGCTCGTCCGCGGCGGGGAGCACCTGACCCGCTCGCTCGTGTACGTGGACCACAGCCTGGTCGACGGGGTGGTCAACGGGACGGCCGCCTCGGTCGGCGGACTGTCGGGCCGGCTGCGCAAGCTCCAGAACGGCTACGCCCGCAGCTACGCGGTCTCGATGTTCGGGGGCACGGCGATCCTCATCGCCGCGACCCTGCTGATGAGGGCGGTGTGACATGAACTTCCCGCTTCTGACCGCGACGGCCGCGGTCCCCGCGGTCGGCGCGATCCTGACGGCGGCCGTCCCGGCCGCCCGCAGGACCGCGGCCAAGTGGCTCGCGCTGTTCTTCTCGCTGGCGACCCTGGCCCTGGCCGTGCTCGTCGCGGTCCGTTTCGAGCCCGGTGGCGATCGCTACCAGCTCACCGAATCCCACGCCTGGATCCCCGACTTCGGCGTCCGCTACGAACTGGGCGTGGACGGCATCGGGGTGGCGCTCATCGCGCTCACCGCCGTGCTGATGCCGTTCATCATTCTGGCCGGGTGGCACGATGCCGACCCGTTGGAGACCAAGAGTCAGCGCTGGCGGCCGACCCAGGGCTTCTTCGCCCTGATCCTGCTGGTCGAGGCGATGGTGATCATCTCCTTCGAGGCCACCGACGTCTTCCTCTTCTACATCTTCTTCGAAGCCATGCTCATCCCGATGTACTTCCTCATCGGCGGCTTCGGAGACCGGGCAACGTCCTCCCGATCAGCCGCTGCCGCGGCGGGCGGGTCCGATGAGAACGCGGCCACGCAGCGCTCGTACGCGGCGGTCAAGTTCCTCCTCTACAACCTGGCCGGCGGCCTGATCATGCTGGCCGCCGTCATCGGGCTGTACGTGGTCGCCGGGAACTTCTCCCTCCAGGAGATCGCCGCCGCCCGCGCCGCGGGCACGCTCGACATGGCGACCAACACCGAGCGGCTGCTGTTCCTCGGCTTCTTCTTCGCCTTCGCGGTGAAAGCCCCGCTGTGGCCGCTGCACACCTGGCTGCCGAACGCGATGGGCGAGGCCACGGCCCCGGTCGCCGTACTGATCACCGCGGTCGTCGACAAGGTCGGCACCTTCGCGATGCTCCGCTTCTGCCTCGGGCTCTTCCCCGAGGCCAGCAAGTGGGCCACGCCCGTGATCCTCGTACTGGCCCTGATCAGCATCGTCTACGGCGCACTGGTCGCGGTCGGGCAGCGGGACATCAAGCGGCTGGTCGCCTACGCCTCCATCTCGCACTTCGGCTTCATCATCCTGGGCATCTTCGCGATGACCTCCCAGGGCCAGTCCGGTGCGACGCTCTACATGGTCAACCACGGGATCTCGACGGCGGCGCTGATGCTGGTGGCCGGCTTCCTGATCTCGCGGCGCGGCTCGCGGCTCATCGCCGACTACGGCGGCGTCCAGAAGGTGGCGCCGGTCCTCGCCGGCACCTTCCTGATCGGCGGCCTCGCCACCCTCTCGCTGCCGGGCCTCGCACCCTTCGTCAGCGAATTCCTGGTCCTGGTCGGCACGTACGCCCGGTACCCGGTCGTCGGCATCATCGCCACCATCGGCATCGTGCTGGCCGCGCTCTACACGCTGGTCCTCTACCAGCGCACCATGACCGGCCCCGTGAAGGAGGAGGTCCGCACCATGCCGGACCTGCGCCTGCGGGAGGTGCTGGTGGTGGCCCCGCTGATCGCGCTGCTGATCGGGCTGGGCGTCTACCCGAAGGTGCTCACCGACATCGTCAACCCGGCGGTGGAGCACACCATGTCCGACGTGAAGTTGACGGACCCTGCTCCTGAAGTGGAGGCGGCGAAGTGAGCACGATGACTGCTGCCCACAGCCTGTGGACACTGGCGGCCGCGGCACCGGTCCCGGTCGACCGGATCCCGACACCGAAGATCGAGTACGCCCAGCTCGCGCCCACGCTCATCGTGGTGGGCGCGGCGATCATCGGAGTCCTCGTCGAGGCCTTCGTACCGCGCAAGTCCCGTTACTACGTCCAGGTGTTCCTCGCCGTCGCCGCGCTCGCCTCCGCCTTCGCGGCGGTCGTCGGCCTCGCGGCCGGCGGGTACGGGTCCACCAAGGCGCACGTCGCCGCGATGGGCGCGATCGCCGTGGACGGCCCGGCACTGTTCCTGCAGGGCACCATCCTGCTGGCCTCGGTCGTCGCGATCTTCACCTTCGCGGAGCGGCGCCTGGACCCGGCCGCGCACGGCAACCGGGTGGACTCCTTCGCCGCGCAGGCGGCGTCCGTACCGGGCAGCGAGAGCGAGAAGGCCGCGATCAAGGCGGGCTTCACCACCACCGAGGTGTTCCCGCTGGCCCTGTTCGCGGTCGCCGGGATGCTGATCTTCCCCGCGGCGAACGACCTGCTGACGCTCTTCATCGCGCTGGAGGTCTTCTCCCTCCCGCTGTACCTGCTCTGCGCCGTCGCCCGCCGCCAGCGGCTGATGTCGCAGGAGGCCGCGGTGAAGTACTTCCTGCTGGGTGCCTTCTCCTCCGCCTTCCTGCTCTTCGGCATCGCGCTGGTCTACGGCTACGCGGGCTCCGTCTCCTACGCGGCCATCGCCGACGTGGTCGACGGCACGGTCGCGAAGATCGACCCGGCGCTGGCCTCCACCATGGGCAACGACGCGCTGCTGCTGATCGGCGGCGCGCTGATTCTCACGGGCCTGCTCTTCAAGGTCGGCGCGGTCCCCTTCCACATGTGGACCCCGGACGTATACCAAGGCGCCCCGACCCCGGTCACCGGCTTCATGGCGGCGGCGACGAAGGTGGCCGCCTTCGGTGCACTGCTTCGTCTCCTCTACGTCGTCCTGCCCGGCCTGCGGTGGGACTGGCGGCCGGTGATGTGGGCGGTGGCCATCGTCACGATGCTGGCGGGCGCGGTGATCGCCGTGACCCAGACCGACGTCAAGCGGCTCCTCGCCTACTCCTCGATCGCGCACGCGGGCTTCATCCTGGCCGGCGTGATCGCGACCTCGGCGGAGGGCGTCCAGTCCGTCCTCTTCTACCTGGGCGCGTACTCCTTCGTGACGATCGGCGCCTTCGCGGTGGTCACGCTGGTGCGCGACGCGGGCGGCGAGGCCACGCACCTGTCGAAGTGGGCGGGCCTGGGCCGTCGTTCGCCGCTGACGGCGGCGGTGTTCGCGGTCTTCCTGCTGGCCTTCGCCGGCATCCCGCTGACCTCGGGCTTCGCCGGCAAGTTCGCCGTCTTCAAGGCGGCGGCGGAGAGCGGCGCGGGAGCGCTGGTCGTGGTCGGTGTCATCTCGTCCGCGATCGCCGCGTTCTTCTACATCAGGGTGATCGTCCTGATGTTCTTCAGCGAGCCGAAGGCGGACGGCCCGACGGTGGCCGTGCCCTCGCCGCTGACGATGACCACCATCGCGGTGGGCGTCGCCGTCACCCTGGTGCTGGGCCTGGCGCCGCAGTACTTCCTGGACCTGGCGGGGCAGGCGAGCACGTTCGTCCGCTGACCCAATCGCAGCACGGTTGAGGGCCCGGTTCCCGTTGGGGAGCCGGGCCCTTCGTCGTGCGCACTACTCGGGTCGTCGCCGCTTCGGCGTGATCGCGGTGAGGTCCAGGTCGATGGGGAAGGGGACCGACACCTTGAGACGGTCGTGGAAGATGCCGGTGGCGACATATGCCTTGGTGGCGGGGTCGAGTTCGTAGACGTAGACCACAGCCCGGCCGTCCTTGTTCTCGACGCGCCAGTAGTGCGTGATTCCGGCGCGGGCGTACTTCACTGGCTTGGTCTCGCGATCGCGGTCCACGGACTCGGGGGAGACGACCTCGATGGCCAGCCGGACGGACGCCGCGGGGAAGCGGGTCTGCTGCGGATCGGTGATGGCCTCCTCGTCGATCACGATCACATCGGGCTCCGGACGGTTGCGCCGGTCGATGTCGATGGTGAACTCGCGGACGACTTCCAGACCTGCCGGTGCCAGCGATTGAAGCTGCCAATTGAAGAAGTCGACCGCTCGCGAGTGGAAGAGGGTCTGCGGACTCACGAAGATCAGGCTCCCGTCGATCAGCTCCGTGTGCGGAGGCAGATTCGGAAGCGTGTCCAGGTCGTCGGCAGTCCAGCCGCCCGGAGGTGGGATCGGCCAGCTGTGTTCCGGGTTCATCAGTGCTCCCATGAGCCGGAGTCTCGCGAGTGCGTCCAGCGTATCGCCGGAGTTCTCGCGAAAGCCGCCCTTACGGGTGAGTCATATGCCCGGAGCACTTGAGGGCCGGGTTCCAGTTGTGGAAGCGGCCCGCCGGGTTGTGCTCGTACGCCCACATGTGGAGGTCGTAGTGCTTGGGCATGCCCGCCCAGTGGCCGGGCATGGGGCCGTCGAAGGGGAGCCCGAACATGCTCGGGCGGTCGTCGGCGGTCTTGAGGTTCTGGTCGCGGTCGGTCGACATCCACTCCACGGCCTGGAGCTTGCGGCGGCCGTTCCGGTCCTTCGTGGCGCTGTAGAGGAGCGCGGTCGGCCTGCTCGGGTCCTGCGAACCCCAGTTGGCCTGCTTGACGTAGTGGTAGCCCATGGAGCCCACCCCGAACGGGTTGTTCATGCACTCCGTGCCGTGCGGCACGTACCCGTCCATGAGCGCCAGCCGCTCGTCCACGTACTTGGCCGTCACGCTGATGGCCGTCGCCATGTCCCGCATGGCCTGCTGGTCGCGCGCGTCGGGCGCCGGCCCCCCGACCCCGTGCGCGGGGGCCAGGGCGGCCAGGGCCAGGGACCCGGCGGCGACGAGGGTGAGGGCGGCCTTGAAAGGACGGGTGGCCATGGGGACTCCTGCCGATCGGGGCTTTCGTCCACCATCCCGGGGCGGTGGAGAGGGTGCACGCGGCAGACCCCCGAACGGGGGCCGGGCGGGTCAGGCCGCCGCCCGGCCGGCGTACGCGCGGACGTCCGCGTCCGGGTCGGCCACCGCCTCGGCGAGGGCCGCCCGGGCGGCGTCCGTGTCCCGGTGGGCCAGCAGCGCGAGCACCGCGGCCTTGCGGACGTCCGCGTTGGCGTCGGCCAGTGCCCCGGTCAGCGCCGGTACGGCCGTGCCGGGCGCGGCGGCCGACAGTGCGGCCGCCGCACCCGCCCGGACCTGCCAGGCGGGATCGGCCAGGGCCGCCACGGCGGCCTCGGCGTACCGCCCCGGGCAGCCGGTGGAGGCCAGGGCCGCCAGGGCGGCGCCCCGCACCAGGGGGTCCGGATCGCCGAGCAGCGGCCCGAGCGAGGCCCGCACCTCGGTGGCGGGGGAGTGCACCGAGGCGAGGCCCTTCGCCACGGCGACCCGGACCTCGCGGGCCGGGTCCGCCGCGGCCGCCGCCAGTGCCGGGAGGGCGTCGACCGAGACCAGCGCCCGTACGGCGTGGATGCGTACCTCCGGGTCGGCGTCGGTCAGCGCGGCGGCGTACAGCTCCGCGTCCCCGAGGCGCAGCGCCCGCAGGGCTTCGAGCGCGGCCGAGCGCACCACCGCGTCCGCGTCCGCAGCCGAGGTGAGGGCGGCGCGTAGCCCGGCGCCCAGCTCCGGGTCGCCCGGCAGGACTTCCAGCAGCTCGCGCAGCGCGGCCGCGGCGGCGGTCCGTACGGCCGGGGAGGCGTCCGTGAGCCGGGCCGCGAGCGCGGGGCCGGCCCCGTCCGGGACGGTCTCGCCGAGCGCGGTCACGGCGGCGGCCCGCACCGCCGGGTCGGGGTCGGTGAGGTAGGGGCCGAGGGCGTCCAGACCGGGTGACTCCTCGGCGAGGGCGAGGAGTTCCAGGATCCGGGGAGAGGAGGCACCGGCCCGCCGGGCCGGGTGGGCTGCGTCGGCCGTACGGCCCTCCGGCCCGGCGGATGCCCCGGCGGCGTCAGGTACCGGCGCTGCGGCCCCCGAGCCCGTGCTTGCCACCGAGCCCGCGCCCGCGCCCGAGCCCGAGCCCGTGCCGGTCCCCGCGCCCGGTGCGGCGGCGGCCCGCCCCGCCGTCGCCACCGGGAGCGGGGCGACCTCGCCCAGGTGTCGGGAGGGTCCGCCCACCGGGGTGAATTCCGGGACCGGGACCACGTACGGCTCCACCGGCCGGGCCGTGAACTCCATCGCCCCCGAAGTCGACTTGCGCAGGTCCAGGTGGTGCAGCCAGCCCGCGTCGTCCCGCTCCGGATGGTCGAGCCGCTCGTGGTACAGCCCCCAGCGCGACTCCGTTCGCGCCAGCGAGGACCGGGCCGCCATCTCCGCGCAGTCCCGGATGAACGACACCTCTGCGCACCGCATCAGCTCGTGGGCCGTCCGCGCGCCCATCCCCGCGAGCTCCGACTCCATCCGGGTGAACGCCTCCACGGCGAGGGACAGCCGCGCGCCCGTCTTCGGCGGCGCCACGTAGTCGTTCACGAACCGCCGCAGCTTGTACTCCACCTGCGGCTGCGGCGGGCCGTCCGGGTGGCGCAGCGGGCGGTAGATCAGCTCGTGCGCCGCCGCCAGCTGCTCCGCCGGCAGCGTGCCCTCGTACGCGGTGTACCGGGAGGCGTCGGCGCCCGCCAGGTCCCCGAAGACGAACGCCCCGATCATGTAGTTGTGCGGTACGGAGGCCAGGTCCCCGGCCGCGTACAGCCGGGCGACCGTGGTGCGGGCGTGGTCGTCCACCCGTACCCCCGAGGCGGAGTGGCCGCCGCACAGCCCGATCTCCGAGATGTGCATCTCGATGTCGTGGGTGCGGTAGTCGTGACCGCGGCCGGCGTGGAAGGTGCCGCGCGTCGGCCGTTCGGTGGTGTGCAGGATCGATTCGAGCGAGGCCACCGACTCCTCCGGGAGGTGGCTGAGCTTCAGGTACACGGGACCCCGGTCCGAGCCGAGTTCGGCGGCGAACTCCGACATCATCTGGCCCGACCAGTAGTCGGAGTCGACGAACCGCTCGCCGTGCCGGTTCACCTGGTAGCCGCCGAAGGGGTTGGCGACGTACGCGCACGCCGGCCCGTTGTAGTCCTTGATCAGCGGGTTGATCTGGAAGCACTCGATCCCGGTCAGCGCGGCGCCCGCGTGGTACGCCATGGCGTAGCCGTCACCGGCGTTGGTCGGGTTCTCGTAGGTGCCGTACAGGTATCCGGAGGCGGGGAGTCCGAGCCGCCCGCAGGGGCCCGTCGCGAGGATCACGGCCCCCGCCCGGACGGTGACGAAGGCGCCGGTACGGGTGTTGAAGGCGGCCGCGCCGATCGCCCGGCCGTCCTCGGGCGAGGTGAGGACCCGTACCGGCATCACCCGGTTCTCGATCCGGATCCGCTCGCGCATCTCCCGGCGCCGCAGCTGCCGGTAGAGGACCTTCTTCACGTCCTTGCCCTCGGGCATGGGCAGCACGTACGCGCCCGAGCGGTGCACCTGGCGGACGGCGTACTCGCCGTGCTCGTCCTTCTCGAACTTCACCCCGTACGACTCCAGCCGCTGGACCATCGCGAAGCCGCGGGTCGCGGTCTGGCGGACGGTGGACTGGTCGACGATGCCGTCGTTGGCGCGGGTGATCTCGGCGACGTAGTCGTCGGGCTCGGCGCGGCCGGGGACGACGGCGTTGTTGACCCCGTCCATGCCCATGGCGAGGGCGCCGGAGTGGCGTACGTGCGCCTTCTCCAGGAGCAGCACCCGCGCGCCGCGCTCGGCGGCGGTCAGCGCCGCCATCGTGCCGGCGGTGCCGCCGCCGATGACGAGGACGTCGCAGGAGAGTTCCTCGGCGTCGCCGATCGCGGGGATGTCCATGGTGGGGTTGCCCTTCAGAGTGAGTCGATGATGTGCCGGCGGAGCTCGGCGTGATCGGCCGTGCGGTCCGCGGCGCGGTCCCGGGGGGCGGGTACGGGGAGCACCTCTCCCGTGCCCGGCAGTGCGACGCGGTCGCCGAGGAAGAGGGCCTCGTCCACGTCGTGGGTGACGAAGACGACGGTCGCCCCGGTGCCGGCGAGGACGTCCACGAGGAGGTCCTGCATCTCGGCGCGGGTCTGGGCGTCGAGCGCGCCGAACGGCTCGTCCATGAGCACGGCCCGCGGCCGCGCGGCGAGGGCCCGGGCCAGCTGCACGCGCTGCCGCTGCCCGCCGGAGAGCTGGTGCGGGAGCCGCTGCGCGTGCGCGGCGAGCCCGACCCGCTCCAGCCACCCCTCGGCGACCAGCCGCCGCTGGGCCCGCCCCCCTCCGCCGCCCGTTCGGCGCCCGGAAGCGCGGATCGCGAGGGGGAGTTCCACGTTGGAGCGGGCCGTGCGCCACGGCAGAAGGGCATCGTCCTGGAAGACGAGCGCCCGGTCCGCGGACGGGCCCGTGATCGGGGTGCCGTCCTGTTCCACCGTGCCGGCGAGCGGGGGCAGCAGGCCCGCCAGCGTGCGCAGGAGCGTGGACTTCCCGCACCCGGACGGGCCCACGACGGCCAGCACCTCGCCGGCTTCCACCGTCAGGTCCACCCCGTCGAGCACCGGGTTCCCGCGGTGCCCGAGGCGCGCCCCGCGCAGTTCGAGCCGCGCCCCGAGGGCCTCGGCGGTGATGCCGGTCGCGCTCATCTGGTCACCTCTCGGGTACGGGTCCCGGGCGGCTCCGGCGCCGTGCCGGCGGGCGGGCTCGCGGGCGGGTTCGGGGGCGGGTCGGCGGGCGGGTTCGGGGCGGAGCCCGGGGTCCGGCCCGGGGCGGGCTCCGCCGTCCGGGAGGCCCGGACCGACCGGGCCTCCCCGGCCGGTGGCCCCGCCGCGGAGGGGCCCGGCAGGCGTACGGCACGGCCCGGGCGCGGCCGGGAGGAAGGGGCCGCGGGGGCGCGGGCCGGCAGCCAGCGCGTCAGGCGGCGGCCCGCCCGTTCCACCGCGGTGGACGTCAGCCAGCCCAGCGCCCCGATGGTGACCATGCCGACGAAGACGGCGGGGTAGTCGACCACCGTGTAGTCCTGCCAGGTCCGGTAGCCGACCCCGTACTCGCCGGAGATCATCTCGGCCGAGATCACGCAGATCCACGACACCCCGATGCCCACCGACAGGCCCCCGAAGATGCCCGGCAGGGCCCCGGGCAGGACCACGGAGAACAGGATCCGCCCCCGCCGCCCGCCCATCGTCAGGACCGCCTCCTCCCACACCGGCGTCAGCGCGGCCACCGCGTGCCGCGTCGAGACCACCACGGGGAAGAACGCGGCGGCGAAGGTGATGAAGACGATCCCCTGCTCGGTGGAGGGGAACAGCAGGATCGCCACCGGGACGAGCGCGATGGCCGGGACCGGCCGCGCCACCTCCAGCAGCGGGCCCAGCAGATCGTGTGCCGTGCGGGAGCGGGCGAGGGCCGTCCCCGCGGCCACGCCCAGCACCGCGGCGAGCGCGAAGCCCGTCACGATCCGGCGCAGGCTGAAGCCCAGGTCCTGCCAGTACTCCGCGGTCCCCGCCCGCTCCACGTACGTCGACGCCACCTCGCCCACCGTCGGGAACTGCTCGAAGCGCAGCCACAGGTTCACGTCCTGCGAGGTCAGCACCTGCCACAGCAGCAGGGCCGCGCCGAGCGAAGCCACCCGGAGCAGCCCGCGGCCGGCCGTCATGAGGCCAGGGCCCCGGCCTCGGCGAAGCCCACGATCCGCGCCCCGGACCCCTTGCGCTGGTCGACGTACGCCTTCGCGCCCGCCTGCGTGACGAAGGCGCGCAGTTCGGAGCCCTCGGCCACCCACACCGCCTTGTCCGCGAACCACAGGGTCCCGGTCACCGCGTCCGGTACGTACGCCGCCCGCACGTCCGCGCCGCGCGCCGCCTTCAGCAGCTCGCGCGGGGAGTCGAAGGACTGCGTACGGGCCTGGCCCTTGAGCCACAGTTCGGGCCGGGCGGCCGCCGCCTTCGGGTACTCCGGGGCCCCGGCCGAGGCCCGCTCCAGGGGCTCCGGGTCCACGAACGCGTCCACGTCCACGTCACCGAGCAGCTTGGCGTCCCTCAGTACCGGCACGTCCTGCTTCAGCGCGTCGATCAGCTCCGGGCGCAGCGCCGGGTCGAAGGTCGCGATGCCGTTGGCCCCGTTGTAGAGGTACACCACCTCCGCGGGCAGCCCGGTCTCCTTGGCCACCGCCTCGGCGGCGGCCACCGGCTCCGCGCGCAGGTGGTCCGTGGCCTTGCGCTGCGCCCGCAGGAAGTCCTCCAGTACGCCGGCCCGCTCGGAGGCGAACTTCTCCCGCACGGTGACCCCGTGGAAGGTCGGCAGGTTCAGCTCGGCGCCGTCGTACAGGGCCTTCGCGCGCCCCTCGAAGGACAACTGCCCCGGCCACGCCACGAACTGCGACAGCGCGTCCACGCTGCCCGCCTGGAGTGCCGAAGCGCCCACGCTGGGCTGCTGGTTGAGCTTCTCGATACCGGTCGCAGGGTCGATCCCGGTGCGCTGCAGAGCCCGTACGAGGGTCCCGTCGGCCGCCGATCCGACGCTCGTGGACACCTTCTTGCCGCGCAGGTCGGCGAGGGACGCCAGCTTCGAATCCGGGGCGGTGACCACGGTGTTGAGCCCGCCGCGCAGGTTGTAGCCGGTCACGGCGACGAGGCGGGTGGGCTGCTTCAGCTCGATGCCGCGGGCCGCGTTGATGAGCAGCGGGAAGTCGCCCATCGAGCCGATGTCGATCTTCCCGGCGGTCATCTGGGCGGTGATCGGGGCCCCGGTGGCGTAGTCCTGCCAGTCCACCTTGTAGGTGATGCCGTCCTTCTTGCCGCGGGCCGCGAGCTCCTGCTCGAAGTAGCCGAGGGAGCGCAGCAGGGTGCCGGCGGTGACGGTGTTGATGGTCTTGGACTGGTAGCCGACGGTCACCGTGACCGTCTTCGAACCGGACGCCCCGCCCGCCCCGGAGGCGTCGCCACAGGCGGCGGCGAGCGGGGCGAGGAGCAGGACGAGCGCGGGCGCGAGTGTTCTGTTGCGCATGGGAGGAGGACCTTTCACCGGAGCAGGTAGGGCATGTTGACGGTGACCGCGCCGGTGGGACAGCGCGCGGCGCACGGGCCGCAGTACCAGCACTCGTCCACGTGCATGTACGCCTTGCCGTTGTCCTCGCGGATCGCGAGCGAGTCGAGCGGACACATGTCGACGCAGAGGGTGCAGCCGTCGATGCACAGGGACTCGTCGATGGTCACGGGCACGTCGCCGCGCTGGGGGACCAGAGGCATGGCTGTCTCCAGGAGGTGGGTACGCAGAGGGCGGAGGGAAGGCTCAGAGCGAGCGGCGCAACAGGCCGCTCATGGTGATCCGGTCGCCGCGGAAGCGGATGAACTCCAGGTCCACGGGCCGGCCGTCGGCCAGGTGGGTGAGGCGCTCCAGCATCAGCACGGCGGCCCCGCGCGGGGCCTGGAGGACGGCGGCGGAGTGCGCGTCGGCGTTGACGGCTTCCAGGGTGATCTCGGCGTGGCCGAGCGGCTGCCCGGTCAGCTGCTCCAGGAGCCGGAACACATCGGTGTTCTCCAGGTCGCAGCCCAGCAGTTCGGCGCCGATGTCCATCGGCACGTAGGTGAGGTCGAGGGAGAGCGGCAGGCCGTTCAGGCGCCGCAGCCGCTCGACGTACAGCACGTCGGCGTGCTCGGGCAGGCCGAGGCGGCCGGCGACGGGGGTGGGGGCGCGGACGGGGCCGACCGTACGGACCTCGTTGGTCACCCGGCCGTGCTCGTTCAGGGTCTCGGCCAGGCCCTGGAGGCGGTCCAGGCCGTGCGGGTACTTCTCGCAGACGACGACGGTGCCGACGCCGGGGCGGCGCTCCACGAGCCGCTCGCCGCGCAGCAGGTCGAGGGCCTGGCGGACGGTGTTGCGGCCGGCGCCGTAGTCGGCCGCCAGGGTGTCCTCCAGGGGGAGGACGCCGCCGGGGTAGCCGCCCGCCAGGATCTGGTGGCGCAGCAGGTCGGCGAGCTGGCGCGCATGGTCGGCGCGCAGTCGCCGCCGGCGCGCGGCGGCGACCGGGACGGTGTGCGTGACGGTGCGTTCGGCTGGCATGGCAGGGAACGTACCGGCGGCCCGGCGTCGGTGGTGTTGCCGCAGTGTTGCGCCACCGGACGTTACTTCCGCGCGGCTCTGACCTGCGGTTTCGGCGGGGCGGCGGAAAGATCCGCCACCCCGCCGACCGAGGGCTGGACTACCGCGATCCCACGATGCGGCCGGTGACCTCGCCGAGGCCGACGCGGGTGCCGTCCGGGCCCGGGGCCCAGGCCGTGAGGGTGACGGTGTCTCCGTCCTCCAGGAAGGTGCGCTTGCCGTCGGCGAGCTCGATGGCGTCGCGGCCGTTCCACGTCAGCTCCAGCAGCGAACCGCGCTGGCCGACCTCGGGGCCGCTGACGGTGCCGGAGCCGTACACGTCACCCGTACGCAGCGAGGCGCCGTTGACGGTCATGTGCGCGAGCTGCTGCGCGGCCGTCCAGTACATGGAGGCGAACGGCGGCTGCGCCACCTCCTGCCCGTTGATGGAGACGGTGATGCGCAGGTCGAAGCCGCCGGGGCGCTCCGCGTCCGCGTCGTCGAGGTAGGGCAGCAGCGGGAAGTCCCGCGCGGGCGGGGTCACTCGGGCCGCGTCCAGGGCCTCCAGGGGGGTCACCCAGGCGGAGACGGACGTCGCGAAGGACTTGCCGAGGAAGGGGCCGAGCGGCACGTACTCCCAGGCCTGGACGTCGCGCGCCGACCAGTCGTTGAGCAGGAACAGCCCGAAGACGTGGTCCTCGAACTCGCCCAGCGCCACCGGCGAGCCCAGCTCGGACGGGGCACCGACGACGAAGCCGACCTCGGCCTCGATGTCGAGCTTGACCGACGGCCCGAAGACGGGCGCCGGGTCCGTGGGCGCCTTGCGCTGCCCGGAGGGCCGTACGACGTCGGTTCCGGAGACCACGATCGTGCCGGACCGGCCGTGGTAACCGATGGGCAGGTGCTTCCAGTTGGGGGTCAGCGCGTCCCCGTCGGGCCGGAACATCTTCCCGACGTTGGTGGCGTGGTGCTCGCTCGCGTAGAAGTCGACGTAGTCGGCGACCTCGTACGGCAGGTGCAGCGTGACCTCGTCGAGCGGCAGCAGGTGCGGCTCCACGGTCGGGCGGTGGCCGGGGTCGGTGACCCAGGCGGTCAGCGCGCGGCGCACGTCGCGCCAGGCGGTGCGGCCGGCGGCCAGCAGCTGGTTCAGGGAGGACTGCCCGAGCAGCCCGGCGTACGGAGAGCCGAGGGCGACGGCCGCCGCCCCCGCGTCGAGCACGTACCCGCCGATCCGCACGCCGATCCGGCGGCGGTCCTCCCCGGCGGTGGAGAAGACGCCGTAGGGGAGGTTGTGCGGCCCGAACGGGTCGCCCTCGGTGAGATCGAGGGGGCTCTGCTGGGGCATGGGGTGCTGCCTCGCTTTCGACGCGGTCCGGGGGTGTCCCGGAGGCTGGTTGACACGTTACGTGGCTGGTGGGGCCTGCGGGAGGCCGGATTAGGGCACTATTTGTAGGACTTGTCCGAGGGGGTCCGTATCCTTGGCGAGGTGACTTCCGCCCTGCCTCAGGCCCTTCCCTATGCCTTGATCGCCACTGACCTGGACGGGACTCTGCTGCGCGCCGGGGACACCGTCTCCCCCCGCTCGTACGAAGCGCTCGCCACCGCCCGCGCGGCCGGCGCCCAGCACATCATCGTCACCGGCCGCCCCGTCCCGCAGGTCCGGCACGTCCTGGACCGCCTCGGCTACACGGGGATCGCGGTGTGCGGGCAGGGCGCGCAGGTGTACGACGCGGCGCGCGGGAGCCTGCTGCACTCCGTCTCCATGGACCGGGACCTGGCCGAGGTGGCCCTCGGGAAGATCGAGGCGGAGATCGGCGAGGTGTACGCGGCGGTCAACCAGGAGGGCGTGGACGCCGAGATGCTGATGGGGCCGGGCTACCGGATGTGGCACCCGCACCTCCCGACGGTCCGGGTGGGCCGGCGAGCCGACCTGTGGGCCGCGCCGATCAACAAGGTGCTGCTCCAGCACCCGGAGCTGGACGACGACGAACTGACGCGGGTGGCGCGGGCGGTGGTCGGGGACCTGGTGAACGTCACGATGGCGGGGGAGCACACGGTGGAACTCCAGCCGCCGGGCATCGACAAGGCGAGCGGCCTGGCGCGGGCGGCGGCGGTCCTGGGGGTGCCGGCGGCGTCGACGATCGCGTTCGGGGACATGCCGAACGACATCCCGATGTTCGCGTGGGCCGCCCGGGGGGTGGCGATGGCGAACGCGCACCGCGAGCTGGTGGCTGTCGCCGATGAGGTCACCCTGTCGAACGAGGAAGACGGCATCGCGGTGGTCCTGGAGCGGCTGTTCGCGTAGCGCGGGGGCGGGGGCGGGGGGCGCTCACGCGCATCCGCCGTTTTTCGGACAGGGGTGTGGCGGCGTGTTCAGGTGCGGTTTCGCCTGTGTGGCGGGCCCTCCGTACGGCCCTCCGTACGGCCCTCCGTACGGCCCTCCGTACGGGCCCTCGCCGGGCGATGAGGCCTCGGCCATCTCCCACCGCCGGCCGGACCCCGGGGCGCCGCTCGAAAATGTCCGGATATCGCTTCCCGTAGGGGAACACCGCCTGCCAGCCCGTCAGTTCACTGAGGGCAACCGGGGCGGGCCCGCACGGCTTGTCCTCGACCGTCAGTGCAACGGCAAGGGAGCACCCGTGCGCATCCTCTTCACCGGCCCGGCGACGGCCGGCCACCTCTTCCCGATGATCCCGACCGCGCAGGCGCTGCGCGCCGCCGGCCACGAGGTGCTGTTCGCGGGTTCGCAGCCGCTGAACCAGCTCCGCGAAGCCGGCTTTCCCATAGTCGAGATAGGCGACGGCCGCACCATCCGGGACGTGTTCGAGCAGTCCACCGGCGAGGAGGTGCGCTACGTCGCTCCCGACATGAACACGGACCAGATCCTCGACAGGGCGGCCCGCGTCTTCGCGCTCGTCTCCCGCTCCACCGTGGACGGCCTGCTGGAGGTCGCCGACAGCTGGGGCGCCGATCTGCTGGTCTACGACTCCTTCCAGGCCTCCGCCCCGCTGGTCGCGGCCAAGCTCAAGATCCCGTCGGTGATCCAGAACTTCGGCGTCACCTCCGGCCTTGCCATGGTCGCCCGACTCGCCGCCAACTTCACCGAGGCGTACGAGACGTACGGGGTGGCAGGACCCGCCGCGCCCACCGCGCTGAACATCGTCCCCGCCTCGCTCGGCGGCGACCCGGGCGGCCTGCGGATGCGCTACCTCCCCTACAACGGCGGCGGTACCGTCCCCGCCGAGCTGCTCCGCCGCGGGACCCGCCCGCGCGTCGCCGTCACCCTGGGCACCGTGCTCACCGAGATGGAGGGCGTCGGCGCCATAGTCCGCCTGATTGAGGCGGCCGCGTCGGTGGACGCCGAGTTCCTGCTCGCCGTCGGCGACGCCGACCTCACCCCGCTCGGCACCCTCCCGGACAACGTCCGCCCGCTGCCCTGGGTCCCGCTCGCCGAGCTGCTGACCGCCTCCGACGCGCTGATCCACCACGGCGGCTCCGGCACCCTGCTCACCGCCCTCCAGGCCG
Source organism: Streptomyces sp. NBC_01351 (assembly GCF_036237315.1). Lineage (GTDB taxonomy): Bacteria > Actinomycetota > Actinomycetes > Streptomycetales > Streptomycetaceae > Streptomyces. The sequence goes on along the minus strand of NZ_CP108356.1, from coordinate 3,520,463 downwards.
GACTGCCCCAGCTCCTGCTCCCCCAGGGCGCCGACCACTTCACCAACGCCGACGCCCTCACCAAGACCGGCGCCGCCCTGCGCTCCGCCTCCGACGAGGTCGACGCCACGCTCCTCACCCGCCTCACGGCCGACCCGGCCCTGCGCGAGGCCGCCGCCCGCCTCCGGGCGGAGAACGCAGCCCTGCCGACCCCGGCCGAAACGGTCCCCGCGTTGGAGGCCCTGGTCGCCTCTTCCGTCTAGCCGAGGGGGCCGGGAGGGGCCGGCCGGTGAAATCCAGCCCCTCCGGCGTGTGAGGAGCGGGGTCTGGGGCGGAGCCCCGGCAGCGGCGCCGCGCCCGGCTAGCCCGCCGCGCGTGGCAGCCGGCGTTCCCACGTGCGGTGGAAGACCACCTCGTCCCCCTCCCGGCACACCACCTCGTTCGAGGTGACGAAGCCGCCTTCGTCGCACGAGATCTCCGACCGGGTCTCGACACGCGCGTCCCAGCCCAGCTCCGGCCGGTGCAACCGGATCCGCCACTCCGAGCGCGTCCGCGCCGACAGCGGGTCCCCGTCGGCGATCTCGTACTCCTCCACCGCGTCCTCGCCGTACTCCAGCCCGTCCGGGTACACCCGCGTGCCCCCGTACCGGGGGTCGACCTCCAGCCGCCACACCCCGCGTGCGACGTCCCGTACGACCAGCCGTTCCGGGCGCGGTTCGTCCAGCGTCGCCGGGAAGACCACCCCCAGCGGCTCCGACTGCTCCGGCGCCTCGAAGACGATCCCGCCGTCCAACGGCGACGCCGTCCGCACCGGGAGGGTCAGGAGGCTGCCCGCCGGGTCCAGGGTCCAGCCCGCCTCGGAGCCGGCCCGCGGCCAGATCCACGGCCAGTACGCGGACGAGAGCGCGAGGCGGATGCGGTGCCCGGGCGGGAAGGAGTGCCCGATGCCGTTCAGCTCGAAGGTGACGTCCTCGTACGAGCCCACGGGCCACGGCACCGCCCTGTCCCGGCCCTGCCGGGCCGAGAGGTTCAGCGCGCCCCGGGTGACCAGCGTCGAGGAGCCGTCGGGCGCGACGTCGCACAGCCGGGCCACGATCTGCCCGTACGGCACGTCCAGGCGCAGGCGGACCGTCACCGACGGCCGGCCCAGGATCTCGACCGGCTCCCCGTCGGGCCCCTCCGCCACCGGGAATTCGAAGCACGCCGACTTCGCGTCCTCCTCCCGCTGGTCCGGCGGCAGGTCGGCGTCGTTGCCGAAGGGGAAGAACCGGCCCGCGTCCAGCCCGGTGTGCTGCGGTGAGGCCACGACCACCGGCGCGCCCTGCAGCCCGTACGGCACCGGGACGACGGAGGCCGAGGGCCAGCTGCGGTCGCCGACCCAGCGGCCGGGGAGTTCCTCGTACACCGTGGCAGGCCGGTGCGAGTCGCTGATCCAGGAGCGCAGCAGCGGCTCGGCCATGACGCCGTTGTCCGCGCCCTTCAGCCAGTGGTCCCACCAGCGCAGGGTCTCCTGGAGGAAGCCGATCGCCGGGCCCGGCGGGAGCCCCCGGTCCGGGTACTGGTGCGACCACGGCCCGATCAGGCCCCGCACGCGCGACGAGGGCAGGGCGGAGACCAGTCGCAGCACCGTGTCCCGGTACGGGTCGTGCCAGCCGCCCACCGCGAGGACGGCCGCGCCGATCGCCGAGTAGTCCTCGCAGACGCTGCCGTGGCGCCAGTAGGCGTCGCGGGTCTGGTGGGAGAGCCAGGTGTGGATCAGGGGTTCGACCGATTCCAGCCGGTCCAGCCACTGCTGCCGCCAGCCGTCGCCGACGAACTCCGGGTCCGGCGGGCGGGAGGCGAAGGCCAGCATGGTGGCCGCCCACGCGTGCATGTCGACGGCCAGCACCGAGCCGCCCATGTAGTGCACGTCGTTGTCGTAGCGGTCGTCCGTCGAGCAGACGGTGACGATCGCCTTCAGCGGTTCGGGGGCCAGGGCCGCGATCTGGAGGGAGTTGAAGCCGCCCCAGGAGATCCCGAACATCCCCACCGACCCCGTGCACCACGGCTGCGCCGCGAGCCACTCCACCACCGCGACCCCGTCGGCCAGTTCACGGGCGTCGTACTCGTCGCCGGGACGGCCCCCGCTGCACCCGTGGCCGCGCACGTCCACCCGTACGGAGGCGTAGCCGTGGCCCGCGTACCAGGGGTGGCGCTGCCAGTCGCGCGGCGCGGTCCAGTCGGTGAGCCGGTACGGGAGGTACTCCAGCAGCGCCGGAACCGGCTCGTCCGTGACCGGGCGCCAGATCCGGGCGTACAGCTCGACGCCGTCGGGCAGCGGGATCCGGACGTCCTCGCGGGTGGTCGCGTACGGGAATTCGGTGCGGATGATCATGGGGCAGTCGCCAATCGCCTCAGTGGACGGGGTGCATCGTGCGCCGCAGCCACGGCGCGAGTGCGATCACGGCCAGGCCCACGGCGACCGCGACGGCGCCGTTGACGCCGAAGTACACGGGGTTGGACACCTCGCCGTAGACCTTGACCACCTGCGCCTGGATGCCGTTGGCCAGCGCCAGCGAGAGGAACCACAGGGCCATCGTCTGGCTGCTGAAGGCCTTCGGGGCGAGCTTCGTGGTGGCCGACATGCCCGAGGTCTCCAGCAGGATGTCGCCGAGACCGAGCAGCAGGTACGAGCCGACGATCCACCAGGCGGCCATCTGGTACGTGTCCCCGCTGTGCCCCGAGGTCGGGATCATCATCAGCAGGAAGGACAGGCCGCCCAGGATCACCCCGATGGCAATCTTGTTCGAGGAGTGCGGCTGGCGGGTGCCCATCCGGACCCAGAGCGCGGCGACCACGGGGGCGAGCAGCACCTCGAAGGCGCCGAGCGCCGAGGCGTACCAGCTCGCGGGGAAGTGGAAGCCGAGGATCTCGGTGCGGGCGTTGGTCGAGGCCAGCAGCATCATCGTCGAGTAGGCCTGGAAGAGGATGAAGTTGAAGGCCACCGAGGCCAGGAAGAGGACCACGTACGGGCGCAGCCGCCCGCGCTCCTCGGCCGTCACCCGGGGGCTGCGGAACATGACCGCGAAGTAGACGACCGGGGCGATCACCGAGACGAGGGTGAGCAGGTCGACGAAGCCGTCCATCGTGAGCCGGCCGGCGAGCGCCAGCGCGGTGGCGAGCACGGCGAAGGCGAGGCAGCTGCCAATGATCTTCATCACAGGGGGTCCCCCCGGACGGAGTCTGGGGGAGGAGCGCATCGCGTCGGGCGCGAGCGCGGCAGCCTCACTTACAGACGTGGCCGAGTGCTCGCGTCCGGCCAGGTGGCGGCGGCCCAGCACGTACTGGATCAGGCCCGCGGTCATGCCGATGGCGGCGGCGGAGAAGCCCCAGTGCCAGCCCTGGTGCTCGCCGAGCCAGCCGGTGATCAGGGGTCCGGCGAAGGCGCCGATGTTGATGCCCATGTAGTAGAGGGCGAAGCCGGCGTCGCGCCGCTCGTCGTCCGTCCGGTACAGCTTGCCGACCATGCTGGCCACGTTCGGCTTGAGCAGGCCGGTGCCCGCGCTGATCAGGCCGAGGCCCACCCAGGTCATGCCGGCGGTCGGCACGGCCATCGCGTAGTGGCCGCAGGCGATCAGGATGCCGCCCCACAACACGGCCCGGTACGAACCGAGGATGCGGTCGGCGAGCCACCCGCCCGCGACGGAGACGAGGTAGACCATGGTCCCGTAGGCCGCCGAGACGGAGGCCGCGGTGCCCGGGTCCATCCCCAGGCCGCCGTTGGCGACCGTGTCCGCGAAGTAGAGGACGAGGATGGCCTGCATGCCCAGGAACGAGAAGCGCTCCCAGACCTCCAGTCCGGAGAGCGTGGCGAGGCCCCGGGGATGGCCGAGGAAGGCGTGGTCGTCGCCGGGCGGCGGCTGGTCGGCCTCCGGATCCGCGGGCTCGTCTATATCGGTCGAAGTTCTGGACAAAACGTATTCTCCGGTTGTTTCGGCTCCTCAAGAACATACCGGGGTGGTTCGGACAGTGCGCGGGTGACGGACGGACAGTGCGGGGGTGGCGGCCGGACAGGCGCTCTCGGTGATCGAAAACAGACCCGATACGCTGGGTTGAGTGATGGCAGCGACACATCGACAATCCAGGTGATCGTCAGCGTGATCGTCAGCAGACAGGAGTACCCCTCGTGACCGTCGTCGGGCCGTTCGGACTGAGCGTGCGGGACCAGGCTCTTGAGACCGATGTCCAGGCCGGACTGGCCGCCGTCGAGGCGGGTCTGCTGGAAGCCACCAAGAGCGAAGTCCCCTTCATCACCGAAGCCGCACAGCACCTCGTGCGTGCCGGAGGCAAGCGTTTCCGGCCGCTGCTGGTGATGCTCGCCTCCCGCTTCGGCGATCCGTACGCACCCGGGATCGTGCCCTCCGCCGTCGTGGTGGAGCTCACGCACCTCGCCACGCTCTACCACGACGACGTCATGGACGAGGCGGACGTGCGCCGCGGCGTGGACAGCGCCAACACCCGCTGGGGCAACTCGGTGGCCGTCCTGACGGGTGACTTCCTGTTCGCCCGTGCCTCGCACATCCTGGCGGACCTCGGCCCCGAGGCCGTGCGCATCCAGGCCGAGGCCTTCGAGCGGCTGGTGACGGGTCAGATCCTGGAGACGGCCGGCCCGCGCGACGGCCGCGACCCCGTCGCCCACTACCTCGACGTCATCGCCGGCAAGACCGGCTCGCTCATCGCGGTCTCCGGCCGCTTCGGCGCGCTGATGTCCGGCGCCGACGAGTCCGTCGTCGACATCCTGACCCAGTACGGCGAGCGCCTCGGCACCGCCTTCCAGCTCGCCGACGACGTCCTCGACATCGCCTCCGACGCGCACGAGTCCGGCAAGACCCCCGGCACCGACCTGCGCGAGGGCATCCCGACGCTGCCCGTACTGCGGCTGCGGCAGATGGCGGCCGAGGGCGGCGACCCGGCCGACCTGGAACTCGTACGCCTCCTGGACGGCGACCTCACGGACGACGCCCGCCACGCCGAGGTCCTCACCCGGCTGCGGGCGCACCCCGCCCTGGAGCAGGCCCGCCGCGACACCATCCGGTACGCGGAGGACGCGCGGGCCACGCTCGCCCCGCTGCCCGAGTGCTTCGCCAAGTCGGCGCTGGAGGAGCTCTGCGACGCGGTGGTGCACCGCGCCGGATAGCGCTTGCCGCGCCTTCGACAGTGGAACGGGCCCTTCCGCCCCGTCGACCCCTACGGGTCGGGGGAGGAGGGCCCTTCCCGTGTCATCCCACGGTCGTACGCGAGGTTGCGTCCGGGGAGTGACGCCCGCGCCCCGTCGATTTGGTCAGATGGAGTCATCAAACCCCACCAGATCGGGTGAGCGCGGCGACACGGGGGTCGCCGCCTTGGACACAGAGGGCAGGGCACTGACATGGCAGCGAACACGAACACTTCTCGCAAGATCGCCCGGTACGCCGTACCGGTCGCGGTGGCGGGTGTGGCCGCGGCGACCGTGGCGATGGTCCCGGCCTTCGCCAACGCCGGGGGACCCGATCTGCCGAAGGTGACGGCGCAGCAGCTGATCGAGAAGATCGCCGCCTCGGACGTGGAGCAGCTGTCCGGCACCGCCAGGATCAGCACCGACCTCGGCCTGCCGAAGATCGCGACGGGCCTGCTCGGAGGCGGCGGCGTCGCCGGCGGCTCCGCCAACCCGGAGGACAAGGTCGCGCAGCTGGCGAACGGCACGCACACCTTCCGCGTCGCGGCCGACGGCCCGGACCGGCAGAAGCTGACCTTCCTCGACGGCAAGGACGAGTACAGCCTCATCCACAACGGCGACGACGTGTGGGGCTACGACTCCAAGTCGAACGAGGTCTTCCACGAGAAGGCCCCCCACGATAAGGATGGCGAGGCGGGCAAGGGCGCGGAGCACAAGACGGGCGACCGTCTCGGTGCCACCCCGCAGCAGCTCGCCCAGGACGTCCTCAAGGCCGCGGGCCCGACCACGGACGTCAGCGTCGGCGAGACCGCGCAGGTGGCCGGCCGGGACGCCTACCAGCTGGTGCTCAAGCCCAAGCAGACCGGCTCCACGGTCGCCTCCGTCCAGATCGCGGTCGACGCGAAGAACGGCGTGCCGCTGCGCGTGCAGCTGCTCTCCAGCCAGGGCGGCAAGCCCATCGTGGACGCGGGCTTCACCAAGGTGGACTTCGCCAAGCCGTCCGCCGACACCTTCAAGTTCACCGTGCCCAAGGGCGCCAAGGTGACCGAGGGCGCGGCCGAAGACGCCAAGGGCGAGCACGGCGGGAAGGACCTCAAGGCCCTGGAGTCCTTCCCGGGCCTGGGCGGCCTGCTGGGCGGGGCGAACGGCAAGGACGGCGAGGTGAAGGTGCTCGGCGAGGGCTGGGCCACCATCGCGCGCATCGACTCGGGCGCCGGCAAGGGCCTGAAGGAGCTGGAGAACGACAAGAACGCGCCGAAGGAGGCGAAGGACCTCCTGAACTCCCTCGGCGACAAGGTCACCGGTTCCTTCGGTGAGGGCCGCGTCCTGTCGACCCGCCTGGTCAACGCCCTGGTGACGGACGACGGCAAGGTCTACGTCGGCGCCGTGACGAAGGACGCGCTGGTGAAGGCGGCCGACGCCAACAAGTAGCCGTAGCCGCAGCCGCACGTAGCGGAGACGTCCGAAGGGTGGGCCGGGACTGTGTCCCGGCCCACCCTTCTGTCGTTCCGCTCTTGCGTACAGCAGCCCCGCTGTACGGTGGTGGGATGTCGAGACACGTGACCATTCGCCTGGACGAAGAGTTTCATGAACGTCTGAAGGCGCGTGCGGCGGCGTTGGGGACCACGGTCACCGCGCTGATCACCGAGGTCACGGAACGCGAACTCGACGAGGACCGGAAGAACTTCCTCTCCGGCATCGACGAGTTCGCAGACCACTGGGGCTACTTCCAGGAGCGGTTCGGCAATTGAAGATCACCATGGAGTGGGCGTGGACCGCTCTGGCCCACCACCTCCCGTCCGATCCCGCCGTGTGGGACCCCTCAGGGGTGGCCGCCGCGGTCGCCCGGCACCAGAACGACCTCGTCCTGGTGCCCGAACAGCCCGCCCCGGATACCGCGTGGCGGGCCGCCGCGTTTCTGCACACCCTCGCGGTGTGCCCGGCGCTGGAATCCCCGATGAACGAGTTCTACGCGGCCGCCGCGACCCGCTCGTACCTGCGCGTCGCCGGGGCCAAGCAGCTGCCCTCTCCGGAGGAGCTCGGGGATCTGGTCGAGGCGGCGAAAATGGGCCGCGCCGACGTCGCGGCGGTGGCCGAGGAGCTGCGGGCCCGCATACAGGACCCGCAGCCCGCCTCGCGTGGTGCCGACCGGCGCTAGAAGGTGATCTTCCAGCTGTTGATGTAGCCGATGTCCTGCGCGGCCGTGTCCCTCACCCGCAGGTTCCACGTCCCGTTGGCCACCTCGGATGAGGCGTTCACGGTGTAGGACTGGATGAGGTTGTCGGCGCTGCCACCGCTGCGGTTGTGCAGGTTGTAGACGGTGCCGTCGGGGGCGACCAGGTCGACCACCAGGTCACCGCGGTAGGTGTGGACGATGTTCACGTCCACCTTGGTGGTGGCCGGAGCGTTGCCCGTCACGCCCGAGGCGGTGATCGGCGAGCTGACCGCGGCGGCGGGGGAGTCCGGGATGTTCACGTCCGCCGTGTTCTCGAAGGACGGGCCCGGCGGGACCGGAACGGCCGCGCCGAGGGTCCAGATCGCGTAGGCGACGGCGTCCGAGTTGCGGTCCAGGGCGGTGTCGTTGATGTTCGCCGTGTTGTCGCAGGAGGAGTGGTAGCACCGGTCGAAGGCCTGACCGGCGGTGCCGCCCCACTTCTGCGCCTGGGCCGACGACTTGGTGTTGCTGGCGCCGGTGAACAGGCCGCCGACGGGAATGCCCACGTTCTTGAAGGAGGCGTGGTCGGAGCGGCCGTCGCCCTCGGTCTCGATCTCGGTCGGGACGCCGAGGCCCGTGAAGTAGTTCTTGAAGGTCTGCTCGATCGTCGGGTCGTCGTCGTAGACGAAGTAGCCCGGGTTCGGCGAGCCGATCATGTCGAAGTTCAGGTACCCGGAGAACTTCGCGCGCTCGGTGGCCGGCAGCTGGTTGACGTAGTACTTCGACCCGACGAGGCCCAGCTCCTCCGCACCCCACCAGCCGAAGCGCAGGTGCTTCGTCGGCTGGAGCTGCGCGCGGGACACCGCGAGCGCGGTCTCCAGCACGGCCGCGCTGCCGGAGCCGTTGTCGTTGATGCCGGCGCCCGAGGACACCGAGTCCAGGTGCGCGCCGGCCATCAGGACCGAGTTCGGGTCGCCGCCCGGCCAGTCGGCGATCAGGTTGTAGCCGGTGGCGCCGCTGGTGGTGAAGGTCTGCAGGGTGGTGGTGAAGCCGGCCGCGTCGAGCTTGGCCTTCACGTAGTCGATCGACGCCTTGTAACCGGTCCGGCCGTGGGCCCGGTTCCCGCCGTTGTTGGCGGCGATGGTCGAGAGCTGCGTGAGGTGGGCCTTGACGTTGGCCAGCGGAATGTCGGGGGGCGTCGGGGCCGCGGTGACCGCCGTGGGGGCGGCCAGTGCGACGGGGGCGGTGGCGGCGAACAGGCCCGCGACCGCGAGGGCGGTCACGGCGGCGAGACGCCGGGAGACGGACAGGCTCATGTGGGGGCTCCGGGATTCCGCGGGGATGAAACGGAACGAGCGGTATCGAGCGGGTGAGCGTTAGTGCGTCAGTGCGAGCCTGATGTTCAGCGAGAGTGTGACTGTCCGTCAAGACCACAATTCGGTCAGGCCAGTTCGGAAAACGGACGATCCCCGGTACGAGGGATTCGTACCGGGGATCGTGAGGCCGGGGATGAGCCGTGGTGCGCCGCGATGCGGAGCCTTACGCGGGTTCGCGCGCCGGAGCGGCGACGACGACGGGCGCGGCCGCGAGCGCGGCCCGCGAGCGCCGCGCCGTACGCAGCGCGTCCCAGGTCAGGAGGGCCAGCGCGGCCCAGACCAGCGAGAAGCCCGCCCAGCGCTCGGGCGGCATGGCCTCGTGGAAGTACAGGACGCCGAGCCCGAACTGGAACACCGGGGCCATGTACTGGAGCAGCCCGAGGGTGGACAGCGGGACCCTGATCGCGGCGGCCCCGAAGAGCACCAGCGGGATCGCGGTGACCAGGCCCGTCGAGGCGAGCAGGGCGGAGTGCGCCGGGCCTTGCGACACGAAGCTGGACTGCCCCTGGGCGCCCAGCCACAGCAGGTAGCCGAGGGCGGGCAGGAACAGCACGGCGGTCTCGGCGGTCAGCGACTCCAGGCCACCCATGTTGAGCTTCTTCTTGATCAGCCCGTACGTCGCGAAGGAGAAGGCGAGGATCAGCGAGATCCACGGCGGCCGGCCGTACCCGACGGCGAGGACGAGCACGGCGGCGAAGCTGATGCCGACCGCCACCCACTGCACGCGGCGCAGCCGCTCGCCGAGCAGCACGACCCCCATGGCGATGCTGACCAGCGGATTGATGAAGTAGCCGAGGCTCGCCTCGACCACCTGTCCGTTGTTGACGGCCCAGATGTACAGGCCCCAGTTCACGCTGATCACCGAGGCGGCCAGTGTGGTCAGGCCGAGCTTGCGGGGATCGCGGGCGAGCTCCCGTATCCAGCCCCAGCGGCGCAGCGCGAGCAGGGCCAGCCCGACGACGGCCAGGGACCACACCATGCGGTGGGCGAGGATCTCGATCGCCCCGGAGGGCATGAGGAAGGGCCAGAAGAGGGGGACGAGCCCCCACATTCCGTACGCGCCGAATCCGTACAGCAAACCCGCGCGCTGCTCGTTCCGTGCCTCCACGGGTCCTCCTGTACGACTTTTCGGCCAATCTCACGACGGTAGCGCCGCAGGGACCGGATGTCATGCCCGTAACGGGGAGATACTCATGACATTGCCGTGACGTCGTGGCGTCGTGACGTGGCGTCGCGACGAAGCCCGGACCTCCTGGGCGGGAGGTCCGGGCTTCGTCCGGCCGGGTACGGGCCTCGATCAGCCGACGACGGTCCAGGTGTCGTTGCCGGTCAGCAGGGCGCCGAGGTCGCCCTTGCCCTTCTGGTCGATGGCCGTGTCGAGCTGGTCGGCCATGAGCGTGTCGTAGACGGGCCGCTCCACGCTGCGGAAGACCCCGATGGGGGTCTGGTGCAGGGTGTCGGGATCGGCCAGCCGGGACAGTGCGAAGGCGGCGGTGGGGCCGGCGGCGTGCGCGTCGTGGACCAGGATCCGCGACTCGTTCGCCGGGGTGACCTCGACGACCTGCAGCTCGCCGGTGGCCGGGTCGCGCACGACCCCCTTGTGCCCGTCGACACCGAAGCGGATCGGCTGCCCGTGCTCCAGCCGGATCACCGCCTCCGCGGCCTGGTCGTTGTCCTTGAGGACCTCGAAGGCGCCGTCGTTGAAGATGTTGCAGTTCTGGTAGATCTCCACCAGCGCGGTGCCCTGGTGATCGGCGGCCTGCCGCAGCACCTCGGTGAGGTGCTTGCGGTCGGAGTCCACCGTCCGCGCCACGAAGGAGGCCTCCGCGCCCAGCGCGAGCGAAACCGGGTTGAAGGGCGCGTCCAGCGAGCCCATCGGCGTGGACTTGGTGATCTTGCCGACCTCGGAGGTGGGGGAGTACTGGCCCTTGGTCAGACCGTAGATCCGGTTGTTGAACAGCAGGATCTTGAGGTTGACGTTCCGCCGCAGCGCGTGGATGAGGTGGTTGCCGCCGATGGAGAGCGCGTCGCCGTCACCCGTGACGACCCAGACCGACAGATCGCGCCGCGAGGTGGCCAGGCCGGTGGCGATGGCGGGGGCGCGGCCGTGGATCGAGTGCATCCCGTACGTGTTCATGTAGTACGGGAAGCGCGAGGAACAGCCGATGCCGGAGACGAAGACGATGTTCTCCTTCGCCAGCCCCAGTTCGGGCATGAAGCCCTGGACGGCGGCGAGCACGGCGTAGTCCCCGCAGCCGGGGCACCAGCGGACCTCCTGGTCCGACTTGAACTCCTTGGCCGACTGTTTGGCCTCGGCCTTCGGGACCAGCGAGAGCAGCTTGGGGGCGTCGGTCACCTCAGTCATTGATGGCCTCCTTGAGGACCTGCGCGAGCTGCTCCGCCTTGAACGGCATTCCGTTGACCTGGTTGTACGACTGCGCGTCCACCAGGTATTTCGCCCGGATCAGGGTGGCGAGCTGCCCGAGGTTCATCTCCGGCACCACTACCTTCTCGTAACGCTCCAGGACCTCTCCGAGATTCCTGGGGAAGGGGTTCAGATGGCGCAGGTGGGCCTGGGCGATGGGGAGGCCGGCGATCCGCGTACGGCGGACGGCGGCGGTGATGGGGCCGTAGGTGGAGCCCCAGCCGATGACCAGGGTGCGCGCGTTGTCGGGGTCGTCGACCTCCAGGTCGGGGACCTCGATGCCGTCGATCTTGGCCTGGCGGGTACGGACCATGAGCTCGTGGTTGGCGGGGTCGTACGAGATGTTGCCCGTGCCGTCCTGCTTCTCGATGCCGCCGATGCGGTGTTCGAGGCCGGGGGTGCCGGGGACGGCCCACGGCCGGGCCAGGGTCTCGGGGTCCCGCTTGTAGGGCCAGAACACCTCGGTGCCGTCGGCCAGCTCGTGGTTGGGGCCGGCCGCGAACCGGACCGTCAGGTCGGGCAGTTCCGAGACCTCGGGGATCTTCCACGGCTCGGAACCGTTGGCGAGGTAGCCGTCGGAGAGCAGGAAGACCGGGGTCCGGTAGGTGAGCGCGATCCGGGCGGCGTCGAGGGCCGCGTCGAAGCAGTCCGCCGGGGTCTTCGGGGCGACGATCGGGACCGGGGCCTCGCCGTTGCGCCCGTACATGGCCTGCAGCAGGTCGGCCTGCTCGGTCTTGGTCGGCAGACCGGTGGAGGGACCGCCGCGCTGGATGTCCACGATCAGCAGTGGCAGCTCCAGCGAGACCGCCAGGCCGATCGTCTCGGACTTCAGCGCCACGCCCGGGCCGGAGGTGGTGGTCACCCCGAGGGCCCCGCCGAAGGCCGCGCCCAGGGCCGCGCCGATCCCGGCGATCTCGTCCTCGGCCTGGAAGGTGCGCACACCGAAGTTCTTGTGCTTGGACAGCTCGTGCAGGATGTCCGAGGCCGGGGTGATGGGGTACGAGCCCAGGTAGAGCGGCAGATCGGCCTGCCGGGCCGCCGCGATCAGCCCGTAGGAGAGGGCCAGGTTCCCGGAGATGTTCCGGTACGTGCCCGTCGGGAACGCCTTCGTCGCCGGCGCGACCTCGTAGGAGACGGCGAAGTCCTCGGTGGTCTCGCCGAAGTTCCAGCCGGCGCGGAAGGCGACGATGTTCGCCTCGGCGATCTGCGGCTTCTTCGCGAACTTCGACCGCAGGAAGCTCTCGGTGCCCTCGGTCGGCCGGTGGTACATCCAGCTCAGCAGCCCCAGCGCGAACATGTTCTTGCTGCGCTCGGCCTCCTTGCGGGAGAGCCCGAAGTCCTTCAGCGCCTCCACCGTCAGCGTCGTCAGCGGGACGGGGTGGATGCTGTAGGCGGAGAGGGACCCGTCTTCCAGCGGGGAGGTCTCGTAGCCGACCTTCGCCATCGGGCGCTTGGTGAACTCGTCCGTGTTGATGATGATCTCCGCGCCGCGCGGCACGTCGGCGATGTTCGCCTTGAGGGCGGCGGGGTTCATCGCGACCAGCACGTTCGGGGCGTCGCCGGGCGTGAGGATGTCGTGGTCCGCGAAGTGCAGCTGGAACGACGACACGCCGGGCAGGGTTCCGGCAGGGGCGCGGATCTCGGCGGGGAAGTTCGGCAGCGTGGAGAGGTCGTTCCCGAACGACGCGGTCTCCGAGGTGAAGCGGTCACCGGTGAGCTGCATACCGTCACCGGAGTCACCCGCGAAGCGGATGATCACGCGATCGAGGCGGCGTACTTCCTTGCCGCCCGGGCTCGGCGGGGTGCGCTGTCCACCGACAACCGCACCCCCAGCCCCGTCGGCCTGCTCGGCTGGGCTGCTGACCTGGCTGGTCACTGAACTGGACCTCCTTCGAGGCGTGGGCTCCCCCACAGACCCCACCCTACGTCCGTCAGGGTGCCGTCCCGGGGAGCGCTCACATTCTGGACCGTCGGGCCGCCCCTTGAGACGACGCCGACCGGTATGCCGTAACTGCCATATCTGACAGAGTGTCAGTCGATCAAGATTTCAGATAGGTGAGGACGGCCAGTACGCGCCGGTGATCCCCGTCACTCGGCGACAGGCCGAGCTTCATGAAGATGTTGCTGACGTGCTTCTCCACCGCTCCGTCGCTCACGACCAGCTGCTTCGCAACGGCCGAATTCGTACGGCCCTCGGCCATCAACCCCAGCACCTCGCGCTCCCGCGGGGTCAGCCCCGCCAGCACGTCCTGCTTCCGGCTTCGGCCCAGCAGCTGCGCGACGACCTCCGGGTCCAGGGCGGTACCGCCCCGCGCCACCCGCACCACCGCGTCGAGGAACTCCCGCACCTCGGCCACCCGGTCCTTGAGCAGATAGCCCACCCCGGTGGTGGAACCGGCCAGCAGCTCGGTGGCGTACTGCTCCTCCACGTACTGCGACAGCACGAGCACCCCTATCCCGGGGTACTCGCGCCGCAGGCGCACGGCCGCCCGTACGCCCTCGTCGGTGTGCGTCGGCGGCATCCGCACATCGGCCACCACCACATCGGGCAGCGCACCCTCCGCCGCCAGCTCCGCCACCGTCTTGAGCAGGGCCTCCGCGTCCCCGACGCCGGCCACGACGTCATGCCCCCGGTCGGTCAGCAGCCGGGTCAGGCCCTCGCGCAACAGCACTGAGTCCTCGGCGATGACCACCCGCACCCTGTCGTCCACGATTCAGCTGCTCCCGCGTCCACTCGTTCCCGCAACTCCCTGACGCGGCCAAGCATCCCAGCCCAGCACCCGGATCAAGGCAGACCCGGAACAACGAGTGCCCCCGCAGGGTCACTTTTCGGCCCGAGCACCCGCCGACCCCCGCGTCCCATTCCCAGCCTTCATCGGCCTGCCCGGGCGAATTCCAGCCCCGCCCCCAACCTGCCCGGGCAACCCCGCGCCTGGCCGGTCCGGCCCTCGGCCTTCGTCGACTTGCCCGGGCGAATTCCAGCCCCGTCCTCGGCCCACCCGCGCAACCTCGCGTTCGGCCAGGCCCGCCCTCGGCCTTCGTGGGCTTGCCCGGGCGAATTCCAGCCTCGCCCTCGGTCCAGCCGCGCAGTCTCGCCTTCGGTCGGGCCCGCCCTCGGCCTTCGTCGGCTTGCCCGGGCGATATCCAGCCTCGTCTTCGGCCTACCCGCGCAGTCTCGCGTTTGGCCGGGCTCGCCCTCGGCCAAGGCCGCGCTCGGCCTTCGTCGGCTTGCCGGGCGAATTTCAGCCTCGCCGGCGTTTGAGGCGTGGGGGTCCCCCCCGGACGGAGTCTGGGGGAGGGTCTGGGGCGGAGCCCCAGGAGCCCGGGTGCAGCCCGGGGCCGCTCCGCGCAACGGCGCCGCACCCGCACCCGCATCCGCACACACGAACTGGGCTCCCGCCCACAAAGATCGGGGCTCCCGCCCACAAAGGACGGGAGCCCCGATCAACGGCAAGGCCGGCGCCGGCTACCCGCGCCCCCGCCACGGCAACTCCGCCGTGACCACCGTCCCCCCACCCGCGGGGGAGTCCACCACCAGCACCCCGTCCACCGCCCCCAACCGCTCCGAGAGCCCCGCCAGGCCCGCCCCCGCGGAGAGCCCGGCCCCGCCCCGCCCGTCGTCGCACACCTGGATCAGCAGCCGCTCCCCGGCTTTCCACACGTCCACGCCCGCGCCCCGCGCAGCGGACCCCGCGTGCTTGCTGACGTTCTGCAGCAGCTCCGACACCACGAAGTACGCGATCCCCTCGATCGCCTCCGCCGGCCGCTGATCGGCGGGCAGATCCACCGACACCTTCACCGGCACCACGCACCGCGACGCAACCGCCGACAGCGCCGCATCCAGCCCCCGGTCCGTGAGCACTGCCGGATGGATCCCCCGTGCCAGATCCCGCAGCTCCTGGAGGGCGATCTTCACCTCCCCGTGCGCCTCGTCGACCATCCGCGCGGCCGCCCGCGGGTCCTCCGCGAGCTTCTCCTTCGCCAGCCCCAGATCCATCGCCAAGGCGACCAGCCGCGCCTGCGCCCCGTCGTGCAGATCGCGCTCGATGCGCCGCAGGTCCGCCGCGGCCGTGTCCACCACGACCCCCCGGTCGGACTCCAGCTCGCTCACGCGGTGGTCCAGCCGGGAGGGCCCGAGCAGCCCGGCCACCAGGACCCGGTCCACGGTGGCCAGGGCCCGGATCACCCACGGCGTGGTGAGGGTGAGGGCCACCCCGAAGACGGAGGTGAGGACGATCGCCACGGGCGTGTCGAGAACGAAGGAGTATTCGTCGTTCTGGAAGAGCATCACGCCGGACCGGTCGGCGCCCGCCGGCACGGCCCAGAACCAGAGCGGGTACAGCAGCGCGGCCCACCCGTACGCCCAGAACGTCAGTGCCACGCAGAAGGCGAACACCGCCCACGGGAACTGGACCACGGAGTACAGCACGTGCCGCCAGGCGCTCCCGCTCTTGAGCAGCGCTCCCATGGCGGAGACCGGCCCGCCCTTCGCGGCCCGGATCGGCGCCGGCTCGGCGATGTCCACGCCCAGCAGGTGCCGCACCCGGGCCCGCTCCAGGCGTCCGAAGCCGCGGCACATGGCGAGTACGCCGGCCAGGACCGGCACGCCGAGGAAGGTGACGAGCAGCCCGGCGCCGACGCTCACACCGGCGATGGCGAGCGAGAAGTACAGGATGCTCAGCGGCAGCCCGATCAGCAGGTACCCGAACTCCCGCCAGGTCCGCCCCGCGACGGGAGCCCGCAGCACCGCCCCCATGCCCGTGTGGTTGCCCATGATCCGACCCGCCCTTTCCCGTCCGCCGTGTCCCCCTCCACCCTGCCGCCGACCCGACCCCCCAACCATGCGGCGAGTAGGCCTCTCCACACTGGGGTTAACCCCACCCCCTGCCTGCCGGGGCGGATTTCAGCCTCGCCGGCGTTTGAGGCGTGGGGGTCCCCCCCGGACGGAGTCTGGGGGAGGGTCTGGGGCGGAGCCCCAGGAGCCCGGGTGCAGCCCGGGGCCGCTCCGCGCAACGGCGCCGCACCCGCACCCGCATCCGCACACACGAACTGGGCTCCCGCCCACAAAGATCGGGGCTCCCGCCCACAAAGGACGGGAGCCCCGATCAACGGCAAGGCCGGCGCCGGCTACCCGCGCCCCCGCCACGGCAGCTCCGCCGTGACCACCGTCCCCTCCCCCGCGGGGGAGTCCACCACCAGCACCCCGTCCACCGCCCCCAACCGCTCCGCGAGCCCCGCCAGCCCCGACCCCCGGGAGACATCGGCCCCGCCCCGCCCGTCGTCGGAGACGCGGATCAGCAGCCGGGCGCCCGCCCGCCACACCTCCACGCCCGCGCCCCGCGCAGCGGACCCCGCGTGCTTGCTGACGTTCTGCAGCAGCTCCGACACCACGAAGTACGCGATCCCCTCGATCGCCTCCGCCGGCCGCTGATCGGCGGGCAGATCCACCGACACCTTCACCGGCACCACGCACCGCGACGCGACCGAGGACAGCGCCGCATCCAGCCCCCGGTCCGTCAGCACCGCCGGATGGATCCCCCGCGCCAGATCCCGCAGCTCCTGGAGTGCCAGCTTCACCTCCCCGTGGGCCTCGTCGACCATCGCCGCCGCGCCCTCCGGGTCCTGGTCCTCCAGCAGCTTCTCCTTCGCCAGGCCCAGCCCCATCGCCAAGGCCACCAGCCGCGCCTGCGCCCCGTCGTGCAGGTCCCGCTCGATGCGCCGCAGGTCCGCCGCGGCCGTGTCCACCACGACCCCCCGGTCGGACTCCAGCTCCGCGATCCGCCGCTCCAGATCGTCGGAGGGCGACAGCAGCCCCCGTACCATCGCGCGGTCCGCGTTCGCGAGCCACCGCACCACGTACGGCAGTACCGGCCACAGCACGAACAGCCCGGCCAGAGTTACCGTGAAGGTGAAGAATCCCCAGGGCAGCCGGATCACCTGGTACAGCACCGTCCGCCAGGCGACCGGGTCTTTGATGCTCGTCCACAGCCAGGGGAAGAAGCCGCCGGACCGCTTCGGTCCGGGGATCGGGGTCGGCTCGTCGACCCGTACGCCCAGCAGCGCGCGGGCGCGGGCGCGGTCCAGCCGTCCCAACTGCCGAGACAGATAGAGGCCGCCTGCGAGCAACGGAAGTCCCATCGCCGTCACGGACAGCACCCCCGTCACGGTGACCATGACAACCGCGTAAACGAATCCGACGATCGCCACCGGCATACTGCTCGCCAGATGGGCGATTTCCTTCCACGTCACGGCGCTGAAGACGGCGCGTACGGGGGGAGGACGGTCGTTGTCGGGGGTGTCGTGGCTCGTGGTCATGGGCCACAGCCTGCCAAGCCGACTCCGCTGATGCCATGGGGTGGCCGGGTGCTGTGAACGGGGGATAACCCCACCCCGTGTGAGGCAGGCCCTAGACTCCCGTGCGTACCAGATCATCGACAGTGGCCGAGGAGCGAGGAACGGACGTGCCTGAACCGACGGTATCGACCGTAACCGTGCTTGCGGCGGACTACTTCCGAAGCTATTCGGTCGTCGGTCTGCTGGCCGCGCTCGGTGTGCTGTTCGTGGCCATGGCCTTCGGGGCCGGCCGCCTGCTGCGCCCCGTGGCGCCGACCCGCGAGAAGCTGCTGACGTACGAATGCGGTGTGGACCCGGTGGGCGAGGGCTGGGCGCACACCCAGGTCCGCTACTACGTCTACGCGTTCCTCTACGTCATCTTCGCCGTCGACTCGATCTTCCTGTTCCCGTGGGCGACGGTGTTCGCCGCCGCCGGTTACGGCGCCACGACCCTGGTCGAGATGTTCATCTTCCTGGGCTTCCTGGCCGTCGGCCTGCTCTATGCGTACAAGAAGGGCGTCCTCGAATGGACGTGACACCTCAGCCGGAGCTGCTCCCGGAGCCCAAGCGCCTCGGAATCCTCTCCCGGCTCGCCCCGGAACCGATGAAGGTGGTCCTGAACTGGGGCCGCCGGTACAGCCTGTGGGTGTTCAACTTCGGCCTCGCCTGCTGCGCGATCGAGTTCATCGCCGCCTCCATGGCCCGGCACGACTTCATCCGTCTCGGCGTGATCCCCTTCGCGCCGGGACCCCGCCAGGCCGACCTCATGATCGTCTCGGGCACGGTGACGGACAAGATGGCCCCGGCCGTCAAGCGGCTCTACGAGCAGATGCCGGAGCCCAAGTACGTCATCTCGTTCGGCGCCTGCTCCAACTGCGGCGGGCCGTACTGGGACTCGTACTCGGTCACGAAGGGCGTCGACCAGATCATCCCGGTCGACGTCTACGTGCCCGGCTGCCCGCCGCGCCCGGAGGCGCTGCTGCAGGGCATCCTCAAGCTCCAGGAGAAGATCGCCCGCGAATCCCTCGCGGAGCGCTACGCGGACGGCCCGTCCGTCGCCCAGCTCACGAGCGGTCTCGTCACGCCCCCGCCCACCCCGGGGGCCGGCGCATGAACCTCTACGACTCGCTCCCCGACGCGGCGCCGACGATCTTCGGCGAGGAGGCCGTGGGCTCGTCCGCGTACGACCTCCTGACGGTCGACGTCCCGGTCGGATCCTGGATCTCCTCCCTCGAAATCGCCCGGGACAAGCTGGGCTGCACCTACTTCGACTGGCTGAGCGCGGTGGACGAGCCGGGCACCGGCTTCCGCATCTGCGCGCACGTCGTCTCGCTCGAGAACCGCCGGGTGCGCCGCCTGCTCCTGCGCACGACGGTCCCGCACAGCTCGCCCTCCCTGCCCTCCGCCATCGCGGTCTACGCGGGCGCGGAATGGCACGAGCGCGAGACGTTCGAGATGTTCGGCGTCACCTTCACCGACCACCCCCACCTCGTCCACCTCCTCCTCCCGGAGGAGTTCGAGGGGCACCCGCTGCGCAAGGACTTCGTCCTGGCCGCGCGCGTCGCCAAGGCCTGGCCCGGCGCCAAGGAACCGGGCGAGGCACACGACCCGGACGCGCCGAAGCGCCGCCAGATGCTCCCGCCGGGCGTCCCGGACCCCAACGAGTGGGGCCCGCTGAAGGGCCAGCTCCCCCCGGCCCCCACCCGCCCGGCCCGCACCCCGCGCGCAGCGGGCGCCGCCGCCCGGGAGGGCGCCCCGGCCCGCCGCACCCGCTCGGTCGCCGACGGCTCGGCCACCCAGGCAACGGAAACCCCGGCAACGGAAGCCCCGGCCGCCACCCGCCCGCCGCGCCGCGTCCGCTCGGCAGAAGAAGGCTCGGCGAGCCAGGCCACGCCTCCTTCGGCCACGCCTCCTTCGGCCACGCCTCCTTCGGCCACGCCGGACGACACCACCGCCCCGGAGACCCAGGCCCCCGCCCGCCCGCCGCGCCGCACCCGCTCGGTAACGGACGGCTCGGCAAGCCAGACCACCCCGGACTCCACGGTCCCGGAGCCGGCCGAGCCCCCGGCCGCCCCCGGCCCGGAGGCGGATGCCCCCGCGCGGGAGCCGGAGGCCACGCGCCCGCCTCGCCGTACCCGTTCCGCGGGCGACGGCTCGGCGAGCCAGTCGGCCACCCCGCCGGAGGAACCCCGCCGCGCGGCCCCTCGCAGCGCGGACGCCCCCTGGCACAACCCCGTGCCGGCGTTCGACGAGCCCGCCACCCCGGCCACCGCAGCGGAGCCCGAACCGGCCACCGGCACCGAGGCCGACGGCACCCCTGACTCCACCCCTGAGCCCAACCCCAACCCCAACCCCACCCCGGACAACGGAGGCGACGCGTGAACGACGTCCTCGACGTCGCCCTGCGGCTGATCGTCGTCTTCGCCGCCTTCCTCGTGCTCCCGCTCGTCGTAGGGCAGACCGAACACAAGGTGATGGCGCACATGCAGGGCCGACTCGGCCCCATGTACGCCGGTGGTTTCCACGGCTGGGCCCAGCTCGTGGCCGACGGCGTGAAGTTCGCGCAGAAGGAAGACATCGTCCCGGCCAACGCCGACCGGCGGATCTTCCAGCTCGCCCCCGCCGTCGCCCTGCTGCCGTACCTTCTCGTCCTCATCGCCATCCCGATCGGCCCGGGCGAGGGCGCGATCGGCCAGGTCATCGACGCGGGCATCTTCTACGTGCTCGCGGTCATGGGCGTCGGAGTCCTCGGCTCCCTCATGGCCGGCTGGGCCTCCGCCAATAAGTTCTCCATGCTCGGCGGCCTGCGCACCGCCGCCCAGCTGCTCGCCTACGAGCTCCCGATGCTGCTCGCCGCCGCCTCCGTGGCGATGGCGGCCGGGACGGTCTCCCTCACCGGCATCGTCGCGAGCTTCCAGTGGTGGTGGCTGCCCTGGCAGATCGTCGGCGCGCTCGTCTTCTTCACCGCCGGCCTCGCCGAACTCCAGCGGCCCCCCTTCGACATGCCCGTCGCGGACTCCGAGATCATCTTCGGCGCCTACACCGAGTACACCGGCCTCCGCTTCGCCCTCTTCCTGCTCGCCGAGTACGCCGGCATCGTCGTCCTCTGCGCCCTCACCACCGTCCTCTTCCTCGGCGGCTGGCAGGGCCCCTTCGGAGCCGAGGGCCTCGGCTGGGTCTGGACCCTCCTCAAGACCGCGATCCTCGCCTTCGTCGTGATCTGGCTCCGCGTGAGCTATCCGCGCCTGCGCGAGGACCAGCTCCAGAAGCTCGCCTGGACCGTACTCATCCCGCTCGCGCTCGCCCAGATCGCGCTCACCGGCATCGTGAAGGTGGCGATCAACTGATGCCCATTCCCGGATCCGGCCTCGCCAAGGGCCTGGCCGTCACGCTGCGCACGATGACGAAGCGCTCGCACACCGCCCAGTACCCCGACGTCCAGCCGCAGCTCCCGCCCCGCTCCCGCGGGGTCATCGGCCTGTTCGAGGAGAACTGCACGGTCTGCATGCTCTGCGCCCGTGAGTGCCCCGACTGGTGCATCTACATCGACTCCCACAAGGAGACGGTCCCGGCCGCCACCCCCGGCGGTCGCGAGCGCAGCCGCAACGTCCTCGACCGCTTCGCCATCGACTTCTCCCTCTGCATGTACTGCGGTATCTGCATCGAGGTGTGCCCCTTCGACGCCCTCTTCTGGTCGCCGGAGTTCGAGTACGCGGAGACCGACATCCACGAACTGACCCACGAGCGCGACAAGCTCCGCGAGTGGATGTGGACCGTCCCGGCCCCGCCCGCCCTCGACCCCGCCGCCGAGGAGCCCAAGGAAATCGCGGCCGCCCGCAAGGCAGCAGAAAAAGCCGAAGCCGCCGCAGCAGCCACCGCCGAACCCCCGGCCCCCACCCCCGGCGCCTCCGGCACCTCGGCCCCCGAGGCGCCCGCCGGCACTGCCCCTGGCGCTCCCGGCACTCGTGGACCCGGCGCCTCCGGCGCTCCCGGCACCCCCACCCCCGCCCCCGGCGACCCCGGTACCGACCCGGCGGGAGGTACCGCCTGATGTACGCCGCCCACCTCGTCGCCGCCGCCCAAGGCGCAGGCTCGGCCCCCGGGCCCGGTTTCCTCTCGCCGACCGGCGTGGAGGTCGCCTTCGTCCTCGTCGGCCTCGCCACCCTCGGCGCGGCCCTCGTCACGGTCACCACCCGGCAGCTCGTGCACGCCGCCCTCTGGCTGGTCGTCGCGCTCGGCGGCATCGCCGTCGAGTACCTGCTGCTGACCGCCGAGTTCATCGCCTGGGTCCAGGTCCTGATCTACCTCGGTTCCGTGGTCGTCCTCCTCCTCTTCGGGCTGATGCTCACCAAGGCGCCCATCGGCCGCTCCCCGGACGCCGACTCCGGCAACCGCCCGCTCGCCCTCGCCGTCGCGGCCGTCTCCGCCGTCGCCCTCGTCTGGGTCGTCGTCGACGCCTTCCGCACGACCTGGATCGACTTCGACGGCCCGGCCCAGGGCTCGACGAAGGTCTCCGGCGAGATCCTCTTCCAGCACTGGGTGCTGCCCTTCGAGGCCCTCTCCGTCCTCCTCCTCGCGGCCCTGATCGGCGCCATCGTGCTCTCCCGCAAGAACGACCCCGCCGACGCCACTGACAGCGACAAGGGGCAGCGCTGATGCACCTCGCCTACCCCGCCGTGCTCGCGGCGCTCCTCTTCTGCACGGGCCTGTACGGAGTACTCGCCCGCCGCAACGCCATCCTGGTCCTGATGTCCGTCGAGCTGATGCTCAACGCCGTCAACCTGAACCTGGTCGCCTT
This sequence comes from Streptomyces sp. NBC_01351, assembly GCF_036237315.1. Lineage (GTDB taxonomy): Bacteria > Actinomycetota > Actinomycetes > Streptomycetales > Streptomycetaceae > Streptomyces. Next base: position 3,498,203 of record NZ_CP108356.1, on the reverse strand, counting down.
CGACGTCTGGCTGCGCGACACCCTGCACGCCGGCCAGGCCCTCACCCTCTTCACCATCGCCATCGCCGCCGCCGAGATCGGCATCGGACTCGCGATCGTGCTGATGGTGTACCGCAACCGAGGCACCTCGGACGTCGACCGGCTGCGCGACACCGCCGAGGGCAACGAGCCCGCCCCGAGCCACCAGAGCAACCCGAGCGAGGTCACCGCGTGAGCACCACGACCCTCGCCGTCCTCGTCCCCCTCCTCCCCTTCCTGGGCGCGGTCGCGGGACTCCTCCTCGGCCGCACCGCCCCCGGCTTCGTCCGGCCGCTCGCGATCCTGCCGACGCTCGCCGCCGCCGTACTGGCGGTGATCGTCGCCGTCCGCCAAGGCGGCGGGAAGGCGATCGACACCGCGACCGAGCTGACCCCGACCGGCTCGGTGCCGATCGAGCTCTCGCTCCACCTGGACGGCTTCGCCGTCCTGGTCGCCGTCCTCGTCGGGGTCGTCGCCACCTGCGTACAGCTCTACTCGACGGCGTACCTCCGCGAGGACCCGCGCTACCCGTCGTACGCCGCTCTCGTCTCCCTCTTCACCTCCGCCATGCTGCTCGTCGTCTACTCCGGCGACCTGATGGTGCTGCTGGTCGGCTGGGAGATCATGGGCATCTGCTCGTACTTCCTGGTCGGCCACTACTGGGAGACCGAGGCGGCCCGCTCCGCCTCCCTGAAGGCCTTCCTCGTCACCAAGCTCGGTGACGTCCCCTTCCTCATCGGCCTGTTCGCGCTCGCCGCCGACGCCGGCTCCTTCCAGATCACGAAGATCCTGGGCACCGTCGCCGCCGGCGGACTCGACCACCCGACGCTGATCGCGCTGCTCCTGCTCGCCGGAGTCGCCGGCAAGTCCGCGCAGTTCCCGCTGCACACCTGGCTTCCGGACGCCATGGCCGGCCCCACCCCGGTCTCCGCGCTGATCCACGCCGCGACGATGGTCGCCGCCGGTGTCTACTTCATCGCCCGTCTCCTCCCCGTCTTCGCGGCCTCCAGTGCCGCGCTGGTGGTCATGGCCGTCATGGCGGCCGTCACGATGATCGGCTCCGGCCTCGCCGCCCTCGCCCAGGACGACATCAAGCGGGTGCTCGCCTACTCCACGGTCGGCCAGCTCGGCTACATGATCGGCGCCCTGGCCGTCGGCGACCGTGGCGCCGCCGTCTTCCACCTCCTGTCCCACGGCTTCTTCAAGGCGCTTCTCTTCCTCGGCGCGGGCGTGATCATCCACGCCGCCGGTACGAACTCCCTGGCCGCCATGTCCCGGATGGACGGCCTGTCCAAGCGCATCCCCGACGCCTTCTGGACGATGACGATCGCGCTGCTCGCCCTGGCCGCGATCCCGCCCTTCGCCGGCTTCTTCTCCAAGGAAGCCGTCCTCGTCGCCGCCGAGCACACCGCGACCGGCCACTCGGACTTCGCACCCAGCACCGCCGGCTGGGTGGTGCTCGTCGCCGGCGTGCTGACCGCCCTCCTCACCGCCGCCTACGCCACCCGGCTCTGGCTGATGGCCTTCCGCGGCCGGGGCGCCGCCGCCCCCGACCACGGCAAGGAGCCCGTCGCCATGACCGGCGTGCTGTGGCTGCTCGCGATCCCGTCGGTCGGCTTCGGCCTCGCCGTGGGTCCCCTCGCCGACTGGTTCGACGACAAGGAACTCTCCCCGACGCTGACCACCTCGGTCCTCGGCACGGGCGCGGCGGTCATCGGCGCGATGCTCACCTACGCCCTCTGGCAGCGCGCCACCGTGAAGGCCGCCGCCACAGCGGCCACCGCCACGAAGGCCAACGGCCTTGCCGCGGCCGCCGCGGTGGCCGCCACCGTCGCCGAATCCGCCGCGGAAGCCCCCGAGGTGGCCGAAGTGACCCACGACCACCCCGCCGTCCCGACCGGCCCCGCCGCAGACCCGGGCAAGGCGCTCCTCGGCCCCCTGTACCGGCATGCCGCCGACGGCTTCCACCTCGACGCCGTCTACGACCGGCTCTTCGTCCGCCCCGTCCGGGCGGCCGCGAGCCTCGTCCGCTTCCTCGACCGCGAGGTCGTGGACACGTACGTCCGCGGCGCGGGCACCGGCCCCCGGCTGCTCGGCAGCCTCGTACGCCGTGCCCAGACCGGCAACGTGCAGAGCTACCTGAGCGCCCTGCTCGCCGGCGCCGTGGTCCTGGCGATCGCCACCGCCGTCCTCGCCAACGTCAACGCCGGATCGTGAGCCGAGAGTCAGCCGTGATCGATATCAGCCCGTCCGTGATGCAGTTCCTTCTGGCGTTCATCGTGGCCGCACCGCTCCTCGGCGCGGCCGCGGCCCTCCTGCCGGCCCCGCCCGGCCTCAAGGGCCGCAGCCCCGAACAGGCCGTGCTCCGCCACGGCGTGACCGTGACCGGCGTGATCCTCGCCGCGGCGATCGCCCTCACCCTGGGCTTCGACCACGACGCCCCGTCCCGCTTCCAGGCGACGACGGACATCAGCTGGATCCAGGCGCTGAACGTCCGGATCCACCTCGGCGTCGACGGCATCTCGCTCCCCCTCCTCCTGATGACCGCGCTGCTGTTCTTCCTCTGCGCGCTCTACAGCTACTTCAAGCTCCCCGCAGGCCCTTCCCCGAAGGCCTTCGTCGCGCTGCTCCTGGTCCTGGAGTCCGGCACCCTCGCGACCTTCGCCGTCCTCGACCTGCTGCTCTTCTTCCTCGCCTTCGAGATGGTCCTCATCCCGATGTACTTCCTCATCGCCCGCTGGGGCGGTGCTCAGCGGCAGGCCGCCGCCTGGAAGTTCATCCTCTACACCCTCCTCGGCTCCGTGGTCATGCTGCTCGGTCTGCTGCTGATCGGACTGAAGAGCGGCACTTTCGACATGGTGGCACTCGCCTCTGACAACGGCCGCGAACTGTCCCACACCACCCAGCTCCTGGCCGTTCTCGCCATCGGCATCGGCCTCGCCGTGAAGACCCCGATGTGGCCGCTGCACAGTTGGCTGCCGGACGCCCACACCGCCGCGCCCACGGTCGGCTCCGTCCTGCTGGCCGGCGTCCTGCTCAAGATGGGCACGTACGGGTTCGTCCGCATCCTGCTCCCCGCCACCCCCGACGGCATGGCCACCTTCGCCCCCTACCTGGGCGCCTTCGCCGCCGTCGGCATCGTCTACGGATCGCTCGCCTGCCTCGCGCTGGCCCGCAAGGGGAACAAGGGCGACCTCAAGCGCCTCATCGCGTACTCCTCCGTCGGCCACATGGGCTTCGTGCTCCTCGGCATCGCGAGCATGACCCCCACCGGCGTCAACGGCGCGCTCTTCGCCAACGTCGCCCACGGCCTGATCACCGGCCTCCTCTTCTTCCTGGTCGGCGCGCTCAAGGACCGCTACGGCACCGCAGACCTCGACACCCTCGCCGGAGCCACCGGCGCCGCCCTCTACGGCCGCGCCCCCCGCTTCGGCGCGTTCCTCGCCTTCGCCGCCGTCGCCTCCCTCGGCCTGCCCGGCCTGGCCGGCTTCTGGGGCGAGATGCTGGCCCTGTTCGGCGCCTTCGACCCCGCCGAGGGGTTGTCCCGGCCCGCCTTCCTCACCTACACGGCGGTCGGCGCGTTCGGTACCCTGCTCACCGCCGCCTACCTGCTGATCGTCGTACGGCGCGTCTGCATGGGCGACCCGAAGGCCGGCCCCGAGATCGTCCTCGCGGACATCCAGCGCTACGAGTACGCCGCCTGGACCCCGCTCGTCGCCCTCACCGTCCTCGCCGGCCTGTGGCCCGCGGTACTCCTCGGCCTCACCGACCCGGCCGTCCAGAAGCTCCTCGCAGGAGGCAACTCATGACGGCCCTCACGGTCCTCGCCGCCGGTCTCTCCGCCGACCTCTCCGCGCAGCCCCCCAGCCTCGTCCAGTCCGTCGACTGGCTCGCCATCGCGCCCGTGGTCATCCCCGCCGCCGTCGCCCTGATCGTCCTGGTCGCCGACCTCTTCGTAGCGGAGCGCACCAAGCCGCTCCTCGGCTGGCTCTCCGTGGCCGGTCTGGCCGTCGCGACCGCGAGCCTGCTGCCGCTGCACGCGGGCGACCGCTCCACGTTCTGCCTCACCGGAGACCCCGCCGCCTGCAGCTACACCGCCGACCACTTCACGCTCGTCGTCCAGTTCCTGGTGCTGGCCGGCGCCCTGGTCACCGCCCTGCTCTCGGTAACCGCCGTACGCGACACGCGCATGCCGGCCGGCGAGTACTGGTTCCTGCTGCTCTCCTCCGCGGCCGGCGCCGCCCTGCTGCCCGCCTCCCGCGACCTCGCCACCCTGATCGTCGCCCTCGAAGTCGCCTCGCTGCCCGCCTTCGCCCTCGTCGGCATGCGCCGCGGCGACCGGCTCTCCTCGGAGGCCGCCCTCAAGTTCTTCCTCTCCTCCGTCACCGCCACCGCCGTGTCGCTGATGGGCATCAGCTTCGTCTACGCCGCCACCGGTTCCCTGCACCTCAGCCAGGTCGCCGACCGCCTCGAAGACGTCCCCGGGCAGCTCGACACCATCGCCATGGTCGGCGTCGCGCTCACCCTCGTCGGCTTCGCGTTCAAGACCGCGGCCGTCCCCTTCCACTTCTGGGTCCCCGACACCTACGTCGGCGCCCCTCTGCCGATCGCCGGCTACCTCTCCGTGATCGGCAAGGCCGTCGGTTTCACCGGCCTCATCCTCGTGACGGTGATCGCCTTCCCGGCGTACTCCGACATCTGGGGACCGGCCCTCGCCGTCCTCGCCGCGCTCACCATGACCCTGGGCAACGCCGCCGCCCTGCGCCAGTCCGCGGACCGCCCGAACAGCGCCGTACGGCTGCTCGCCTGGTCCTCCGTCGGCCAGGCCGGCTACCTCCTGGTCCCGATCGCCGCCGCCGCGTACACCGACCGCGACCAGATCGGCTCCACCGTCGCCTACGCGCTGATGTACGCCGTCGTGAACCTCGGCGCCTTCGCCGTCGCCGCGCTCGTCGCCCGTACGAAGCCGCTCAACCGGATCAGCGACTACCGCGGCCTGTACGCGGAGCGCCCGCTGGCAGCCCTGTCGCTGGCCTTCTTCCTGCTCTGCCTGGCCGGGCTGCCGCCGGGCATCATCGGCCTCTTCGCCAAGGTCGTGGTCTTCCGCTCCGCGGTCGACGCGGGCCTGGGCTGGCTGGCCGTGCTCATGGCGATCAACGTCGTCGTCGCCCTCTACTACTACCTCCGGTGGACCGCGCTACTCTTCCGCGCACCGGAGGGCGTCAAGGGCGCGCAGGCCGCCGAGGGCGCGCAGATCCGTACGAAGGCCCCCTGGCCCGTCACGGCGGCCATCGTCATCACCGCGGTCACGGCCCTCGTCCTCTCGGGCGCCCCGCAGCTCGTCCTGCGCTTCGCGTCCGGCAGCCTCTTCCCGCAGTAGCCCGCACGCGGCTGTAACCCGTACGGAGTAACCCGCGCGGCCGTCGCCCACCGCCCCCACCCCCGGGGCGACGGGGCGGCGGCCGCCTCGGCTTGCCCCGGGAACCTGGCGCCCCCACCTCGCGTTGACCAGGAAGGGAGGGTCCACTGGACCGAAGACCCTCAGTCCTGGACGGGGATCCCTGCCGCACCACTAGGAGGGCGTACCGTGCACCGCCGACACAACGGGCTGAAAACCGCCGTACTCCTCGGCGGGATGTCCGCACTCATCATCCTCATCGGCAGCTTCTTCGGGCGGGGCGGCCTGATCGTCGCCGTCGTCGTCGCCCTCGGGACGAACGCGTACGCCTACTGGAACAGCGACAAGCTGGCTCTACGCGCGATGCGCGCCCGCCCAGTCAGCGAGTTCGAGGCCCCCGAGCTGTACCGGATGGTGCGCGAGCTCTCGACGTCCGCGCGCCAGCCCATGCCACGCCTCTACATCTCGCCCACCGAGGCGCCCAACGCCTTCGCGACCGGCCGCAATCCGCGCAACGCCGCGGTCTGCTGCACAGAGGGCATCCTGCGCATCCTCGACGAGCGTGAGCTGCGCGGAGTCATCGGCCACGAGCTCAGCCACGTCTACAACCGCGACATCCTGATCTCGTCGGTGGCCGGAGCACTCGCCTCCGTGATCATGTTCCTGGTCAATTTCGCCTGGCTCATACCCGTGGGCCGCTCGAACGACGACGAGGGCCCGGGCCTCCTGGGCATGCTGCTCATCATGATCCTCGGCCCGCTGGCCGCCTCCGTGATCCAGCTGTCCATCAGTCGCTCGCGCGAGTACGAGGCCGACGCCTCCGGCGCCCAGCTGACCGGCGACCCGCTCGCCCTGGCCAGCGCCCTGCGCAAGCTCGACGCGGGCACCAAGCAGCTTCCGCTGCCCCCTGAGCCCCGGTTGGAGACGGCGAGCCACATGATGATCGCCAATCCCTTCCGTCCGGGCCAGGGATTGTCCAAGATGTTCTCGACACACCCTCCTATGGCCGAGCGCATCGCCCGGCTCGAACAGATGGCAGGCCGCCGGCAGTGAAGACAATCCTGAACGTCATTTGGCTCGTACTCAGCGGCATCTGGCTGTTCCTCGGCTACTGCCTCGCGGGCGTGATCCTCTGCATCACGATCATCGGCATCCCCTTCGGCATCGCCGCCTTCCGCATCGCGGTGTACGCCCTCTGGCCCTTCGGCTACACCACGGTCGAGCGCCGCGACGCCGGCGCGGGATCCGCCATCGGCAACGTCCTGTGGCTGGTCCTGGCCGGCTGGTGGCTGGCGCTGGGGCACATCTTCACCGGCATCGCGCTGTGCATCACGATCATCGGCATCCCCTTCGGCATCGCCAACTTCAAGATGGTCCCGCTCGCGCTGCTCCCGTTGGGCCGCGAGATCGTCCCGACGGACGCGCCGTTCGCCTCTCGGTGACGTCCTTCGCCCTGTGCGACGACGAGCAGCTGTGGGCGCCGTGCGGGTCGGCAGAGAACCTCTTAGCCGACCCACCGGCGCCCGTACGCAGGCGGTAAGAGCTGCTCGGCCGCGCCTTCGACGCGGAGATCCGACCGCACCGGACGGGACCACTGGCGCGAGCACCGCATCGAAATACTCCTCGCCCTGACCGATATGCACAGGTCAGGGCGATTGTCAGTGGGGTGCGTCACCATGAACGCATGAACGAGACCGAGCAGTTGCTGGAGCAAGTCGCAGACCACGTGCGCAACTCCGCGCGCGGGCAAGGAAGGCCCCTGCCCGCGCCGCTGGGCGCCGGGGAGACCACCCGGGCCGAGGGCATACTCGGCTTCGTCCTGCCCCCGCTGCTCGCCGAGCTCTACACCCGGATCGGGGACGGCGGATTCGGCCCGGAGCAGGGGTTCCTGTCACTGCGTCAGGCCGTCACGACCTACGGGGCCCAACGCGTATCCGGCTGGCGCTGGCCCGAGGCCGTGCTGCCGATAGCCGACTTCGGCTGCGCCATGTACGCCTGCGTGGACTGCCGCTCCGAAACCGCCCAGGTGCTCCTCTTCGACCCGAATACCGGGGAGCCCGACCTTGCATGGTCCATCGACGGCCCGAGCCTCGCCGACTGGCTCCGCGGCTGGCTCGACGGCACCGCCTGGTTCTGCGAGGAGTCCGAGCTGGGGGAGGAACTCGACCTGGAACTGCGCCCCTGGGCGGAGTTCAGCTCCAGGATCTGATGCCCCGGCGTACGCCATAGGCCAGGGCGCCCAGAGCCAGCACCGCCGCCCCCGAGACCGCCGACGCGAGGGGCAGCGCGCAGGCCAGCACCACACAGCCGGACAGCCCGACGGCTGCCACGGCCCGACCCTTGAGACCTGAATCGAGAGTCCACGCGGAGGCGTTCGCGATCGCGTAGTAGGCGAGCACCCCGAAGGAGGAGAAGCCGATCGCTCCGCGCAGATCGGCGGTGGCCGCGAGCACCGCCACGACCGCCCCCACCGCCAGCTCCGCATGGCGCGGCACCTGATGCCGGGGATGTACGGAAGCCAGCGCACGCGGGAGGTGGCCGTCCCGGGCCATCGCCAGCGTGGTCCGGGACACCCCGAGTACGAGGGCCAGCAGCGAGCCCAGCGCGGCCAGAGCCGCACCCACCCGGACGACCGGGGCCAGTTCGGGCAGGCCGGCCGCCCGGACCGCGTCGGCGAGCGGGGCCGCCGACCTCGCGAGCCCGTCGGCGCCGAGCACCGACAGCGCCGCCACCGCCACGGCGGCGTACACCAGCAGCGCGATTCCGAGCGCGAGCGGCACCGCCCGCGGGATGGTCCGCTCCGGGTCGCGCACCTCCTCGCCCAGGGTGGTGATCCGGGCGTAGCCCGCGAAGGCGAAGAACAGTAGCCCGGCTCCCTGCAACAGTCCGGCGGCGCCCCAGTCCGCGCCGCCCAGCCGCCCCGCGTCGGCGCTCTCCGAGGACAGGCACACGACCACCACCCCGGCCAGCACAGCCAGCACCGCCGTCACGATCACCCTGGCCAGCCGGGCCGACTTCTGCACCCCGCCGTAGCTCGCGGCGGTCAACGCCACCACCGCAGCGACGGCCACGGCATGCTGATGCCCCGGCCAGACGTACGCGCCGACGGTCAGGGCCATCGCCGCACAGGAGGCCGTCTTGCCGATCACGAACCCCCAGCCGGCCAGGTACCCCCAGAAGGGTCCGAGGCGCTCGCGCCCGTAGACGTACGTGCCGCCGGACGACGGGTACCGGGCGGCGAGGCGTGCCGAGGAGTGAGCGTTGCAGTAGGCGACGACGGCCGCCAGGGCGAGCGCGGCGAGGAGCGCGCCGCCCGCCGCGCCGGCCGCCGGGGCGAGGGCGGCGAAGATGCCGGCGCCGACCATCGCGCCGAGTCCGACGACGACGGCGTCGGAGACTCCCAGGGTGCGCTTCAACTCGTTTGTCACGGGCGGAGGCTAACCGGGCCAGATGACGCCCTCACGTCCGGGGAGTGGAGTCCGCTCCCGCTCCCACCCCTCCAGGGCCGTCAGACAGGCGTGGTCGAGGTGGCGCAGCCCGCTCAAGTCGAGCCGTACGGGCTGTCCCGGCGGCAGCGCGTCGAGTGCGTCGAGCAGCTTGGGCAGACGCAGGAAGCTGGCGTTGCCCACCACCCGCACGCACAGCCCCGTTTCCTCCCGGACCTCCTCGATGTGCACGTGAGAGGTTTCCCAGGCAGCCTTGGCGACGGCCAGCCCCAGGCCGACGAGCACCCCCTCGAAGAGGTTGGTGACCGCGATCGCGGTGGCCGTGGCCAGCAGCACCACCGCCTCACCCCGGTGTGTCCGCCACAGCGCGTGCACCGCCCGGGCGGGCAGCAGCTTCCAGCCCGCGTGCAGCAGCACTCCCGCCAGCGCGGCGAGCGGCACGACCTCCAGCACCTGCGGGAAGGCGACGGCGAAGAGCAGCAGCCATCCGCCGTGGAGCACCCGGGCGGCCCGAGTGCGTGCGCCGGCCTCCACGTTCGCGGCACTGCGTACGATCACCGCGGTCATCGGCAGCGCCCCGAGCAGTCCGCACACGGTGTTCCCGAAGCCCTGGGCGACCAGCTCCCGGTCGTAGTCCGTTTTCGGCCCGTCGTGCATCCGGTCGACGGCGGCCGCACTGAACAGCGTCTCGGCGGAGGCGATCAGCGCCAGCGCGGCCACGGTCCCGAGCGCCCCGACGGAGGCGAGCACCTCGAAGTCGCCCGAGGTCGGCAGGGCCACCGCCTCCAGCACCCCCGTCACCCGCACCCGTTCGACGGGCAGTCCCAACAGCGCGGCCGCGGCGGTCGCGGCGGCCACCCCGACGAGCGCCCCGGGCACGAGCCGCCACCGGGCGGGCATCCGCCGCCAGGCGACCATGACGGCGATGGTCCCCGCCCCGAGCGCCACCGCCGCCCAGTCGGCCCGCGCTCCGAGCCCGGCCAGCCCGCCCAGCTTTGCCAGGGTGCTCCCCGGGCCCTGCACGCCCCCCAGCGCGTACAGCTGTCCGGCGATCAGCACGAGCCCGATCCCGGCCAGCATGCCGTGCACGACGGCGACCGAGATCGCCCGGAACCACCGCCCGAGCCGCAGCACACCCATGCCCAGCTGTACGACCCCGGCGGCCAGCACCAGCACCCCGAGCGCGGGCAGACCGTAGGCCCGCACCGCCTCGTAGACCAGCACGGTGAGCCCCGCAGCGGGCCCGCTCACCTGCAGCGAGCTCCCGCGGAACCATCCGGTGACCAGCCCGCCGACCACCCCCGTGACGATCCCCAGCTCGGCCGGCACCCCGGAAGCGACGGCCACCCCCACGCAGAGGGGCAGCGCGACCAGTGCGACGACCACGGACGCCCCGAAGTCCTCGCGAAACGTGCCGGCCCCGAGCATGCGAGAACCCCCCCTGCCACGCGGTGATGGATGCCACCCAGCGTGGTGGGCGCACTCACCGCCGCCCAAGTGCCCACAGGAGCCCTTGATGGCGCGTGCGCCGCACACGCCCCGCACACACCCCCGAGGGCCCCCGCAAACGCCGCGGCCCGGCAGTCCGTGAGGACCACCGGGCCGCGTGGAGGCCGGCCGCCGACTGGGTCAGCGGTAGTTCACGAACTGGATCGCGAAGTCCAGGTCCTTGCCCTTGAGCAGCGCCTGGACCTCCTGCAGGTCGTCACGGCTCTTGGAGCTGACGCGCAGCTCCTCGCCCTGGACCTGGGCCTTGACGCCCTTGGGACCCTCGTCCCGGATGATCTTCGCGACCTTCTTGGCGTTCTCCTGGGAGATGCCCTCCTCGATCGTGGCGAAGATCTTGTACTCCTTGCCGGACAGCTGCGGCTCGCCGGCGTCCAGGGCCTTGAGCGAGATCCCGCGCTTGACCAGCTTGGTCTCGAAGACGTCCAGGACGGCCTTGACGCGCTCCTCGGAGTTCGCCTCCATCAGGATCTTCTCGCCGGACCAGGCGATCGTGGCACCGGTGCCCTTGAAGTCGTAGCGCTGCGAGAGTTCCTTGGCGGCCTGGTTGAGGGCGTTGTCGACCTCCTGCCGCTCGACCTTCGAGACGATGTCGAAACTGGAGTCGGCCATGTGCTGTGGCTCCTTGAAGTCGGTTGTGGCGGCCCCGAAGGGCACGGCCGGACGTCCCCGGCCCGCTCCGCAAAGCCTAGCCACCGCGCCCACCCCCGGTGCTGATCAATCCGGTGGCGTAGCACCCCCGGTCATCAGGTATCGTTTACGTCGTTGCCAGGGAGCGCCGCCGCAAGGCGGAAAAAATGGCAGCAAATCTTGGCGGTGTGCCCGAGTGGCCAAAGGGAGCAGACTGTAAATCTGCCGGCTCAGCCTACCCAGGTTCGAACCCTGGCGCCGCCACGCGAGAGAGACCCCCGTTACTTGTAACGGGGGTCTTCTTCGTATGCGCGCCCCGTACGCCCCGCCGGGCGATCCGTGGTGGCTTCGGCGGCTGGAGAGTCGGTGAGCGCCGCCCGCCAGGTCCAGGAAGTACGGCGGGGGCGGTCCGGCAGGGCGAGGCGGCCCGCGGACCACAGGAGGGACTCGGTGGGCGGGCCCTGTGGGGAGTCGGGGAAGAGGCGGGCCAGGACCGGCGCGCAGAGGTCCGGCGGGGGCCGCCAGGGGAGGCCGAGGCCCCGGGCGATGTCGTAGGTGTGGAGCAGCAGCTCCGCCACGCCCATCGCCGCGAAGCCCCCCGGATCGCAGGGCCCCCAGTGCCAGGCCCGGTCCGCGGGATCGGCGGCCGTGACCGCCGTGCTCAGGAGGCGGGCGCTCGCCGAGACCACCGTCAGCACCTCGGCGGGCGGAGTGCCCGGGCGGACGCGCAGGTCCAGCGGGAGGTAGCCGGACGGGGCGCGGGAGGCCACTTGGCTGGCGTACGCCGTGAGGTCGTGCGCGATGTGGGCCGCCGTGGTCCAGCAGGACCAGTCGAGGGAACCGGCCGGCACCTGCCAGTCCCGGCCGCTGTGCGGGGCCAGGGCCGACACCGTTTCGGCTGCGGCCCGTTCGACGTCCGGGCCGCTCATCGGCCGCATCGTCACGCCCTCCTGTTCGTTCACCTGGGGTGAAATGGACATCTGACACACGGGGGAAGATCGGCGGCGGGGTGCTCATCGCCCTGCTCGGAGCCGGCCTGCCGGCACTGGTGGGAGCGGCGCTCGACCCGCACGTCGGGGAGCCGTACCAGGAGACCAGGCTCTACTTCGGCACCGATCGCCCCGGCGGGCGGGGCCCGGTCGGGGAGCGGGAGTTCATGCGGTTCCTGGACCGGGAGATCACCCCCGCCTTCCCCGAGGGGCTGACCGTCCACGACGGGTACGGCCAATGGCGGGGCAGCGACGGCAAGACCGTCCGCGAGACCTCCTACGAGGTGGTGCTCCTGTACCCGGAGAAGGAAGCCGACGAGCGCAACGCGCGCGTCGAGCGGATCCGGCGGGCCTACGAGGACCAGTACCAGCAGGATTCGGTCGGGAGGTCGGACGACAAGGTGAGCGCCGAGTTCTGAGCCGTCGAGTGGCGGCCGCCGGGAAGGCCGCCCGACGGTCCGTCAATTGCCCGCCACGTCCTTGACGGCCACCGTGACCGGGGTCGAGCCGGCCGTCAGCTCCAGCGTCAGACCCGCCGTCGCCGGGGTCTCGACCAGCTCGGCCAGCACCGCCGCCACGTCGTCCCGGGAGACGGTCCCGCGGCCCGTGTGCGCCTCCAGGCGGACCAGCCCCGTACCGGCGTCGTCGACGAGCGAACCGGGCCGCAGCACCGTCCACTCCAGGCCCAGCCGGGTGCGGACGTGGTCGTCGGCCTCGCCCTTGGCCCGCAGATAGGCGTCGAAGACCTCGTCGCCCTCCTGCCGCGCGTCGGCGCCCATCGAAGAGACCATCAGGAATCGGCGCACGCGGGCCCGTTCGGCCGCGTCCGCGAAGAGGACCGCCGCGCCCCGGTCCACGGTGTCCTTGCGCGCGATGCCGCTGCCGGGGCCCGCGCCGGCGGCGAACACCGCCACGTCCGCACCCTGCAGGATCCCCGCCACGTGCTCGACCGACGCCGACTCCAGATCGCACAGCACCGGTTCGGCACCCACCTCCCTGAGGTCGTCGCCTTGTGCCGGGTCGCGGATGACGCCCGCGACCTCGTACCCGCGCGCGGAGAGCAGGCGCTCCAGCCGCAGCGCGATCTGACCGTGTCCACCTGCGATGACGATGCGCATGTCCCGACCGTACGACGAGCCGCGCGCCCCCGCCCGCGAAAGCACGGGAAACCTCAGGGGCCGGGCTCCGTACGGCCCTGCCGGGGCAGGTCCAGGGCCACCGCGACGGCGGAGTCGCAGTACTCCCGTACGGCACTCGTACGGGCTACCACCCGCCCGCGGTGGATCACGATGCGGCTGTACGCGAGGGACAGCACGCCCGCGATCCGGTCCCCGCGCACGGCGAGCAGCTCCGCCGGGAAACCGGCCTCCACCCGCACCTCCGGCAGGCCCATCGCCTCGCGGGCGCAGGCGCTGACCGACTCGTAGGCCTCGCCCGCCCGCAGCCCGCCCTGGGAGGCCAGCAGGTACGCGGCCTCCAGCGGGTCGCCGCGGCCCACCGGGTTCCCGGCGTCCCGCAGCGCCCCGCTGCCGGCCGACACCCGTACCCCGGCGGCCCGCAGCAGCCGCACGGGCGCCGTGCGCAGCCCGCGGCGCTCCAGGGCCGCGCAGTCGCCCTGCGGGAGGCAGGTCACCCGTACGCCGGCCGCGGCCAGCTGGTCGGCGGAGCGGGCGGCCACGTCCAACGGGAGCCGGGACAGACCTCCGCAGGGACCGATCGTGACCCCGGGGCGCAGTCCGCCGGCCATGGCGGCGAGCCGGGAGAGGCGCGCCGGGTCGTCGCCGTCCGTGTGCAGGTCCACGGGGCAGCCGTGTTCGTCCGCGAGCTCCAGGACGGCTTCGAGGAAGCCGGTCGGGTCGGGGTCCAGATCGGGGCAGCCGCCGATCACGGAGGCGCCCATCTTGACCGCGTCGCGCAGCATGGCGAGCCCGTCCGCGCCCGCGACCCCGGTGAGCAGCCGGGGGACGGCCACGGTGGTGAGGTCGGCCAGCCCGCGCAGCGAGCGGCGGGCCTGGAGGACCGCCTCCAGGGGGCCGAGGCCGTGCACGTCGCCGATCCGCACGTGGGAGCGCACGGCGGTGGCGCCGTGGCCGAGCTGGAGCAGGGCCGCTTCGGTGGCGCGGCGCTGGACCTCGTCGGGGGTGTAGGAGACGGGCCCCTCCCCGTCGGCGGTCAGGGCGGTGTCCCCGTGGGCGTGCGGCTCGGCGGGGGCGGGGAGCAGCAGGTACCCGCTCAGGTCCACCCGGGACAGGGCGGGGGCGGGGAGGCTGCCCGCGGTGCCGACGGCTTGGATGCGGCCGCCGCTGAGCCGGACGTCGACGGTACGGCCGTCGGTGAGGCGGGCACCGGCGAGCAGCAGGGTGGTGGCTTCGGCGGCGGCTGCGCTACCGAGACCGCCGCTCTCGCCACGGCCGTTGCGCGGGGAGTGGAACGGCTGCTGCGGTTGGCTGTCGGACATCGCGCTCCTGCGGTGGCTCGGGCGGTTCCTGGGCCTTGGCCGCGGCCCGCGGCCCAAGATCACGCAGCGTGTTCAGAGCCTAGGGCGCGGGGCACCCCGCTTCGCGGAAGAGCGCAATAGTCGTACCGGTGTGGTGCCCATGCGCCTCGGCGCGTGGCGCGGGGCGGGGGCGGGACGGGGTGAGGCGGGGGTGAGAGGTGGTGAGGGCGACGAGGCGTGTGTCGGGGGAGTGGGCTCGGTGGTGACACCGGACACATTTCGGGTGGGAGTGGCTGTGTGGGCGGCTCGGGCACTGATCGGGAAAGGCTGCGGAACCCCCTCGGAGCCCGGTCCCCGCAAAGGATTTGGGCGATGGGCGGGCAACCGTGTAATGTCTTCATCGCTCGCCCCAATAGCTCAGTCGGTAGAGCGTCTCCATGGTAAGGAGAAGGTCTGCGGTTCGATTCCGCATTGGGGCTCTGGTGAGAGAGGTTCCCCACCCTCGGGTGGGGAGTCGATCACATCAAAGCGGCGTAGCTCAGTCGGTAGAGCAAGCGGCTCATAATCGCTGTGTCACCGGTTCAAGTCCGGTCGCCGCTACACACAGTAGCCGATTGCGGGGTCGGTCTCCCGGTCGGCTACTCTTGTATGCGTTCATCCGTCCCAATTTCCGTCAAGGAGCACTCACGTGGCTGCCACCGACGTCCGCCCGAAGATCACGCTGGCCTGCGTGGAGTGCAAGGAGCGGAACTACATCACCAAGAAGAACCGGCGTAACGACCCGGACCGTCTTGAGATGAAGAAGCACTGCCCGCGTTGCAACTCGCACACCGCGCACCGCGAGACCCGCTGACCCCAGCGAAGTCTCGAATAACAGGCACCGTCATGAGGTCGTCCCCGTCATCGGGGGGCGGCCTTGTGTCGTTTCCGCGTCCAGCGGTGGGCTGCTGACCAGCTGTCCGTCTGTCTGTCGTCTTGTGTCGTCTTGTCCTTGTGATTGCACCTGTTCTTTGTGGAGGTAGTGAGTCATGGCTCTCGACCAGTCCTTCGTGGGGCGGAGCTACCCGCCCACCGATCCGTATGAGGTCGGCCGGGAGAAGATCCGCGAATTCGCGGTCGCTGTGGGTGACGCCAATCCCGTCTACACGGACCCGGAAGCGGCCAAGGCGCACGGCTATCTCGATGTGATCGCTCCGCCGACTTTTGTGTTTGCCATCACTTTCGCCGCGGCGGGCCAGGTGATCGAGGACCCCCAGCTGGGGCTGGACTACAGCCGCGTCGTGCACGGCGACCAGAAGTTCGCGTACTCCCGTCCCGTGCGTGCGGGTGACCGTCTGTCGGTGACCTCCACCATCGAGGCCGTGAAGTCGATGGCGGGCAACGACATCGTCGACATCCGCGGCGAGGTCCACGACGAGACCGGCGAGCACGTGGTGACGGCGTGGACGAAGCTCGTCTCCCGCGCCCCCGAGGAGGCCTGACATGGCAGCACAGATCCAGTACGACGACGTCGAGGTCGGCACCGAACTGCCGGCGGCGTCCTTCCCCGTGACGCGCGCCACGCTGGTGCGGTACGCGGGTGCCTCCGGTGACTTCAACCCGATCCACTGGAACGAGAAGTTCGCCAAGGAGGTCGGACTGCCGGACGTAATCGCGCACGGCATGTTCACGATGGCCGAAGCGATCCGGGTGGTCACCGACTGGGCGGGCGACCCGGGCGCGGTGGTCGAGTACGGCGTGCGCTTCACGAAGCCGGTGGTGGTCCCGAACGACGACCAGGGCGGGCTGATCGAGGTGACGGCCAAGGTCGCGGCCAAGTTGGACGACAAGCGGGTCCGGGTGGACCTGACGGCGATGAGCGCGGGCCAGAAGGTTCTGGGCATGTCGCGCGCGGTGGTCGAGCTGAGCTGAGCTGAGCTGAGGCCAAGAGGTCGTCGGTTTCGGCTGGGCGGGGGCTCCGGTGGCGGGGTTCTGGCTGGGCGGAATCAGGGAGGGCTTGGGGGTTTCCCGTCAGTCTCATCGTCCTTCCGTGTCGTGACGGCCTGTCAAGGGCGCTCCTCCTTCGTCGTCGCGTCGCTTCGCGATGGCCTTCGGCCACCCTTGACAGACCGTCCCGCCACGGAAAAACGAAGACTGCCGGGAAACCCCCAAAAGAACTGGCCGGGACAGAGATTTCAAGGACGGGCCCATCAGCGATGTCCGGCCCCGCCCAGGTGAGGCGTCACGCCCCGGGCCCTCCCAGACCGCCCTCCAAGCCGGGCAGCGGCCCAACCCCCGCCAAACAGCGCCCAAATGACGCCGGCGGCAGGTCAGCCGAGCCCCACGCCCCAGATCGCTACGCGCTCCTGCTGCTTGGCGTCCGGCGACCGTCTGTGGCCGGACATAAGCCGCGACAGATCGCTACGCGCTTCTCCACGACGGCGACTGACCGCCGCCTGGGGCGGAAACAGCCCCAAATGACGGCCATATCGAGCTGTGCGGGGGTCAGGCGAAGGAGCCGACGAAAACAGCCGTCCGTTTGCCCTAATTACCCCGCTATGGGCATGAGTTTGTGGTGACGCCTTCGTCCTGACGTGAATCCAGCTCGGCTGGGCCGACGAACGGCCCCTCCAGGCCTTTCGCCAGCCCGTTTCGCTCCCCATCAGCCCCAGACGGGGGTCGGTCGCCGTTGTCGAGAAGCGCGTAGCGATCCGTGGCGGCTTATGTCCAGCCCAAGACTGCTGCAGTCGCCGTCGTGGAGGAGCGCGTAGCGATTTGGGGCGCCTGTCGGGGGCTGGGGTGCTTGTGGTCGCTGTTTGGCGATGGCCGGCCGACTGGCCGGCGGCCTGGAAGGGCCCGGGGCAGGGCGCGCCCCCTCCCGGAGCAGGGTCGGACATCCCTGACCGCCCCGCCCTTTTCCTTTCTCCTCCCGGCCCGCTTCTTTTGGGGGTTTCCCGGCAGTCCTTGTCTTTCCGGGGCGGGGCGGTCTGTCAAGGGTGGCCGAAGGCCATCGCGAAGCGACGCGACGACGAAGGAGGAGCGCCCTTGACAGGCCGGCCCGACACGGAAGGACAGTGGGACTGACGGGAAACCCCCAAGCCCTCTCTGATGCCGCCCGGTGAAGGTCCCGCCACCCCCGACCCCGCCGCACACCCCCCGCCCCCCGCCCCCCCGCCCCCCCTGGCCTCCCGCCCCCACATCCCCCTTGACGAAGTTAGTGATTGAGCACTAACTTTAAATCATGGCAAGGATGAGCGCAGAAGAGCGGCGTGAGAGCGTCATTCGTGCGGCGATGCATGAGTTCGCCCGCGGGGGCTACTACGGGACCTCCACCGAGGCGATCGCCAAGCGGGTCGGTGTTTCGCAGCCGTATCTCTTCCGGCTCTTCCCGAACAAGCTCGCCATCTTCCTCGCCGCCTCCGAGCGCTGCCTGCGCGACACCCGTGAGGTCTTCGCCGCCGCAGCCGAAGGGCTGCAGGGTGAAGAGGCCACGCAGGCCATGGCGAACGCCTACACCAGGCTCATCGCCGAGGATCCCGACAAGCTCCAGATGCAGCTGCAGATGTACGTCACCGTCGCCGCCGCCGAGGCGGCCGGTGATCACGAGCTCGGCGAGATCGCCCGCAAGGGGTGGATGGAGCTCTGGGACACGGTTCACGTGCCGCTCGGCGGCGACGTGAAGGAGACGACGACCTTCATGGCGTACGGGATGCTGATCAACACCCTCGCGGCCATGGGGTTCCCGCCCGGGCATCGGGTCTGGGAAGGGCTGTACCCCGATGCGCGCGCCAAGGGGCGTCTGGAGAAGTGAGGGCGCGCGGCCTGCCCGGCGTGCCAGGTCTGCCCGCCAGGGTCCGCCGGCCCCGCCGCCCGGTCTCGGGGGCACCCATGGGCACGAAAGTTAGTCATCCATAACTAACAAACTGCACACAGCAGGGGGAAGGGGAATCGTGAACACGCAAGAAACGGACACGGGTGCCAAGCTCCGGGGGCCCGCCGTCTGGGCCCTCGTCATCACCGGCATCGCCAGCTTCATGGCCGCCCTCGACAACCTCGTCGTCACCACCGCCCTCCCCGCCATCCGCGCGGACCTCGGCGGCGGGCTGGAGGAACTGGAGTGGACGGTGAACGCGTACACGCTCACCTTCGCCGTCCTCCTCATGTTCGGGGCCGCCCTCGGTGACCGGTTCGGGCGGCGGAGGCTGTTCATCGTGGGGCTCACGGTGTTCACCGGTGCCTCCGCCGCGGCCGCGCTCTCGCCCGGGATCGACGCGCTCATCGCCGCCCGGGCCGTCCAGGGCCTCGGCGCCGCGATCATGATGCCGCTCACCCTGACCCTGCTCACCGCCGCCGTCCCGGCTGCCCGCAGGGGTATGGCCCTCGGCATCTTCAGTGCCGCCGGCGGTGTCGCCGTCGCCAGTGGTCCCCTCATCGGCGGCAGCCTGACCGAGCACATCTCCTGGCAGTGGATCTTCTGGGTCAACGTCCCCATCGGCCTCGCCCTGATCCCGCTCGCCCGCCTGCGCCTCGCCGAGTCCACCGCTCCCGGCGCGCGCCTCGACATCCCCGGCACCCTGCTGATCAGCGGCGGCCTCTTCGGCATCGTCTACGGCCTGGTCAACGCCAATTCCGAGGGCTGGACCAGCGTTCCCGTGCTGACCGGGCTGATCGTCGGCGCCGCCCTCGTCGGCGGGTTCGTCCACCACGGGTTCAACAACGCCAACCCCATGCTCCCCATGAGGCTCTTTCGCGACCGCGGCTTCCTCGCGATCAACGTGGCCAGCCTCCTGATGTTCCTCGGCATGTTCGGCTCGATCTTCCTGCTCGCCCAGTTCCTCCAGGGCGTCGCCGGCTACACGCCCACCCAGGCCGGGCTGCGCATGCTCCCCTGGACCGCCATGCCGATGCTCGTCGCCCCGCTGGCGGGGATCCTCTCCGACCGGATCGGCGGCCGTCCCGTCGTCGCGGCCGGGCTGGCGCTCCAGGCCCTCGGCCTCGGCTGGTTCGCGATGGTCCTGAGCCCGGACGTGTCGTACGCGGCCCAGCTGCCCGCGCTGATCCTCAGCGGCATCGGCATGGCCCTGTACTTCGCCCCCGCCGTCAACGTCCTGATGTCCACCGTGTCCCCCGCCGACCAGGGCAAGGCCTCCGGTACGAACAACGCCCTCCGGGAGGTCGGCGGTGCCCTCGGTGTGGCCGTCCTGGCCTCCGTCTTCTCCGCCCAGGGGGGCTACGAGTCCCCGCAGGCCTTCACCGACGGCACGATCCCCGCCCTGTGGATCGGCGCCGCCGCGGTGGCCCTGGCCGCCGTGGTCGCCCTGCTGCTGCCGCGCAAGTCGGCGCCCTCGCCGGTCGTCGCCGGCGCCGCGGTCCGGGACAAGGTCCCCGCAGCTCGATAGATGCACCGGCCGGAATTTCGATCGGACCCTTACCGACGCGCGATTCGAACTAAGGAGTGCTCGCCATGCCCGACATCCCCTGGTTGACCCCCACCCAGCCGTCCGCCCCCGACGCCGAGGTCTACGTCATGGCCTCCCGCTTCGAGACGGCCACGCTCATCGGCGCCCTCAGGTTCTTCCTCAAGTCCCCCCGCATCGTCGGCCAGATCCGCAAGGCCCCCGGCGCCCACGGCGTCGCCCTCCGGGCGCGGGTCCCGCGACGCACCTTCCTCACCCTCTCCGCCTGGGAGGACCGGGACGCGCTCTACCGCTTCGCCCGCAGCGAGCCCCACCGCACCAGCTCCCGCGCGGCCAGCGCGTACATGAAGGAATCGGCCTTCACCTTCTGGACCGTACGGGCCTCCGAACTGCCGATCAGCTGGGAGGAGGCCGAGCGCCGCCTCGCCGAGCAGGAGTCCGGCCAGGAGTCCGGCCAGAAGTCCGAGCAGTAGTCCGACCAGCGAGACCGATCCGACCAGTGAGCCGCGGTCCGTGGCCCCGCAGGGATGCGAGGGGCGCGGACCGTACTCTTGTCCACGTGCAGGAACTCCACGACGCCCCCCTCGCCCCGCTGACCACCTTCCGCCTCGGCGGCCCCGCCCGTCGTCTGGTCACCGCGACCACCGACGCCGAGGTGGTCGCCGCCGTCCGCACCGCGGACGAGAG
This sequence comes from Streptomyces sp. NBC_01351, assembly GCF_036237315.1. Classification (GTDB taxonomy): domain Bacteria; phylum Actinomycetota; class Actinomycetes; order Streptomycetales; family Streptomycetaceae; genus Streptomyces. The sequence goes on along the minus strand of NZ_CP108356.1, from coordinate 3,477,696 downwards.
CGGCACCCCGCTCCTGGTCATCGGCGGCGGCAGCAACCTGGTCATCGGCGACCGGGGCTTCGACGGCACCGCCCTGCGCATCGCGACCACCGGCTTCACCCTCGACGGCACCACCCTGGAGCTCGCCGCCGGCGAGAACTGGAGCGACGCCGTCGCCCGCACCGTCGAAGCCGGCCTCGCCGGTATCGAATGCCTCGCCGGAATCCCCGGCTCTGCCGGCGCGACCCCGATCCAGAACGTCGGGGCGTACGGCCAGGAGGTCTGCGACACCATCACCGAGGTCGTCGCCTACGACCGCACCAGCGGCGAAACGGTCACGCTGACCGCCCCCGAGTGCGACTTCCGGTACCGCAACAGCACCTTCAAGGACCAGCCCGAGCGCTACGTAGTCCTCCGCGTCCGCTTCGCCCTGGAGGACGCCGGCGGGCTGTCCGCGCCGGTCAAGTACCCCGAGACCGCCCGCGCCCTCGGCGTCGAGGCCGGAGACCGCGTCCCCGCCGCCACCGCACGCGAGACCGTGCTGCGCCTGCGCGCCGGCAAGGGCATGGTCCTCGACCCCGCCGACCACGACACGTGGTCGGCCGGCTCCTTCTTCCACAACCCGATCCTGACCGACGAGGCCTACGCCGCCTTCCTCGCCCGCGCTCAGGACCGCCTCGGCCCCGACACCGCCCCGCCCGCCTACCCCGCGGGCGACGGACGTACGAAGACCAGCGCGGCCTGGCTGATCGACAAGGCCGGCTTCACCAAGGGCTACGGCACCGGCCCCGCGCGCATCTCCACCAAGCACAGCCTCGCCCTCACCAACCGGGGAGAGGCCACCACCGAGGACCTCCTCGCCCTGGCCCGCGAGGTCGTCGCGGGCGTCCACGCGGCCTTCGGCGTCACCCTGGTCAACGAACCGGTGACGGTCGGCGTCAGCATCTGAGGAGCCCCGGCCGCCCATGCTCTGCCCCCTGCACGGCGCCGGTACGGACCCCACCCGCCTCGTGGGCCGCACGCTCAGCCGAGTCGTCGCGTCCTGGCACATCAGCGACGGCGAGCGTTCCGAGGCACCCCTGGACGTCTGGCTGATCGACAGCATCGGCGACTCCATCCGGATCACCACCGGCTCCGACCAGTGCCTGATCGTGGAGTCCGCCCCGCCGCACGAGCCGTACGACATGGGGGAGTGGGGCCGCATCGAGGTCGGCGAGGACCTCGGCGACCACCCCTTCCTGCGCCACCTCGGCGAGACCGTCGCCTCGGTCGCCGAGTTCGCGCTGCCCGAGCAGGGCCGCACCCACCTGGAGATCGGCTTCCCCGGCGGGGGCCGGGTGCGCGCCGACTGCTACGAGGGGGACCTGCGGCTCACCAGGTGATCAGGACGTCAGCCAGTGGTCGATCCCGGTCAGCAGCTTGGCCTGTACGTCCTCGGGCGCGGCAGAACCGCGCACCGACTGGCGGGCCAGCTCGGCGAGCTCCGCGTCCGTGAAGCCGTGGTGGCGGCGGGCGATCTCGTACTGCGCCGCGAGCCGGGACCCGAAGAGCAGCGGGTCGTCGGCGCCGAGCGCCATCGGCACCCCGGCCTCGAAGAGGGTGCGGAGCGGGACGTCCTCGGGGCGCTCGTAGACCCCGAGGGCGACGTTGGAGGACGGGCAGACCTCGCAGGTGATCTGCCGGTCGGCGAGCCGCTTGAGGAGGCGGGGGTCCTCGGCGGCCCGTACGCCGTGCCCGATGCGGGCGGCGTGCAGATCGTCGAGGCAGTCCCGGACCGAGGCCGGCCCGGTGAGCTCGCCGCCGTGCGGGGCTGCGAGGAGGCCGCCCTCGCGGGCGATGGCGAAGGCCCGGTCGAAGTCGCGGGCCATGCCGCGGCGCTCGTCGTTGGAGAGCCCGAAGCCGACGACGCCGCGGTCGGCGTAGCGGACGGCCAGGCGGGCGAGGGTGCGGGCGTCGAGGGGGTGCTTCATGCGGTTGGCGGCGATGAGGACCCGCATGCCGAGGCCGGTCTCCCGGGAGGCGCTGTCCACCGCGTCGAGGATGATCTCGACGGCCGGGATCATCCCGCCGAGGAGGGGGGCGTAGGACGTGGGATCCACCTGGATCTCCAGCCAGCCGCTGCCGTCCCGTACGTCCTCCTCCGCGGCCTCGCGGACCAGCCGACGGATGTCGTCCGGCTCGCGGAGGCAGGAGCGGGCGGCGTCGTAGAGCCGCTGGAAGCGGAACCAGCCGCGCTCGTCCGTGGCGCGCAGCTTGGGCGGCTCGCCGGCGGTGAGGGCCTCCGGAAGCCGGACGCCGTACTTGTCGGCCAGCTCCAGGAGGGTCGATGGGCGCATCGAGCCGGTGAAGTGCAGGTGGAGGTGGGCCTTCGGCAGAAGCGTGAGGTCGCGTGCGTGCTCCATTTGTTGATCCTGCCGTACGCACGCGCCGAGCGGGAGGCAGTTTTACCGATCGGGGGCTTGCTCGAACGTGGGAGCGGGGGGTGGGGACGCTGCGCGGGGCCTCCCGGGGCTCCGCCCCGCGCAGCGGCTGCGGCTGGTCCGGAAACGCCTGAGCGGCGGCTCCCCCTCGGGGGAGACGCCGCTCAGGGTGTGGCTGCGGGCCGCTCCAGGCCTAGGCCTTGGCCTCCGCGAGGAGCTTCTGGACGCGGGAGATGCCCTCCACCAGGTCCTCGTCGCCCAGGGCGTACGAGAGGCGGAGGTAGCCCGGGGTGCCGAAGGCCTCGCCCGGGACGACCGCGACCTCGACCTCGTCGAGGATCAGGGCCGCGAGCTCGACCGAGGTCTGCGGGCGCTTGCCGCGGATCTCCTTGCCGAGGAGCGCCTTGACCGAGGGGTACACGTAGAACGCGCCCTCGGGGGTCGGGCAGATGACGCCGTCGATCTCGTTCAGCATCCGCACGATCGTCTGGCGGCGGCGGTCGAAGGCGGTGCGCATCTCGTGGACGGCGTCCAGGTTCCCGGAGACGGCGGCCAGCGCCGCGACCTGGGCCACGTTGGAGACGTTGGAGGTGGCGTGCGACTGCAGGTTGGTCGCCGCCTTCACGACGTCGCGCGGGCCGACGATCCAGCCCACGCGCCAGCCGGTCATCGCGTACGTCTTGGCGACGCCGTTGACGACGATGCACTTGTCGGCGAGCTCGGGGACGATCGCCGGCAGGGAGACGAACTTCGCGTCGCCGTAGACCAGGTGCTCGTAGATCTCGTCCGTCAGGACCCACAGGCCGTGCTCGACGGCCCAGCGGCCGATCGCCTCGGCGTCGGCCTCGGTGTAGACGGCGCCCGTCGGGTTGGACGGGGAGACGAAGAGGACGACCTTCGTGCGGTCGGTGCGGGCCGCTTCGAGCTGCTCGACGGAGACGCGGTAGCCGGTGGTCTCGTCGGCGACGACCTCGACCGGGACACCGCCGGCGAGACGGATGGACTCCGGGTAGGTGGTCCAGTAAGGAGCCGGGACGATGACCTCGTCGCCCGGGTCGAGGATGGCCGCGAAGGCCTCGTAGATCGCCTGCTTGCCACCGTTGGTCACCAGGACCTGCGACGCGTCGACCTCGTAGCCGGAGTCGCGCAGCGTCTTGGCGGCGATCGCGGCCTTCAGCTCGGGCAGGCCGCCGGCCGGCGTGTAGCGGTGGTACTTGGGGTTGCGGCAGGCCTCGACCGCGGCCTCGACGATGTAGTCCGGGGTCGGGAAGTCGGGTTCGCCGGCACCGAAGCCGATCACCGGGCGCCCGGCGGCCTTGAGGGCCTTGGCCTTGGCGTCCACGGCGAGGGTGGCGGACTCGGAAATGGCGCCGATACGGGCGGACACCCGGCGCTCGGAGGAAGGCGTTGCAGAGGTCATGCGGGCAATCGTCCCAGACGGCAAACGAGCGCCGCACACCGTTTCAGTGAACGGACTGGTGCATGTCAGGTCGGGTGCTGTTCGACGTCAGGGCCCGGTTCACGTACACTCACCTGTCGTTGGCCCTCGCCGATCGCTGCAGAGCGTGAGCACTCCGTGCACTCGCTCGGATGCGGTAGGTTGGGGGACGCAAAGGGTCGTAGCTCAATTGGTAGAGCACTGGTCTCCAAAACCAGCGGTTGGGGGTTCGAGTCCCTCCGGCCCTGCTCCACACTCCATTCTCGGATGTGTGTGCGCAGGTACGTACTTCGATGCAACGCCGTGCGGCGCAACCGGGCGCGGTACGGCCACGACCCGGATTCAGGTGAGAGACGTGACGGACGCCCTGGGCTCCATCGACATGCCTGACGCCGAGGACGAGACGCGCGAGAAGAAGACCCGCAAGGGCGGCAAGCGCGGCAAGAAGGGCCCCATCGGCCGTCTCGCGCTGTTCTACCGCCAGATCGTCGCGGAACTCCGCAAGGTTGTTTGGCCCACTCGCAACCAGCTCACGACGTACACCACCGTGGTGATTGTCTTCGTGGTCATCATGATCGGTCTGGTGACCGTGATTGACTATGGGTTCCAGGAAGCCATCAAGTTCGTCTTCGGCTGATCCCCGCGGAGGGCGGCGCCTTGATGGGTGCCGCCCGTTTTCGCATGTTCCACCACCTTTTGTATCCAGGAAGAAGCAGCCACCGTGTCTGACCCGAACCTGAACGCGAGCCACGACTCCGTCGAGTCCGTCGAGGACGCGCTCGACATCGTCGAGGCGGCAGACGCTGTGGACCCCGACGAGGCCGAGCTCGCCGATGCCGAGGCCGGTGTCGCCGCCGAGGAGGCCGCGCTGCACGTCGAGTCCGACGAGGTCGACGCTGAGGTCGAGGACGACGCCGAGGAAGAGCCGGCTGCCGACGACGCCGAGGACGAAGGCGACGCCGAGGAAGAGGGCGACGTCGAGGCCGAGGTCGAGGACGCAGCCGACGAGGAGGCCGAAGAGGCCGCCGACGTCGAGCCCGCCGAGCCCGTCGACCCGGTCCAGGCCCTGCGCGACGAGCTGCGCCTGCTGCCCGGCGAGTGGTACGTCATCCACACCTACGCGGGCTACGAGAAGCGCGTGAAGGCGAACCTGGAACAGCGTGCCGTCTCGCTGAACGTCGAGGAGTTCATCTACCAGGCCGAGGTGCCCGAGGAAGAGATCGTCCAGATCAAGAACGGCGAGCGCAAGAACGTCCGGCAGAACAAGCTGCCCGGTTACGTTCTCGTCCGCATGGATCTGACGAACGAGTCCTGGGGCGTCGTCCGCAACACGCCTGGTGTCACCGGCTTCGTCGGCAACGCGTACGACCCGTACCCGCTGACCCTGGACGAGATCGTCAAGATGCTCGCGCCGGAGGCCAAGGAGAAGGCCGACAAGGCCGCCGCCGAGGCTGCCGGTCTGCCGGCTCCCGCCGTCAAGCGCACCATCGAGGTCCTGGACTTCGAGGTCGGCGACTCGGTCACCGTCACCGACGGTCCCTTCGCGACGCTGCAGGCGACGATCAACGAGATCAACCCGGACTCGAAGAAGGTCAAGGGTCTCGTCGAGATCTTCGGCCGCGAGACCCCGGTCGAGCTCAGCTTCGACCAGATCCAGAAGAACTGATCTTCTCGATCCAACGCTTCCGGACAGGTCAGATCGCCTCTCGAAGGGCGGTCTGACCTGCTCGGTTTTCAGCCCCGCACCGATACCCGTTATCGTGGTGCGGTATGCCTCCATCCGGATAACCGGTTGGCGGCGAAAAACTCTCACTAGGACCCGGAGAGAGCAATGCCTCCCAAGAAGAAGAAGATCACGGGGCTCATCAAGCTCCAGATCAAGGCCGGTGCGGCCAACCCGGCTCCGCCGGTCGGCCCCGCGCTCGGTCAGCACGGCGTCAACATCATGGAGTTCTGCAAGGCCTACAACGCCGCGACCGAGTCGCAGCGTGGCATGGTCGTGCCGGTGGAGATCACGGTCTACGACGACCGCTCCTTCACCTTCATCACCAAGACTCCGCCGGCCGCGCGCCTCATCCTGAAGCACGCGGGCGTGGAGAAGGGCTCTGGCGAGCCCCACAAGACCAAGGTCGCCAAGCTCACGGCTGCCCAGGTCAAGGAGATCGCCGAGCTGAAGATGCCCGACCTGAACGCCAACGACATCGACGCCGCCGTGAAGATCATTTCCGGTACCGCGCGCTCGATGGGCATCACCGTCGAAGGCTGATCCAGCCCCCTCCAGTACCACCAGTGGTAGGACCAAGCGCTGGTCCGCACCACGACTCCACGCCTGAAGAATCAACACAGGAGCAGAAGTGAAGCGCAGCAAGACTCTCCGCGCTGCGGACGCCAAGGTCGACCGGGAGAAGCTGTACGCCCCGCTCGAGGCCGTCCGTCTCGCCAAGGACACCACCACGACCAAGTTCGACGCCACCGTCGAGGTCGCCTTCCGTCTGGGCGTTGACCCGCGCAAGGCCGACCAGATGGTCCGCGGCACCGTGAACCTCCCGCACGGCACCGGCAAGACCGCCCGGGTCCTGGTCTTCGCGACCGGTGACCGTGCTGCGGCCGCGGAAGCCGCCGGCGCCGACATTGTCGGCGACGACGAGCTCATCAACGAGATCGCCAAGGGCAACCGCCTCAACGAGTTCGACGCCGTTGTGGCCACCCCGGACCTCATGGGCAAGGTCGGCCGCCTCGGCCGCGTGCTCGGTCCCCGTGGCCTCATGCCGAACCCGAAGACCGGCACCGTCACGATGGACGTCGCGAAGGCTGTCACCGAGATCAAGGGTGGCAAGATCGAGTTCCGCGTCGACAAGCACTCGAACCTGCACTTCATCATCGGCAAGGTCTCCTTCTCCGATGAGCAGCTGGTCGAGAACTACGGCGCGGCCCTGGACGAGATCCTCCGTCTGAAGCCGTCCGCCGCGAAGGGCCGCTACATCAAGAAGGCCGCCCTGAGCACCACGATGGGCCCCGGCATCCTGCTGGACCAGAACCGCACCCGGAACCTCCTCGTCGAGGAAGACCCGGCCGCGGTCTGATCGGTTCGGGCCTGACGGCTCGCACTGACTGAGTGGCTGAACGGGCCCCTCGCCCCCCTTCACCGGGGTGGCGGGGGGCCCGTTTCCCGTGTTCAGGGCCACATGTCGCTGACACGGGAGTAATGGGCGCGCGATCCGTCAGACGGGGAACGTATGGTCGACCGTGCAAACGATCGATCAAGGGGTGGGGACCTCCATGTCCAAGTCCGTGTCCGTGTACCGGAAGAAGACCGTCGGCGCCGCGCTGGCCGCCGTGCTGCTCGTGGGCGGTGCCACGGCATGTCAGAGCGGCAAGAAGGACGACGCGGGCAAGGCGGCCGACGCGTCCGCGCAGCCCAGCGCGCCCGCGGCCGGCGGCTCCGCCACCGAGGCCCTCTCGGCGGCCTACAAGAAGACCTCCGCCGCGAAGTCGGCCAAGGTGCGCATGACGATCTCGACGCCGGCCGCCCTCGGCGGGGGCGAGACGATGGAGATGACGGGCGTGCAGGGCTGGGACCCGAACGTCATGGACATCACCGTGAAGGGCGCGGTCGGCAAGGGCGAGGGGCCCGTGCGCATGATCATGTCGAACAACGTCATGTTCGTGGAGATGCCGGCCGACTCGCCGATGCCGGAGGAGATGGCGGGCAAGCGCTGGATGAAGCTCGACCTGAACGCCGCCGCGGCGGCCTCGGGCGACGCGGAGGCGATGAAGAAGCTCGGCGGCATGGGCGGCATGGAGCAGAGCCAGGACCCCGCCAAGCAGCTCGCCCTGCTGCTCGCCTCGCCGAACGTGAAGAGCGTCGGCGCCGAGAAGGTCGAGGGCGTGGACACCACGCACTACAAGGGCACGCTGACCTTCGAGGAGATGCTCGCGGCCAACCAGGAGTCCAAGGGGCTGACGGAGGCCGAGCGGGCGCAGCTGACCGAGGCCATGAAGAAGGCCGGCATCAAGGGCTACGACATGGACGTGTGGGTCGACAAGAACGGCTACCCGGCCCAGATGAAGTTCGGCATCGGCACGCCCGAGGGGACCATGACGATCGACGCCCACTACTCGGACTACGGCTCGGCGGCCACCGTCCAGGCCCCGCCGGAGAACGAGACGCTCGACCTCTTCGCCATGCTCCAGGAACTGGGCAAGGCCGGCGCCGGCGCCTGACCGGCCCGAGCGGGGTCTGACCTGCCCCGCGCCTTCGCAGCACGGACAGCACCACCGGAAAGAAAGCACCACCATGGGGGAGAACCAGATGCACAAGCACGCCCTGACCAGGGCCGGTGTCGCCGCGGCGGGGGCCGCACTGCTCGTGGGCGGCCTCACGGCCTGCGGCGGGGGCGACAAGGCCGGCGGGAAGGCCGACGGCAAGGCCACGGCCGAGGCGCAGCAGCCCGCGGACGCGGTGAAGGCGTCGTACCTGAAGACGGCGGCCGCGAAGTTCGCCAAGTACGACATGACCGTCACCACCGCCGACGGAAAGTCCGAGCAGCTCACCGGTACGAAGGGCTGGTACCCGGCCAGTACCGGCATCGACGCCAAGGGCGCGGGCGCAGGCAGCCAGATCATGCTGGGCGACGACATCTACACCCACATGGACAAGCCCCTGGAGGGCAAGTCCTGGATGAAGATGAACCTGAACAAGGACGGGAAGCCCCGCCACCGGTTCAACGACGACCCGGCCGACTACCTCGCGCTGCTCCTGGGCCAGCAGAAGGTCACGCTGGTCGGCACCGAGCAGACCGACGGCGTCGAGGCCGGGCACTACAAGAGCAGCCTCACCAACGCGGACCTGCTCGCAGCGGACGACTCCACCAAGGTGATGGAGGAGGCGAACCGCCAGTACCTCCACGAGGCGCTGAAGGAGTACACCGGCATCGACGTGGACCTGTGGATCGGCAAGGACGGGTACCCCGTCCGCGTCGAGACGGTGCAGGTGACCAAGGACGGCACGACGAAGGTCTCGGCGAAGTTCTCCGACTACGGCACGGCCGCACCCGTCGCAGCGCCGCCCGCGGACCAGGTGGCCGACTTCGACGCCGTGATGAAGGGCATCGGCGACACGCTCAAGGACGCCGACGCGGACCTGAAGGAGGCCGACAAGACGCTGCGGGACGCCGGACTGGGAGGGCTGGACGGCTCCTGAGCTCGGCTCCTGAGGCGATTTGCCTCGACTGGGCCCCTTCACGTACGCTTCCACAGAAGCCAAAGACCGCTGGTCGTTGCCGTGCCTGCAAGGGTGTGGTGGCCGAAGGATCCGCTGACTGCGGACGACCCGCGCAGGTGACTGTGGAAAGTTCCCGAACTTCGTTCGGTAGAGCTACGCCCTGGCGCCTACGCCGGGGCGTTTTTGTTTGTCAGCCCCTTCTGAGCGGTCCTCATCACCCGGAAGGAGGCGAACGCACCATGCCGACGCCCAACAAGGCTGCATCGGTGGCCGAGCTCAAGGACGCGTTCCAGAGCTCCAACGCCGCCGTGCTGACCGAGTACCGGGGTCTCACCGTCGCGCAGCTCAAGACGCTGCGTCGCTCCCTTGGTGAGAACGCCCAGTACGCCGTGGTGAAGAACACGCTGACCAAGATTGCGGCCAACCAGGCCGGGATCACCGCGCTGGACGAGCACTTCGCTGGTCCGACCGCGGTCGCCTTCATCACCGGTGACCCGGTGGAGTCGGCGAAGGCCCTGCGTGACTTCGCCAAGGAGAACCCGAACCTCATCATCAAGGCCGGTGTCCTTGACGGTAAGGCTCTCTCCGCCGACGACATCAAGAAGCTTGCGGACCTCGAGTCCCGCGAGGTTCTGCTCAGCAAGCTGGCCGGCGCGTTCAAGGGCAAGCAGTCTCAGGCTGCCTCGCTCTTCCAGGCGCTGCCGTCGAAGTTCGTCCGCACTGCGGAAGCTCTTCGCGTCAAGCTCGCCGAGCAGGGCGGTGCCGAGTAATTCGGCTCGCGCATTGACCCACGCCGCCTAGTGCGTGGGTCGTAGCGGGCCGTTACGCCCGCCTCTATATACATCCGGCACCTGCCGAATTAGTGGAAGGATCGCCCATCATGGCGAAGCTCTCTCAGGACGACCTCCTCGCCCAGTTCGAGGAGATGACCCTCATCGAGCTCTCCGAGTTCGTGAAGGCCTTCGAGGAGAAGTTCGACGTCACCGCCGCCGCGGCCGTCGCCGTTGCCGGCGTTGCCGGTCCGGGCGCCGTTGCCGAGGCCGCCGAGGAGCAGGACGAGTTCGACGTCATCCTCACCGGTGCCGGCGACAAGAAGATCCAGGTCATCAAGGTCGTGCGTGAGCTGACCTCCCTGGGTCTGAAGGAGGCCAAGGACCTCGTCGACGGCGCTCCGAAGCCGGTCCTCGAGAAGGTCACCAAGGAGGCCGCCGAGAAGGCTGCCGAGTCCCTCAAGGGCGCCGGTGCGGCCGTCGAGGTCAAGTAACACCTCTGGGGCCCTCTAGGGCCCCAACCAAGGGCGATCACCCGTAAGGGTGGTCGCCCTTTGGCGTATCCGCAGTGCCTGACTTGCCCCTGTCTCGTTGGGGAGTAGGGTGATCATCGTTGCTCCGCAGACGGGTCCCAGGATGATCCGCACGGAGCAGGGGGCCTTGACGAACGGGACCAGGCGCGCAATTCTCAGTCCCGTCGGCAGCACGACCACCTCGATCCGAGATCCGAGGCATGGATCGGCTACGAAGAGGGCAGTACTGATACGCGCTCTGTGTACGAGGGTCGCGACGTTACGACATGGGGAAGGCCTGTTGCCGGTTTCCGGAAACCTGGTCTGGACATCAGTGAGCCGAGTGGCTACACTGACCCTTTGCGCTGCCTGTTAGCTGTCCCCTGCCCGTCGCCAGGGACATGCCCACGCTGAAGCACACGTGATTGAACCGTCCTGACCTGGTCTTTTGGCCGGATTGGGAGGTTGGTCCTATGTGTCGGCTGGGACCGGTACGCGCGTAGTGAGTCCGAGCCCTCGGAAGGACCCCCTCTTGGCCGCCTCGCGCAACGCCTCGACCAATACGAACACCGGTGCCAGCACTGCCCCGCTGCGCATCTCCTTTGCAAAGATCAAGGAGCCCCTCGAGGTTCCGAACCTCCTGGCGCTGCAGACCGAAAGCTTTGACTGGCTGCTCGGTAATGCCGCCTGGAAGTCTCGCGTCGAGTCGGCGCTTGAGAGTGGACAGGACGTCCCCACCAAGTCCGGTCTGGAAGAGATCTTCGAGGAGATCTCGCCGATCGAGGACTTCTCCGGGTCGATGTCGCTGACCTTCCGCGACCACCGTTTCGAGCCGGCGAAGAACTCAGTCGACGAGTGCAAGGAGCGCGACTTCACGTTCGCGGCTCCGCTGTTCGTTACTGCCGAGTTCACGAACAACGAGACCGGAGAGATCAAGTCTCAGACGGTCTTCATGGGCGATTTCCCGCTCATGACCAACAAGGGCACCTTCGTCATCAACGGCACCGAGCGTGTCGTCGTGTCGCAGCTTGTCCGTTCCCCTGGTGTCTACTTCGACTCCTCGATCGACAAGACGTCCGACAAGGACATCTTCTCCGCCAAGATCATCCCGTCCCGGGGTGCCTGGCTGGAGATGGAGATCGACAAGCGCGACATGGTCGGTGTCCGCATCGACCGCAAGCGCAAGCAGTCCGTCACCGTCCTCCTGAAGGCTCTCGGCTGGACCACCGAGCAGATCCTCGAGGAGTTCGGCGAGTACGAGTCCATGCGCGCCACCCTGGAGAAGGACCACACCCAGGGCCAGGACGACGCGCTGCTCGACATCTACCGCAAGCTGCGTCCGGGCGAACCGCCGACCCGCGAGGCCGCTCAGACGCTGCTCGAGAACCTCTACTTCAACCCGAAGCGCTACGACCTCGCCAAGGTCGGCCGCTACAAGGTGAACAAGAAGCTCGGCGCGGACGAGCCGCTCGACGCCGGTGTGCTCACCACCGACGACGTCATCGCGACCATCAAGTACCTCGTGAAGCTCCACGCGGGCGAGACCGAGACCACCGGTGAGTCGGGTCGTTCGATCGTCGTCGAGACCGACGACATCGACCACTTCGGCAACCGTCGTCTGCGCAACGTCGGCGAGCTCATCCAGAACCAGGTCCGCACGGGTCTGGCTCGTATGGAGCGCGTCGTCCGCGAGCGGATGACGACCCAGGACGTCGAGGCCATCACGCCGCAGACCCTGATCAACATCCGGCCGGTCGTCGCCTCCATCAAGGAGTTCTTCGGCACCAGCCAGCTGTCGCAGTTCATGGACCAGAACAACCCGCTGTCGGGTCTGACGCACAAGCGTCGTCTCTCGGCTCTGGGTCCCGGTGGTCTGTCCCGTGAGCGGGCCGGCTTCGAGGTCCGTGACGTTCACCCGTCGCACTACGGCCGCATGTGCCCGATCGAGACCCCTGAAGGCCCGAACATCGGTCTGATCGGCTCGCTCGCGTCCTACGGCCGCGTCAACGCGTTCGGCTTCGTCGAGACGCCGTACCGCAAGGTCATCGACGGCGTCGTCACCGACGAGGTCGACTACCTGACGGCCGACGAGGAAGACCGCTTCGTCATCGCCCAGGCCAACGCCGGCCTGAACGACGAGATGCGCTTCACCGAGAACCGCGTTCTGGTTCGCCGTCGTGGTGGCGAGATCGACTACATCGCCGGCGACGACGTCGACTACATGGACGTCTCCCCGCGCCAGATGGTGTCCGTCGCGACCGCGATGATCCCCTTCCTGGAGCACGACGACGCCAACCGTGCCCTCATGGGCGCGAACATGATGCGCCAGGCCGTTCCGCTCATCAAGGCGGAGGCCCCGCTCGTCGGCACCGGCATGGAGTACCGCTGTGCGGTCGACGCCGGTGACTCGATCCGTGCGGAGAAGGACGGTGTCGTCCAGGAGGTCTCGGCCGACTACATCACCGTCGCCAACGACGACGGCACGTACACCACGTACCGCGTCGCCAAGTTCTCCCGCTCGAACCAGGGCACCTCGGTCAACCAGAAGGTCATCGTCAACGAGGGCGACCGGATCATCGAGTCCCAGGTCCTCGCCGACGGACCGGCGACCGAAGAGGGCGAGATGGCCCTCGGCAAGAACCTGCTCGTCGCGTTCATGCCGTGGGAAGGTCACAACTACGAGGACGCGATCATCCTGTCGCAGCGCCTCGTGCAGGACGACGTCCTCTCCTCGATCCACATCGAGGAGCACGAGGTCGACGCCCGTGACACCAAGCTCGGCCCCGAGGAGATCACCCGGGACATCCCGAACGTCTCCGAGGAGGTCCTCGCGGACCTCGACGAGCGCGGCATCATCCGCATCGGTGCGGACGTCGTCGCCGGCGACATCCTGGTCGGCAAGGTCACGCCCAAGGGTGAGACCGAGCTGACCCCGGAGGAGCGCCTGCTCCGCGCGATCTTCGGTGAGAAGGCCCGCGAGGTGCGTGACACCTCGCTCAAGGTCCCTCACGGTGAGATCGGCAAGGTCATCGGTGTCCGCGTCTTCGACCGCGAGGAGGGCGACGAGCTTCCTCCGGGCGTGAACCAGCTGGTCCGCGTCTACGTCGCCCAGAAGCGCAAGATCACCGATGGTGACAAGCTCGCCGGCCGCCACGGCAACAAGGGTGTCATCTCCAAGATCCTTCCGATCGAGGACATGCCCTTCCTTGAGGACGGCACGCCGGTCGACATCATCCTGAACCCGCTGGGTGTCCCGTCCCGAATGAACCCGGGACAGGTCCTGGAGATCCACCTCGGCTGGCTCGCCAGCCGCGGCTGGGACGTCTCCGGCCTCGGCGAGGAGTGGGCCGAGCGTCTGAAGGTCATCGGTGCCGACAAGGTCGCGCCCGGTACCAACGTCGCCACCCCGGTGTTCGACGGTGCGCGCGAGGACGAGCTCGCGGGCCTCTTCGAGCACACCATCCCGAACCGTGACGGCGACCGCCTGGTCCAGTCGTCCGGCAAGGCGCGTCTGTTCGACGGCCGCTCCGGCGAGCCGTTCCCGGACCCGATCTCGATCGGGTACATGTACATCCTCAAGCTCCACCACCTGGTCGACGACAAGCTCCACGCTCGGTCGACCGGTCCGTACTCGATGATCACGCAGCAGCCGCTGGGTGGTAAGGCGCAGTTCGGTGGCCAGCGCTTCGGTGAGATGGAGGTGTGGGCGCTCGAGGCTTATGGCGCCGCTTACGCCCTCCAGGAGCTGCTGACCATCAAGTCCGATGACGTCACCGGCCGCGTGAAGGTCTACGAGGCCATCGTCAAGGGCGAGAACATCCCCGAGCCGGGCATTCCCGAGTCCTTCAAGGTGCTCATCAAGGAAATGCAGTCGCTCTGCCTCAACGTGGAGGTGCTGTCCTCGGACGGCATGTCCATCGAGATGCGCGACACCGACGAGGACGTCTTCCGCGCGGCGGAGGAGCTCGGTATCGACCTGTCCCGGCGCGAGCCGAGCAGCGTCGAAGAGGTCTGACGGGCCTGACGGGGGGCTCGCTCAAGAGCCCCCCGTCATCCCCGGGACCGTTCAGACCATGATTGAGACTCGACCCCGAAAGAGGGATTGACGCACAGTGCTCGACGTCAACTTCTTCGACGAGCTGCGGATCGGCCTTGCCACCGCGGACGACATCCGAACCTGGTCGCACGGCGAGGTCAAGAAGCCGGAGACCATCAACTACCGCACCCTCAAGCCCGAGAAGGACGGACTCTTCTGCGAGAAGATCTTCGGTCCTACCCGGGACTGGGAGTGCTACTGCGGCAAGTACAAGCGTGTCCGCTTCAAGGGCATCATCTGTGAGCGTTGTGGCGTCGAGGTCACGCGCGCCAAGGTGCGCCGTGAGCGGATGGGCCACATCGAGCTTGCCGCTCCCGTTACCCACATCTGGTACTTCAAGGGCGTCCCGTCGCGCCTCGGATACCTGCTGGACCTCGCGCCGAAGGACCTCGAGAAGGTCATCTACTTCGCCGCGTACATGATCACGTTCGTCGACGACGAGCGTCGCACCCGCGACCTCCCGTCGCTGGAGGCGCACGTCTCCGTCGAGCGCCAGCAGATCGAGAACCGCCGTGACGCGGACCTCGAAGGCCGTGCCAAGAAGCTCGAGAGCGACCTGGCCGAGCTCGAGGCCGAGGGCGCGAAGGCCGACGTACGCCGCAAGGTGCGCGAAGGTGCCGAGCGCGAGATGAAGCAGCTCCGTGACCGCGCCCAGCGCGAGATCGACCGCCTCGACGAGGTGTGGGCCCGCTTCAAGAACCTCAAGGTCCAGGACCTGGAGGGCGACGAGCTCCTGTACCGCGAGCTGCGTGACCGCTTCGGCACGTACTTCGACGGCTGCATGGGCGCCGCCGCGCTGCAGAAGCGCCTGGAGTCCTTCGACCTCGAGGAGGAGGCCGAGCGCCTCCGCGAGATCATCCGTACCGGCAAGGGCCAGAAGAAGACCCGTGCGCTCAAGCGCCTCAAGGTCGTCTCCGCGTTCCTGCAGACCAGCAACAAGCCCAAGGGCATGGTTCTGGACTGCGTGCCGGTGATCCCGCCGGACCTGCGTCCGATGGTGCAGCTGGACGGTGGCCGCTTCGCGACCTCCGACCTGAACGACCTGTACCGCCGCGTGATCAACCGCAACAACCGTCTGAAGCGTCTCCTCGACCTCGGTGCTCCCGAGATCATCGTGAACAACGAGAAGCGCATGCTTCAGGAGGCCGTGGACGCCCTCTTCGACAACGGTCGTCGTGGTCGTCCGGTGACCGGTCCCGGTAACCGTCCCCTGAAGTCCCTCAGCGACATGCTGAAGGGCAAGCAGGGTCGATTCCGTCAGAACCTTCTCGGCAAGCGCGTGGACTACTCCGCGCGTTCCGTGATCGTCGTCGGTCCCCAGCTGAAGCTGCACCAGTGTGGTCTGCCCAAGGCCATGGCGCTGGAGCTCTTCAAGCCGTTCGTGATGAAGCGCCTGGTCGACCTGAACCACGCGCAGAACATCAAGTCGGCGAAGCGCATGGTCGAGCGCGGCCGCACGGTCGTCTACGACGTGCTCGAAGAGGTCATCGCCGAGCACCCGGTTCTCCTGAACCGTGCGCCCACGCTGCACCGCCTCGGCATCCAGGCCTTCGAGCCCCAGCTGGTCGAAGGCAAGGCCATCCAGATCCACCCGCTCGTCTGCACCGCGTTCAACGCGGACTTCGACGGTGACCAGATGGCCGTGCACCTGCCGCTTTCGGCAGAGGCGCAGGCCGAGGCCCGCATCCTGATGCTGTCCTCGAACAACATCCTGAAGCCGGCCGACGGTCGTCCCGTCACCATGCCGACCCAGGACATGGTGCTGGGTCTGTTCTTCCTCACCACCGACGGCGAGCTCCGTGACGTCAAGGGCGAGGGCCGCGCGTTCGGCTCCACGGCCGAGGCGACCATGGCGTTCGACAACGGTGAGCTGGCTCTCCAGTCGGCCGTCGACATCCGCTTCCCGGTGGGCACCATCCCGCCGCGCGGTTGGGTGCACCCGGTCGCCGAAGAGGGCGAGCAGGAGTTCCAGCCGGGCGACAGCTTCCGTCTGCGCACCACCCTGGGCCGCGCGCTCTTCAACGAGCTGCTGCCCGAGGACTACCCGTTCGTCGACTACTCGGTGGGCAAGAAGCAGCTCTCCGAGATCGTCAACGACCTGGCGGAGCGCTACCCCAAGGTCATCGTGGCGGCGACGCTCGACAACCTGAAGGCGGCCGGCTTCCACTGGGCGACCCGTTCGGGCGTCACCGTGGCCATCTCCGACGTCGTCGTGCCCGAGGCCAAGAAGGCCATCGTCAAGGGCTACGAGGAGCAGGACGAGAAGGTCCAGAAGCAGTACGAGCGCGGTCTGATCACCAAGGACGAGCGCACGCAGGAGCTCATCGCGATCTGGACCAAGGCGACCAACGAGGTTGCCGAGGCGATGAACGCGAACTTCCCCAAGACGAACCCCATCTTCATGATGGTTGACTCGGGTGCCCGAGGAAACATGATGCAGATGCGACAGATCGCCGGTATGCGTGGTCTGGTGTCGAACGCGAAGAACGAGACCATCCCGCGTCCGATCAAGGCGTCCTTCCGTGAGGGCCTCACCGTTCTGGAGTACTTCATCTCCACGCACGGTGCCCGTAAGGGTCTGGCGGACACCGCCCTGCGTACCGCCGACTCGGGTTACCTGACCCGTCGTCTGGTGGACGTCTCGCAGGACGTGATCATCCGCGAGGAGGACTGTGGCACCGAGCGCGGTCTGAAGCTGAAGATCGCCGTTCGCGGCGAGGACGGCGTGCTGCGCAAGGCCGACGACGTCGAGACCTCGATCTACGCCCGCATGCTGGCCGAGGACGTCGTCATCGACGGCAAGGTCATCGCGCCGGCCAACGTCGACCTCGGTGACGTGCTCATCGACGCCCTGGTCGCCAACGGCGTCGAGGAGGTCAAGACCCGCTCGGTCCTGACCTGCGAGTCCGCGGTCGGCACCTGTGCCTTCTGCTACGGACGCTCGCTCGCCACCGGCAAGCTGGTCGACATCGGTGAGGCGGTCGGCATCATCGCCGCCCAGTCCATCGGTGAGCCCGGTACCCAGCTGACGATGCGTACCTTCCACACCGGTGGTGTGGCCGGTGACGACATCACGCAGGGTCTGCCGCGTGTCGTCGAGCTCTTCGAGGCCCGTACCCCGAAGGGTGTCGCCCCGATCTCCGAGGCCGCCGGCCGCGTGCGGATCGAGGAGACCGAGAAGACGAAGAAGATCGTCATCACGCCCGACGACGGCAGCGAGGAGACGGCGTTCCCGATCTCCAAGCGCGCCAAGGTCATCGTGCACGAGGGCGACCACGTCGAGGTGGGCCAGAAGCTCACCATGGGTGCCACCAACCCGCACGACGTGCTGCGCATCCTCGGTCAGCGTGCCGTCCAGGTCCACCTGGTCGGCGAAGTCCAGAAGGTCTACAACTCGCAGGGCGTGTCGATCCACGACAAGCACATCGAGATCATCATCCGGCAGATGCTGCGCCGCGTGACGATCATCGAGTCCGGCGACGCGGAGCTCCTGCCGGGCGAGCTGGTCGAGCGGTCGAAGTTCGAGACCGAGAACCGTCGTGTGGTCACCGAGGGCGGTCACCCCGCCTCCGGCCGTCCGCAGCTGATGGGTATCACCAAGGCCTCGCTCGCGACCGAGTCGTGGCTGTCGGCGGCGTCCTTCCAGGAGACGACCAGGGTTCTGACGGACGCGGCGATCAACGCCAAGTCCGACTCCCTGATCGGCCTCAAGGAGAACGTCATCATCGGTAAGCTCATCCCGGCCGGTACGGGCCTCGCCCGCTACCGCAACATCCGGGTCGAGCCCACCGAGGAGGCGAAGGCCGCGATGTACTCGGCCGTCGGCTACGACGACATCGACTACTCGCCCTTCGGCACCGGCTCCGGCCAGGCTGTCCCGCTGGAGGACTACGACTACGGCCCGTACAACGGCTAGTAGCTCGTACAGCTCGTAAGAAGAAACCCCCCGCCGCTCCGAGAGGAGCGGCGGGGGGTTTCTTCGTTTCCCGTCCGGGGTGCGCGTGGGTCAGGCGCGGCGGCGGCGGGCGGCGACCGTGACGGAGACCAGGGTGAGGAGGGCCAGGGCCGCGCCGGTGAGGCCCGGGGTGAGGCCCTTCGGGGTGAAGGTGCAGGAGAGCTTCGTGGTGTCCGCGGGGAGGTCCAGGGAGACCAGGCCGTGGAAGTCACGGATCGGGGCCGAGCACTGCCAGCCGGGGACGTTCGTCATCGCCAGGACGGCGGTGCCGCGGGCGCCCGGGGGGAGGGTGGCCTCGATGGTGTGGCCGCCCGTGTCGACCGAGGTCGCGCCGGTGGCGGTGAGGTGGCTGACGGTCCGGTCGAGGGCCGCGCGGTTCAGGCAGCCCACGGGGTGGGTGCCGGCCGTGGCGTCCTTGGTCCGCGTGGTCACCTTGACGTCGAGTTCGCCCGAGGCGGGGACCGGGCCGAGGGGGGTGACCCCGGTCATCCGGTCCTCCAGGGGCTTCTCGGTGGCGCCGGTGGTGAGGGTGCCGTAGAGGGCGGGGGAGTACCAGAAGGCCTCGGAGCCGGGGGTGCAGCGGGCCGCGTACGTCTGCTCGGTGGCGGTGCCGCCGCGGGTGACCTCGGGGACCTCGTAGACGGTGGCGCCGAGGACGTTCTCCTGGCGGGCGTAGACGCTGTCCGCGGGGTGGGGCGAGGTGTAGGGGGCCGTGCGGACCGTGACGAGCGGCGGAGCCGGGAAGGTGGAGCCGGTCCAGCTGTTCGGGGCGGTGTCCGGGCGGACGCGGGCGCCGATGGAGAAGATCGCGTCGAGCACCGGGTTGTCGGCGCCGAAGAAGGTCCGGCCGTCGTTCTTGTAGCCGTAGCCGAGGGGTTCGAGGGCGCGGTACGTGACCTCGGGCAGGTAGCTGCTGTAGTACTGCGGGCCTTCCGCCTGGAGGGCGAGGGCGTCGTTGTACGAGGTCTGCGGCGCGCCCGAGTCGGTCCGGTAGGCCGGCCAGCCGTCCACGCGGCGGACGGCGTCGAAGTGGTTGGTGATCGACTGGTTCGAGGTCGCGGACGGCTTCGCCCAGCGCTCGCGGGCGCGGCGCGAGTCCGCGTTGACGGCGGCCGCCGTGGACTCGGCGAAGACCACGCCGACCATGAGGACCGCGGCGACGGGGACCAGGTAGCGGCGCTTCTCGCCGAGGCGGAGGAGGACCAGCGCCAGGAGGGAGAGCGCGCCGCCGCCCAGGACGGCGGGCCAGGTCCAGCCGCCGAAGTCGTTGGTGTGGCGCAGTACGAAGGTGGCCACGACGAGGAGGGCGGCGGACAGGGCCAGGTGCAGGGGGCGCGGCCGGTTGGCCAGGGCCAGCCAGGCGACGATCACCACCATGCCGCTGAAGACGAAGGCCTCGCGGTACGGATTGCCGTTCGGGACGGCCAGGCCGTGCCACACGTACTGGGTCGGCGGGAACTGGAACGAGCTGGCGACGAGGAGGATCGCGGCCGCCCAGACCAGCCGGGTCCGCTTCGCGATGCGCGTGTTGAGGACGAACGAGCCCGCCAGGATCAGGCCGAGCGAGGCGACGTAGAGGCGGGGGCGGCCGCCCCACAGGTGGGTCGCCGGGAGCATGCCCGACAGGAAGATCTCGATCCGGACCGGGTCGAAGTCGCCGACCTTGGTGGGCTGCGCCGAGCCGCTGGACAGGAAGGAGGGGAGGAGGAGGGGGAGGGTGAGCAGGATGCCCGTGGCCGCGGCGGTCCCCGCGCGCCAGAGGGCGCGCAGGCGCTGGGCGCCCGTCATGTCGCGGGTGATCAGGCGGATGGCCAGCAACACGCAGGCGGCCATCGTCGCCATCATCGCGGTGTAGAAGTTCCCGAACCAGGCGAGTGCGACGAGCAGGGCCACGCCCGGCCAGCGGCGTTCCTCCAGGCACCACTCGACGGCGATGCCGAGCAGGGGCAGCGCCACCAGGCCCCACAGCCACATCGGGATGTAGGAGGCGTCGCTGAGAGCCCAGCCGCACAGGCCGTACGTGGCTCCGAGCACGCCCCGCTGCCACCACGGGCCGGGGTGCAGCTTGCCGAGGTACACCGCCATCAGGGCGGCGGCGGTGCCCATCGTGATCGGGGTGATCGCGAAGACGGCGAGGTCGACGTGGGCGCGCGGGACGAGGACGGTCAGCCAGGAGAAGGGGTTTCCGAGGTACGTGTAGTAGTCGGACAGGAACTGCTGGCCAAAGCCGCCGCGCCAGGTGAAGAGCACGTCGCCGGCGGCCTGGCCGTGGACCAGGTCCCACAGCGCCCGGTGGAAGGGCACGTACTGGTTGGCCTGGTCGTTGATGGCCCGGCCGGTGTTGCCGAAGGGGAAGGTGCCGCGCGCCACCCAGGCCGCGCAGAACGCGGCCGAGGTGATCAGGAAGGCGAGCAGCGGCCCGTAGAGCCGGGCGGCGCGGCGGCGGGGGGGCCGGTCCGGGCCTCCCGGGGGAGGAGAGTCGACGGCGGTCGGCTCCGGTGCCACGGTCCCCAATGTCCTGCTCCCTGCTGCTCGACGGCAAGCCGCCAGTTTAGGTCGCCGGGGTGGGGCGGCCCGGCCGGACGGGCCGCCCCGGTGCGCGGAGGCGGTGCGCGGAGCCGCTGTGCGCAGGTGCGGACGCGGTGCGCGGAGGCGGCGGCTACTGGCCGCTGATCTGCCAGGCGGTCACGACCACCGCGGAGACGGCCGCGAGCGCCGTCACACTGGCGAGTGGCCAGCGCGAGCGCTCCAGGGCGTCGAGGCGGGTCTCGTGGTCGGCGAGCTGCCGGTCCGTCTGGTCGCTGCGCTGCACGAGCAGCGCGAGCGAACCGTCGACGCGGGCGAAGCCGGCTTCCATGGTTCCGCGCAGCCGTTCCAGCTCCACGGCGACGGAGAGCGGATCGGGGTCGGTCATGCGTGGTCGCCTTCCTCGCGGGTCGCGTGGTCGGCGCGGTCGGCGCGGGTGGCGTGGGCTTCGCTGGTGATGAGGGCCAGGAGCGCGCGGTCCCTGTCGTACGGCCATTCCGTGCGCAGCCAGCCGGGCAGTACGGCCTGGACGCCGGGTACGGCCATCACCCGGGCGAGGGCGCCGGCCGCGGCGAGGGCGGCGGCCACCCAGGGGAGCGTGGCGGGGACGCCGGAGGCGTCGACGACGGCGGGCAGGAGTACGGCGATGGCCAGGGCGGTCTGGACGATGGTGCGGAGGGTGCGCTTGGCGGCGTCGGACATGGGGGCCTTCTTTCGTGGTGCGGTGGTGCGTGGGGGTCAGCTGCGTGGGGGTCAGCCGGAGTGCGGGACCTTCAGGGCGTCCCAGGAGGTGCGGCCCGGCCAGCCGTCGGCGTCGGAGCCGCTGAAGCCGAGCTTCTGCTGCCAGCGGGCGTACGAACGGCGGTCGGCCTCCGACCAGCGGGGGCCGGGGCCGACCGAGTAGGCCGAGCAGCCCTCGGCGACCAGGCGGTGGCCCATGGCGGTCACGATCGGGGAGTTCGGGGAGGCGGTGAAGAAGCCGGCGCCCGGGAAGGGCTGGTAGCGCGGGGCCGAGGGGGAGGGCGGGGTGGTGGTGCCGCCGCCGCTCGGGGCGTCGCTGCCCGGGGCGCCGCCGAGGCGGGCCTTGATGCGGGCGCGCATCGACTCCATCGTGAAGCCGCGCGGGTCGACCTTGGTGCCGGTCCACTCCTTGTGGCCGATCACGGAGGCGGCCTGCCAGCCGTGTGCGCGGCACAGGGCGGCGGAGGCGCGCTCGATGGCGTCGAGCTGGGCGTCCGGCCAGGGGTCGCTGCCGTTGCCGAGGTTGACGCACTCGAAGCCGTAGAAGTGGGCGTTTCCGTCGGTGTCGTTGCGGCGGGGGGCGGGGAGGGTGGTCTCGGCGGCGACGGCGTCGAGGACGTCGCCGTCGCCGAGACCGGCGTGGTTGGTGCGGCCGTGGCCGATCAGGTGGACGATGCCGGCCTTGTCGATCACGCCGTGGCAGAGCGGGCCGGGGAGCTCGGAGTAGCCGTCGCGGCAGAGGGCCACGCTGGAGGCGGAGCCGGTGCTGACGGTGTGGTGGATCACGATGCCGTTGACGGGGCCCCAGGCGCCCTTGTGGTTGCGGTTGTGGGTGCGCCAGCCGGGGTGTTCCTGGATGCGGACGCCTTCTGCGCGGAGCGCGTTGAGGAGGGTGTCGGCGCTGAGTGGGGTGGCCATGGTGTCTCCTTCGGGCATGCGGAAGCCCCGGCCGGGGGGGCTCGGGGCTGTGGGTTTGCCGTGCGGGTGGGTGCGGGGCCGGTGGGTGGGTGCGGCGCCGCTGCCGGGGCTCCGCCCCGGGCCCCGCGCCTCAAACGCCGGCGGGGCTGGGTTTTGGGGCGGCGTGGTGGGTGGGTGCGGCGCCGCTGCTGGGGCTCCGCCCCGGGCCCCGCGCCTCAAACGCCGGCGGGGCTGGATTGTGGCTCGGCGGGAGTGGAGGTGCGGCCCGGGTGGTGTGCGTGGGGGTTGGGCGCGGAGTCGCTGCTGGGGCTTCGGCCCGGGCCCCGCGCCTCAAACGCCGGCGGGGCTGCGTATGCCCTGGCGGGGCTGGGTATGGCTACGGGGTTGTGGGGGTGAACGTGGAGCAGAGGGTGGTGTACGCCGCTACGCGGGACCCGAAGTCCGCCAGGGACGCTGCGACCGCTTCGGCGACCGCCGTCTGGTCGGGGAGGACCGGGCCCGTGGGCGGCGGGTTGAGGATCACCTGGCCGGAGCCGCGGAGCTGGGCGCCGAGGTCGCCGTTCTCGGTGAACTGGGCGGTGACGTACACCGCCGGGTAGCCGCTGACCGGGTCCGGTTCGAGGGTGCCGCCGAGGCCGGCGTCGTACACGCGGACCTGGATGGTGTGGCCGTCCTCGATGACGGTCGCGCGGCCCGCGTAGTCGATGGCGATGCCCCAGGGCAGGGTCGGGTCGATGTTCATGGGTTTCTCCTCCCTAGCTTTGGGTGCCGTAGTGCATCATCGGCTGGACGTAGACGAGGCCCGTGCCGGCCGTGACCATCGCCTGGATCTCGATCTTGACCACGCTGCCGAACCGGGCGTTGAAGTCCGGGACGACCTTGCCTGTGTTGTCGAAGACCGTCGGGGTGGTGACCTCGGGGCCCCACGTCTCGCCGTCGACGAGGACCCGGATCTTGCCGGTGACCCCGGCGGCCGCCGCCGTGAGGCAGTAGAGCCGCATCTTGGGCTGCCAGAGCGGGTTGAACGAGCGGGCGACGGTGGTCCAGCCGGTCGCGTTGGTCTGCGGCCAGCGGGTGGTGCTGGTGTCCTGCGGCGGCAGCATGGACAGCCAGGGGCGGGCGAGGCCGCCGGTGACCACGTCGTCGGCGAGGATCTCGTTGTTGAACGAGTCGAAGACGCGGAAGGCCTGGTCGTAGTCGCCGGTGACGACGTTGCGCACGCTCAGCACGGTCTTGCCGCTCTTGCGCTTGATCTCCAGGCCGTACTCGGTCGGGGACCAGGCGCCGACGCCGAGGATCTTGGTGCCGTTGACGGGTTCGACGACGGACAGGGAGCCGCCGTCGCTGATCTTGACCTCGCCGCCCGAGATGGTGTTCAGCGCGGGGCGGGTGTTGACGGCCGTGGACAGCTGCTGGATCCGGCGTTCCATCGCGGTCAGCCGGTCGATGATGTCCTCGGGCAGCTGGGGCATCAGACCTCCTCAAGGTAGAGCTCGGCGGTGTCCGGACGGCCCCGCTCCGGCGGGGTGACCTTGACGCCGATGATCCGGTAGCGGGCGTCGAGCCCCTGCGAGAACCACTCGTCGGTGATCCGGATGCGGACGGTCCGGCCGAGCAGCGTCGGGGGTACGACATCGCCCAGCCGGATGGTGATCGCAGGGATGATCACCGCGCCCCGGGCCCGGGCCAGTTCGGCCTTGGCGAGGGAGTCCAGGGTGGTCTCGTCGAAGGCCTCGTTGTGGTCCGTCGACAGGTCGATCAGCGGCCAGCCGCCCTTGATCAGGTCCGTGTCGATCAGTTCCTTCGAGAACTTCGGCCTCGACTCCTCGGCCTGGTTGTTGTTGGACGAGGCGCCGCGGGCCCGGGCGGTGGTGCCGCCGCGAGTGGCGTCGCGGGGGAAGGAGTACGAGAGGATCGCGCCGGGGCGGTCCAGTACGAGATCGGTGACGCCCGTGTGGATGCGCGGGCTGCCGAGCCGCAGCTGGCGGGTGCGGGTCCCGGACGCCGGGTCGCGGAAGACGGAGATGTAGTGCTCGAAGCCGTTCTCCGCGGTGGCCAGCGACTCGAGCGCCTCGGAGTAGAGGATCTCGTCGCCGTCCCGCCACGAGCCCGTCCGCAGCGTGGTGGACGTCTCCGTCCCGTACGTGACACCGATGTTGCCGCCCAGCCGGGTCTCCTCGGACTGAAGCTTGCGCCACAGCTCGCGGGCGAGTGCAAGCTGGTCGATGCCGGGAGCCGGGTAGGAGATCTTGTCGCGGATGCGGCGCCGGCCGGCGTACGAGTCGAAGGTCGCGGCCTGGATGGAGAGGCTGACCACGCCCCGCTCGCTGCTCTGCAGGGTGCTGGTCCAGATGATCCCGCCCCACCACAGGTCGCCGCCGCGCTCCAGGTAGACCGCGGTGCGGCCCTCCTCGATGCGGGCGACGCGGGTGGCGATGGCGGAGTCCGGCACCGGGATGGTGCCGGACAGGGCGCCGGGCTTGCCGATGTAGTCGTCGATGGAGACGTCCCGCAGGGGCAGGATGTCGATGGTCCGGTCGGTGCGCAGATCGCAGAAGATCGCGCGGTAGGGGGTCTGGGCGCTCACTGGGTGGCCGCCTCGTAGGTGGCGCTGCCGTGGATGCTTGCGCCGGCGGCCCAGGCCGTGCCCGGCCCCCACGGGCTGACGGCGTCCGTGATGCCGCTGTTGGTGATGGTCTCGCCGTTCGGCATGCCGGAGGAGATCTCCAGCTCGAAGAAGGTGGTCGAGGTGTTGCGGATCCGGGCCATGACCCGGTTCATCGGGCTCGTGGCCGGCCACAGCTCGGCGAAGCCGACGCACCGGGTCGCGGAGAGGGCCTTGACCGGCAGGGTGAACCGCCAGTTGTCGCCGGCATTGCCCCCGGTACCGAAGGTGGTGGTGGTACCGAACATGATGGAGAAGTTCATGTGCACGGTCGGGCCCTGCTGGATGTAGCGGGCCGTGATCTCCGCATTGCCGAAGGAGGGCGTGGCGTTGCCGGTGAAGGTGGTCCACACCGGCGTCCAGTTCTGCCATGCGGGCTTCGCCGGGTAGGGCATCCAGGCTGTGCCGTCCCAGCGCTCCAGGGTGCCCGAGTTGTCGCGGTACTGGCCCGGGTAGGCGCCGATGGCGGTGTCCGTGGTGACGGGCAGGATGCCGCCGATGGCCACGGTGGCGTTCCGCAGGCCGGTCAGGGCGTTGTTCCAGTTGATGCCGCCGTTGCCCGCGCTGGTGCCGGCCGGGACGGTGACCGTGTACAGCGGGAGGGAGAGCGCCGGGGCCGCGGGGGCGACCGGGGTAGCGGTCGGGGTGCCCCGGACGACCTCCACGACGGCCTCGGTACGGCCGGAGGCGTCGTACTCGTCGTCGTAGACGCGCACCACGATGAGGTCGATCCGGCCGAACTGGGCGTGGCCGTCGGCGAACGCCAGGGGCACGGGCTGGGTGAGGGCGACCGGGTAGGCGCCCTGGGAGTCGGTGCCCTGGATGACGCCGCGGCCCGGGTAGACGGTCGCGGTCATCGCGGTGGTGCCGGTGACGGTGAATCCGGAGATCCGCCACTTGCCGTCGCTGGAGCCGGGCAGGATCCCGGACCGGGTGGCGACGGGCGAGGTGGGGGTGAGGGCGCCGAGGGAGGCGACGCGGGTGTCGGAGCGGGTCTGGCCGGTGACGGGGAGCCAGGCGGTACGAAGGTTCATCGAGTGCTCCAGACTCAGAACAGCGCGTCGATGCGCAGGAAGATGTTGTCGAAGTACGTCGTCACGCCCGCCGTGCTCGTGCGGTGCATCACGGTCACCGTGTACGGGGCGTCCCCGGTCAGTGAGGCGAGCCGGAGCATGGTGGAGACGGAGGACGGCCTGTCGCCGCCGTGCAGCGCGGACCGTTCGTCGTCCGGCTCCCAGATCACGGTCGCGCCCTGGGTGACCTTCACGCTGGTGTAGCCGTAGGCGGCGTTGTTGGCGGCGTTGGTCGTCCGGGCACCGAAGTTCAGCAGGACCGACCCCGAGGTCGGGGCGTTGAAGGTGGTCTTCACCGCGGTGACGGCGGTGCCCTGGAGCGTCTCGGTGTACGTCGTCGAGGTGGTGGTACCCGCGTCGCGGCTCTCCACGAAGATCGGCGCCGGGAACGCAGGCTGCCAGGCCGTGCCGTTCCAGCGCTGCAGCACCCGCTGCGGGGTGTCCCGGTACTGGCCGACGTAACTGGCGGTGGTCAGGGTGCCCTTGGGGGCGATGCCGCCGAGCGCCGAGGGGTACGAGACCCAGGCGCTGCCGTCCCAGCGCTGGAGCGCGCCGCCGGAGACGTCCTGGTACTGGCCCGGGTAGGCGCCGGGGATGACCTCGCCCAGCACCGGCAGGATCCCGCCGAGGGACACGACGGGGACGCGGAGGTCGGTGAGGGCGTTGCCCCAGTTGATGCCGCCCTTGCCGGCGCTGGTGCCGGCCGGGACGGAGACGGTGTACAGCGCGAGGGAGAGCGGCGGGGTCGGCGGCGCCACCGGGGTGGCGGACGGGGTGCCCTGGACGACCTCGGCGACGGCCTGCCACTTGTTGGAGGAGTCGTAGGAGCCGTCGTAGACGCGCAGGCAGACCAGGTCGATGCGGCCGGCCTGGGCGTCGCCGTCGGCGAAGGTGAGGACGGCGTCCTCGATCATGGCCAGCGGGTAGACGCCCTGCGGGTGCAGGCCCTGGACGACGGCCCGGCCGTTGTAGAGGGTGGCGGCCATGGCGGACTTGCCCTCCAGCCAGAAGCCGGAGACCCGGTGCTGGCCGGTGTACGAGCCGGGCAGGATGCCCGAGCGGGCCCGGATCGGGTCGACCGGGGTGGTGGCCCCGATCTGGGTGAGGCGGGTGTCCTCGCGGGTCTGGCCGGTCTGTGCGACCCAGCTGGCGCGCAGGTTCATCGAATGACTCCGTTTCCGGGAAGGGGAAGGGGAAGGCGGCGGGGGAGGGACGGGCGGCGACCGCCCGTCAGGACCTGATCCACTCGGCGGCGAGCGAGCAGGCGTAACCCGAACCGCCGAAGGTGCGGACGGCGGCCCCGCTGTTCTGGTGGGCGTGCAGCTGGAGGGTCTGGCCGGCGGTCAGCTTGACCAGCGCCTGGCCGCCGACGGCGGTGGCGCCGGGGCCGGCGCCGACGAGCCAGGTGGCGCGGGGGATCCCGGCGCCGGCGACCATCAGGCGGGCGCCGCGGGAGCCGGTGGTCGAGTCGGCGGAGAAGACCACCTGCCCGGACACCCGCCACCAGCCGGTGCGCGGCACGGTGTAGGTGTCGTTGCCGTTCCAGCCGGTCAGGTCGTCGATGTCGACGGTCTGCAGGGTGACGGCGTACCAGCCGCTCGTGCTGGAGGACGGGATGGACTGCATCGCGGTCTGGGAGGCGCTGAAAAGGACCGCGGTGCGGCCCTCCGCGTACTGCCAGGTGGTCCCGTCCCAGCGCTGCAGCACACCGGCGGCGCCGTCCCGGTACTGGCCGACGTACGTGCCCGTCGTCAGCTTGCCCGCCGGGGCGATGCCGCCGACCTCCGGCGCGTACGACACCCAGGTGGCGCCGTCCCAGCGCTGGAACTTGCCGCCGGCGTCGCGGTACTGGCCCACGTACGCGCCCTTGAACCCGTCGGCCGGGACGATGCCGCCGAGCGCGACCGTCGGGTACCGCAGACTGACGGCCTCGGACCAGGTGACGCCGCCGTTGCCCGCGGAGGTACCGGCCTTGACCTTGATCGAGTACAGCGGGATGGCGGTGCCGGAGGGGGTGGCCGGGGCCACCGGTACGGCCGCCGGGGTGCCCTTGACCAGGCGCACCAGGGCCTCGGTCTTGCCGCTGCCGTCGTACGCGTCGTCCAGTACGACCAGCTCGATCAGGTCGATCCGGTCCAGCTGGGGATCGCCGTCCGCGAGGGTCAGGCTCTCCGGCACGGTGACGGCGACCATGTAGGCGCCCTGGTTGGTGTCGCCCTGGATGACGGCCCGCCCGGTGCCGATGGAGCACTGCATGGCGGAGACCGCGGTGAGCGTGAGGCCGCCGGGGACGACGCCGCCCCGGGACTTCAGCGGGATGTTGGCGTCGAGCTGGCCATTGGGAGTGAGCAGTGCGGACAGCGCGATGCGGGTGTCCTCGCGGGTCTGGCCGGTGGGGGTGAGCCAGGCTGCCCGGACGGTCATGGAGCGTTCCTCTCGTGAAGGGCGGGGAGGGGCACGGGCCCGGCTACCAGTCCGCGCTGCGCCAGCTGACGGTCATCGAGGCGCCCTCTTCGGCGCTGTCCGGGCGGAACGACAGCTCGGCGACGCCCGGCTCGAAGGCGAACAGCTCCTCGGGGCTGCTGTCCGCGGTGGCCGTGTGGCGGCGCGATGCGGTGCCGTTGAGGGTGACCGTGCCGGCCAGGGTGTCGACCACCAGCTGGTCGCCGGCCGTCAGGTCGATGGCGTAGCGCAGGCGGCGGCGGGTGGTCCGCTCGGTCACCGAGGGGGTGCCGCACGGGCCGCGGAAGGTGATCACCGGATGGGTGGGGGCGGAGCCGGTGTTCTCGGCCCCGGCGTCGCCGGTCTTGGCGGCCTGGCCCCAGTTGAGGGGCCAGACCAGCGGCCAGACGAGGCCGCTCTCCGGCTCCGGCGCCGGGACGATGGTGCTCTGCTCGCTGGTCAGGTAGCGGCGCGGATCGGTCGCCGTCCACTGGACGGCGGCCTTGGCCGCGCCCTGGGTGGCGTACACCCGGTCGGCGGGCAGCACCCGCTGGCTGATCCTGGCCCGCACGGCCAGGACCTCGCCGTGCAGCCGTACCGCCAGCCAGCGCTCCTCGTCACCCAGGTTCATCGCCTGGCGCAGGATCCGTACGGTGGCCAGCGAGGCGCCGCGCTCGGGCAGCATCCACACCGTGCCGCCGATCTTGCGGGGCTTGGCGTAGCGGGCACCGGGCCAGGCGCCGTGCCCCGTGGGGCGTTCGGCGTCGGAGCTGTCGTACTCCGGCAGGTCCTCCCAGCCGGTCAGGCCCGACTTGTCGATGGTGAACGGGGTGCCGGGGCCCATAAGCAGACCGGCCCACTGCATCTGCCCGTCCTGGGTGATGAGTGAGCCGGGTGCGTGGTCGGCGGTGTATGCGGTTGTGGTGGTCTCGGCCATGGCGGGCCGTCACCTCGCTCTCAGGGGGTTCTGTTTCATGCGTGGGCGGCGGCGAGGAAGAGCAGGTCCTCGGCGGTGGATCGGGGGCCCGCGCCGGCTGCCTCCCGGTAGACCCGTACGCGGTGGGGGCCCTTGTTCAGGGAATGCGGGTCGGCGGGGGTGACGCGACGGTGGTCGAGGTCGGAGACGGGGTTGATCCGAGGGGCCGAGCCCATGGACATCGGCCAGACGACACCGCCCTCGGCGAGCATCGGGATCTTGTCGAGATCGACGCCGAACTTCTTGCCGAGGAGCTCGAAGCTGAGGTCCTCCAGGCCGTCGATGATCCAGTTGGCGAAGGCGATGATGCCGTTGAACGGGCCGGTGACCACGGCGAGCACGGCCTGCATACCGGTGGTCACCATGCGGCCGATGCCGCCGAGCGAGCCGGACAGGGCGCCGCTGACGCGGCCGAAGGCGCCGGGGAGGCTGTCGGTCAGGAAGTTGATCACCGGGCGGATCGGGGCCATGATCGCGTTGAAGGCGCCGGACGCGATGCCGCGCAGCGCACTGGTGGCCGAGCGGGCGGTGCTGCCGGTCTGGGAGAAGCCGTTGACGGCTCCGCGCAGACCGCCCAGTACCGACGTGATGACGCCGAAGTACCCCTTGAAGTACGAGGCCACGATCGAGCCGACGAACGCGAGCACCGGGATGAGGACCTTCAGGTACTCCTCGAACACGCCCAGGACCACGGTGAACGTCTGCTCGATGAGGCGCTGGCCGGTCTCGGAGTTCATGGCGAGCTCGATCAGCCAGGCGCCGAGCGGGATCAGGATGCCGAGCAGGAAGCCGATCGGGTTGGCCCGCATGGCCACGTTGACCGCGGTCATCACGACGGCGCCCACGGTCATGGCGATCCCGAAGGTGCTCATGAGCGTGGAGACGATCCCGATGGCCGGGAGCAGGGCGCCGATGATCGCCAGGACCCCGCCGGTCTTCCCGCCCAGCTTCCGCAGCGAGGCCACGACCCCGCGGGCGCCGGAGTCGACCCGCTTGGTGCCGGTGGACGCGAGGGTCGCGGAGCGGCCGACCTTGGTCGCGGAGGTCGCGGCGGCGGTGGCCTGGGTCTTCAGCGTCGAGAGGACCTTGCCGGCCGGGGAGGCCGCCGACGCGAGCCCTGTCGCGTCGGTGGCGGCCTTCTTCGCCGTCGAGCCGATCTGCTTCAGCGACGAGGTGACCTGGCGGGCGTTCCGCGTGGCCGCCACGGCGTGGGTACGGACACCGCCCATCGACCTCGTGAGGCGGGCGAAGGGGTTCGCGACGACGGCCGCACTCATCCGCGCGCCTTCGCCAGGTACATCAGCGCGTCGGCCGTGCGCTGCGGGTCGGTGTTCTGCGCGGCGTAGTAGTGCTCGATGTGCAGGGCCGAACCCTCACCGGAGCCCGGGGCGGCGGAGGTCATCCGGGCGCGGGCGGCCGTACGGGACAGCAGACGGTCGAGCTTGGACAGCGGCAGGACGGCTTCGGCCTCGCCGGCCTCGGCGAGGATCGCCGGGACACCGCCGCTGCGTGGCATGACCACACCGCCGGTGGCGAGCATGGGGATGTTCGGCAGACTGACGCCGAAGCTCTTGCCGCCGACGAAGGGGACCCAGCCGGGGACGCTGACGCGGATCCGGTTGATCCGGCTGATCATCGAGTTGATCAGGCCGATGACGGAGTTGATCGGGGACTTGACCGCTCCGACGATGGCGCCGAAGGCGCCGGACGCGATGCCCTTGAGCCCGTTCCAGGCGCTGGACATCCGGTCCTTGACGGCGTTGAACGCGTTGGGGACGGCCGACCTGATCCAGTCGACCACCGGCATGATGATGCCCTTGATGCCGTTCCAGACGCTGCTGATGACCGAGCGGACGGCGTTCATGACGGTGCCGATGACCGACTTGATGCCGTTGAACGCGGACGACACGGCGCTGCCGATGGCCCTGACGATCGGCATGACGGCGTTCTTGACGCTGTTCCAGACCGACTTGATCAGGTTTCCGGCGCCGCGGATGATCGGGCCGATGGCCTTGATGACCGCGGAGATCACGTTCCTGATGGCGCCGAACGCGGTCCGGATCACGGCCTGCATGGTCTTCGAGCGCATCGCCATTTCGACGATCTTCTCGATGAGCGGCATGAACAGTTCGAGCAGTCGGGCGAGGAAGTTGCCCCGCATGGACTTGTTGAGCCTGTCCTGGCCCTGGGCGGCCCGGTCGGCGCCGGTCTTGAACCGGCCGAGCTGCGTGCCGGCCCGCTGACCGGTCTGCCCGGCCTTGGACATGGCCCGCTCGGCCTGGTCGGCGGCGGTCTTGAGGCTCTTGAGCTGGCCGGTGGAGCCCTGGGCGTTCGTGCGGAGCGTCTTGAGCTGGCCGGAAGCGCCGCGGCTGGCGTCGCCGACCCGTTTGACGGGGGCTGCGGCGCCGGACGCCTGCGTCTTGAGATTGCGCAGGGCGTCCGAGGCGCGCTTGGTGGAACTCGCGAGAGACATGGTGGTTACACCTCCTTTGTGGGTGGGGGCTGCGGATCAGGCGCCGAGGGCGCCGGCGGTGGCCGCGGCGGCCGTGCTGACACCCCGCAGCGCGGGACCCAGCGGGGTGAGGGAGCCCCTGAGATTGCGGGCGGCTTTGTCGAGGCTGTTGGCGGCCTTGGCGGCGGCGCGCATGTCGCCCGACTTGGGGATGTTCTCGGGCTTGAGGTTCCTGATGACGAGCTTGAGGCGCAGCAGGGCCGAGGTCGCGTTCCTCACGTCATCGAGCTTCAGTCGGCCGATCGCCAGTCGCAGCTTGTCGAGAGCGTCGGCGGTCTTCGTCAGCGCCGCGTGGTCCCGGGGGATCTTCTTGTGGTCGAAGTTCCTGAGGGCGGTCTTGAGCTTGCGGATGGCTTCGGCGGCCGCCTCGACCGCGCCGTTGTTCTGGTTCGCCACGGCCGTGTTGAGCGTGCCGATGGCCTTCGCCCGGGCGGCCAGTTCCTTGGCGCGGGGGAGCCGCCTCACTTCCTTGACGAAGTCGGCCAGGGCCGGGTTGGTCAGGTCGAGCTCGGTGCGGAGGTTCTGCACCTGCTCCGGCGTCAGGTCCCCGGCGGCGTTTGCGGCGCCGACGATCCTGGCGGGGAGCTTGGCGATGAAGCGGGCGGCGAGGATGGTGACGATGATTCCGGCGATGCCGGTACCCACCCACCACAACCAATCCGGGTTGTCCTCGTAGATGGGGCTCTTCTTGAGCGCGTTGGCGGCTCCTTCGAGGCGGAGTTGCTTCAGCATCTCCACCAAGAAGGGGTTTACTACCTCGCCGCGGATTTCCTTGATGTCCTTGGCGATGGGCTCCAGGAGTGCGGCCAGGCTGACATTCGTGACGAGGTTCGCCGCGCCCAGATGCTTGACGAGGTCCGGCGGGTTCTGGAGGTAGAGATCGAGCAGTTGCTTGGGTGTGGGTGGTTTATCTCCCGGCTTGGGCGGCTCGGGTGGTGGGCCTATCACCCGTGAAGGCTGGGGGTCTTCGATTGCCATGGGGGTCTTCCTCCGCTTTCGGCTGGTTGGGCCAAGCGCCGAGAAGCCCCCGCCGGTCGAACATCGGCGGGGGCTCGGTCGTAGGAAGGGCTGGGGCTACTGCGTGGGGCGCCGCGACTCGGCGAGGGCGTCGTTCCAGCCGGCGGTGTACGCGCGGGTCTCACGGGTGGTGATCTCCGCGTACAGGGAGCCGAGGAGCGCCCTCTTGTCGAGGGGGGCGGGTCCGTCCAGGAGCTGGCTGAGGCGGTCGTGGAGCGTGAACTGCGGTGATCCCTCGGCCTGCTGGGTCATGGACGCCTGCCTTCCAGTTGCTTGCCCTTGCTGTGTGGTGGCGCCGCGGATCGGGAGCGGGGGCACCAGTGGTCGAACGAGTGTGCGAAGAGAGTCTGGAACATTCGTTCGATGTTTGTCGAGCTGGAAAGCTCCCTCGGCGCGTCCCGTCCGTGACGGTCGGCACAACGAACAGGGAGTTTCCGGACGAGGCGGTAGGCTTGATCATTGCTCCCCCGCCCAGGAAAACGTGGGTCACTCGGGGCGTGAGGGGAGCCCGGGGGCGGGAAGGCAGTGCTGACGCATGGACAGGGAAACGGGCGCCAGAAGGCGTGACCATGCCATTGACTGGCTTGAAATGGCCCCTGACCTGCCCCATCTGTTCGCCCGCCTGTCGGAACTCGTCCATGCGGCGGGCTACGCACCCGAGGACCTCGTCCTGATCCCGCGGTCCGAGATCGACCGCCGCGAGACGGCCGCCTTCACCGCCGGATGGGCCGAGGCCATGTCCGAGGAACTGCCGCGCATCCGCCGCGAGTACGAGAAGCGGGTCGCCGACGCCTACGCTGCCGGCGGCGGCCGTGGCACGGACACGGCTGCCCGGCGTACCGCCGCCAAGGGCGATGGCGCCACCGTGATCCGGCTGCCGTTCGCCACGCTGCTCGAACCGTCGCCCCTGGTGGTGGAGACCGAGGAGCGGATGCGCCGTGCCCAGGAGATCCTGGACCGGCGGTCCGAGGACGTGGTCGGGGGCGATGCCGCGGGTGATGCCAGAGGTGAGGTGGAAGCCGCGGTAGGGGCTGAGGCCGCAGCCGCGGTCGAGGGCGTGGTCGAGGCCGCGCCCGAGCCCGAGGAGGCACGGGGCTCAGAGCCGCTCGCGCAGCCCGTCGCCTCCCGCGCGAGCGCGGACGCGCGCGAGCGGCGCACGCCCCCGGCGAGCCGGAAGGTCGTACGGCGCAACGGGCGGCCCATAGTGCCGCCGCTGAAATCCGTACCCGTGCAGCCCCGTCCGCAAGGCACCCCCGCCGACTACCCGGCGGACGGGCCGGGGACGACAGGGGAACCGGAACGGCGGAGCCTGGCCGCCAGGGCTCGGGCTCTGGCGACGGAAATGGAGACCCGGGGCGGCGCGAGCCGCCCCGAGGTCCCCGAGAAGAGCCGCTGACCCGGCCGCAAAGCCCGGTCGTCGGTCAGCCGAAGAAGCGGACCAGGGTTTCCGGGGACACGGCGTCGGTCGTGCCCGGCGCCTCCCCCGACTCCGAGTCCAGGTCGTCCGAGCTGCCGTACGGCTTCCCGTCCGGCCTCGGCACCGGCTCCGGAGC
This sequence comes from Streptomyces sp. NBC_01351, assembly GCF_036237315.1. Classification (GTDB taxonomy): domain Bacteria; phylum Actinomycetota; class Actinomycetes; order Streptomycetales; family Streptomycetaceae; genus Streptomyces. The sequence continues at coordinate 3,442,879 of NZ_CP108356.1, read as the reverse complement.
ATCCGGCTGGTCGGAGTCCTCCGCCGCGTTGACGACGGAGAACATCCAGTTGGCGGCCGCCAGATGGTCCACGGTCGCCGCCAGCAGGTGATCGGTCACAGACCAGTCGGCGGCCTCACCGAACAGCTCCCGGTTGACGGCGCTGTCCCGCGGCATGTGCTTGATCAGGACCTGGAGGCGCCGCGAGGAGAGCTCCCCGCGGTGCCAGTCGAGAAGGTCCTTGCCGTAGTAGCGGAGCAGGTCCGCTTCGAGGGCCTCGGCGTGTTCGTCGACGAACTCGACGAGGCTCAGCCTTCCCCCAGGCCGAGCCCGGACTCCTTGCCGTAGGCCTCGAGGATCGCGGCGATGTCCTGCATCGTGACGTCGTGCTGCTCGAAGCGCGTGAACTGCTTCTCACCCAGGAGGAGTCGCAGCAGACCGTCCACGTCGTTGTCGTCCAGCTTGCGCAGGCTCTTGGCCGCGGCGCGGGAAAGTTCGGTGGGAAGGGTGTACGTCTCGCCGTCCAGCTCGAAGGACCAGGTGCGCCCGAGCGCTTCCTGGCGCTGGGCGCGGGCCGCGTTGACGTCGAAGCCTGCCATGGTGATGGGTCTCCTCTGGGTGAAGGGAAATGCGAAGAAGAAGGGGTGGGGGCGGGGCGGCCGGGTGGGCCGCCCCGCCCCCGTCAAGGGCTGGATCAGCCGGCGGCGTACGCGCTGTCCTTCATGATGAAGCTGGCCAGCGGCTTGTCGTCGCCCGAGTGCAGGGCGGTGAAGGTGACGCCCAGCGTGGAGGCCGACTTGCGGGCCAGCTTGATGTCGTCGGAGGCGGTGACCTGGCCGCGCGGGATGTAGAAGCGGTAGGTCACGACGGTGCCGTTGCTCGCCTTGGTGTCGGTGAACTCCATGCCGAGGGCGCGGGTGTCCGCCTTCGGGGAGTCGGCGATGTCGTAGCGGTAGATGCCGTTGGACGGGGTCGCCTCGTCGGCCACCGCGCCACCGCCCATGAAGAACGGCAGCGTCAGCTCGTTGAACTGGAGCAGCGAGAACTTCAGGGACAGGTCCCGGTCGGAGTACGTGAAGTGGACCGGGCTGACGGCCTGCCACGAGTCGACCGGCTCCAGCTTGTCCTTCTTGGAGAAGGTGACGCCGTCGGCGGTGGTGTAGCCGAGGTCCTTCCAGTTGGCGCCCCAGTCGGTGTCCGGAGCACCGGTGAAGGCGGTCGGAAGGGCCGTACCGGCGGCGGCGACGAAGAGGCGGCCGCTACCGGCGACGCGGATCTCGGACGAGTTTCCTGCCATGGTGATGCTTCTCCTTATATAGAGGTCTGCCGCACCGGACCGCGGGGGTGTCCGGGTCCGGGTACGGCAAAGGCCCCGCCGGACGGCAGGGCCTTGGTCTGTGGGGGCGTCAGAAGACGCTCAGGGACACCTGGAGCACGCAGGTGTAGCGGTTGGCCGCGGTGTAGAGGTAGTCGGGCAGCCAGCGCGGGCCGTCGTACTCGACGACGTCGGTGAAGGTGTTCACGCCGACCCGCTTGCCGAGGGTGGCGAGCAGGGCGCGGCGCGCGGCGTTGGCCAGGGTGTGGGCGGCCGCCTTGCTCGGGCCGTACACCTCCAGCTCGATCAGCGGCATGTCGACGTGCAGGTCACCTGTCCAGGCGCCGCCGCGGCGGTTGACCAGGACGGCCGCCTGCGTGCCGTTGAAGCCGGCGGGCGGCTCCACGGCGACGGTGGCCGCGGACAGCGCGGGGTCGGCCTTGAGGACGTCGACGACCAGGGCCTCGACGTCGGGGAAGGCACTCGGGGGAGTGGTCACGACGGATCACCTCAGCTGGTGGGTGGCGGGGATGCCGGGCGGTGCCCGAAGGGGGGGCGGGGGACGGGCACCGCCCGGCGGGGGGAGCGGCCGGCCGCCGCCCGTCCTGCGGGCGCAGCTCTGCCGCTGCACCAACTGTGACACGTTGCGTGCGCGCGCGCAACAAGTTCGGGCGGTCGGTTCTTACGAGCTGCCCGCGCGGCTCTTTCCGTACGGGTCCCACGCGCGCCCCCTCGTACGCACGAACGCCGGATGCCCGGCCTCCACGGGGGAGACCGGGCATCCGGCGTTCGTATGTACGGGCGGTACCGGGCACTGGGTGCGGGTGGCGCGGGGTCAGGCGGGGAGGCGCCGGCTGGCGGCGCGCTCGGCGGCGAACACGTCCTCCAGCCGGAACAGCTGCGCGCGCCCCGCCTTGCCCGCCGCCGTGAGCCGGCCCAACTGGACCCACTTGCGGATGGTGGCCGGGGCGACCCCGGCTTCGTGGGCGGCCACCGGGCCGGGGATCAGGGAGGGGAGCGGGGAGAAGGAGGAGATCACTGCGGGGTGCCTTCCATCGCGGAGTCGAGTTCCTCGGTGCGGCAGCCCGATTCGGCGGCCAGCGTGGCCCACTCGGTCTCGGGCCACAGGTGGCGGTAGGCGGGATCGTCGTGGCAGCCGCAGTCCTCGGCGGTGCACCGGCAGGCCGGGTTCACGCACAGCACGGCACGGCGGTCGGGGAAGGCGCGCAGCGAGACGGAGTCGCACCAGGGGCAGCGCCCCGAGACCCGCACCACCTGCTCGGTGTCGCCGAGCACGCGGGCGCAGCGGCGGGCCATCCGGCGGGTCTCGTCGCGCACGTGCCGTGCCAGGACGGGCTGCGCCTCGATCTCGGCCAGCAGCCCGGCGAGGCGCCGCAGCCGCTCCGGCACCGGCGCGCGGCGGGGCCGCGGGATGCCGAGCCGGGCGCACACGGCCTCTTCCAGCTCGACCACGCCGTCGGTGATGTCCCGGATGGTGTCGGACACGTGCAGCCGGACCGGGGCGGAGCCGTGGCCGGGGACCGCCAGGCCGTGGCGCTGCTGGAGAAGCAGCGCCTCGCGCCGCTCCTCGCGGACGAGCTCGTCGTCGCGCGGGGTGCGGGGGGCGGGCACGTGGAAGGAGGAGGGGGCGGCGCGGCCGGGGGCCAGCTCCTCGCACAGTTCGGGGAAGTGGCGGATCAGCGAGGCGATCCACAGGGCGGTGTGGCCGGTGCTGCGGTCAGACACGGGGGCTCCCGGAGGACGAGGCGAGGGCGGCGGGCCGGCCGTTGCGCCACAGGCGGCCGCCGCAGACCCCGTCGAACCAGCTCTGGGCCGGTGCGACGGCCTGCTCGCACTCGCGCCGGACGGGGCAGACGGCGCAGGCGCGCAGGGCGGGGGCCGCGACCTTGGCCCGCTTGGTGAAGACGACGGCGGGCGGGAGGCCGGCGCAGGCGGCGGAGTCCTGCCACGGCCAGGGCACGGCGGGCGAGGCGGCGACCGGCACGGCGGTGGGCGCGTCGACCCGCGCGGCGGTGGACGCGGCAACGGGCACTGCGGCGGACGCGACGGGCGACGCGGCGGTCGACGCGGGCGTGGATCCGGCGGTCGGGTGGACTGGGGACGGGGCAAGGGGCATGGCGACTCCGCGGGTGTGACGGCCGTGGCTCACGGCGGAGCCACTGTGACACGTTGCGTGCGAGCGCGCAATCAAGACCGCCTGGGGCAGCCCCTAGCTCCGTATGTGATGGATTCGTGGAAGACGTAATTCCGTGCGCGCAAGCACGTTAAAGTGTGTTGTCATGGTGCGGACTGCGGATTGCGGACTGAGGAGCGGCATATGAGCACTCTCGAACTGGACGCGTTCGCGGCCTGGGTGGAAACCCTGATGCGGCAGCGCGGGTACGACATCGACAGCCCGCGAGGCGGCGGCAAGTCGAGGATCGCGGACGAGGCCGGGGTGCACCGTGCCGCCGTCACCCGGCTGCTCCAGCGCCAGAGCATGCCCGACCTGGAGACCATGCGCCGGATCGCCCCGCTGCTCGGAGTCTCGGTGCGCGACATGCTGATCCGCTCCGGCCGGGTGGCCCCCGAGGAACTCCCGCTGACCTCGCAGGACCTGCCCCCCGGCGGCCGCCGGCCCACCATCGAGGACTTCGCCCAGTGGCTCGGCGTCCCCGAGGCCCGCCGCGAGGTCTTCGTCAAGGTGGTCAGCCAGTTCCTGGAGCCCGACGCGGCCCCGGGCGAGGTTCCCGCCGAGGCCCCCGCCGACGTACCGGCCGCCGCCGAGGCCCGCCGCCGGGCCCGGGACTGACGCGACGCCGCGAGGCGCCACACGCAGGGCGCGGTACCGCGGGCGGAGGTCGGGCGGAACCGGCCGCTGCGTCCGGCTTGCGCCCGGTGTGTTTTCGTGCTGGGCATTTGTTTTGACCTACCTCTGTGAGGTAGGTACGCTCTGACCTTGTGCCTGGGGTGTGCCCTGGGCTCCCGCGTGTGCTTGAGACCCCGCGGTGAGCCGAGAAGACCACACCGCGATCCGCGCCCTCTTTCACTTCGGTGAAGGCGTGCAGGATCCGACACACCCGACCGCGTGGGTCGGCAAATGTTCCAGGTTAGCTTCACTAACGGCACACAGAAACCGGAGAAGTAGTGCCTACGATCCAGCAGCTGGTCCGTAAGGGCCGGCAGGACAAGGTCGAGAAGACAAAGACCCCCGCGCTTGAGGCTTCGCCCCAGCGTCGCGGCGTCTGCACGCGTGTGTTCACGACCACCCCGAAGAAGCCGAACTCGGCGCTGCGCAAGGTCGCGCGTGTGCGTCTGACCTCTGGCATCGAGGTCACCGCTTACATTCCGGGTGAGGGACACAACCTGCAGGAGCACTCGATCGTGCTCGTGCGTGGTGGCCGTGTGAAGGACCTGCCGGGTGTTCGTTACAAGATCATCCGCGGTGCGCTTGACACCCAGGCTGTCAAGAACCGCAAGCAGGCCCGCAGCCGCTACGGCGCCAAGAAGGAGAAGTAAGAATGCCTCGTAAGGGCCCCGCCCCGAAGCGCCCGGTCATCATCGACCCGGTCTACGCATCTCCTCTGGTGACCTCGCTCATCAACAAGATCCTCCTGAACGGCAAGCGCTCCACCGCCGAGCGCATCGTTTACGGCGCCATGGAAGGCCTCCGCGAGAAGACCGGCAACGACCCGGTCATCACGCTGAAGCGCGCGCTGGAGAACGTCAAGCCGTCCCTCGAGGTCAAGTCCCGCCGTGTCGGTGGCGCGACCTACCAGGTCCCCGTCGAGGTCAAGCCGGGTCGCCAGTCGACCCTGGCCCTCCGCTGGCTCGTGGGTTACTCCCGCGCCCGTCGTGAGAAGACCATGACCGAGCGCCTCATGAACGAGCTGCTCGACGCCTCCAACGGTCTTGGCGCTGCCGTCAAGAAGCGCGAGGACACGCACAAGATGGCCGAGTCCAACAAGGCCTTCGCGCACTACCGCTGGTAGTCCCACCCCACATCGAGACCGAGAGAAGACCGAAGCCTTATGGCTACCACTTCGCTTGACCTGGCCAAGGTCCGCAACATCGGGATCATGGCCCACATCGACGCGGGCAAGACGACCACCACCGAGCGCATCCTGTTCTACACCGGTGTGTCTTACAAGATCGGTGAAGTCCACGACGGCGCTGCCACGATGGACTGGATGGAGCAGGAGCAGGAGCGTGGTATCACCATCACGTCTGCCGCGACGACCTGCCACTGGCCCCTCGAAGACGTTGACCACACGATCAACATCATCGACACCCCGGGTCACGTCGACTTCACCGTCGAGGTGGAGCGTTCGCTCCGCGTCCTCGACGGCGCCGTCACCGTCTTCGACGGTGTGGCCGGCGTAGAGCCGCAGTCCGAGACTGTCTGGCGTCAGGCGGACCGCTACGGCGTGCCGCGTATCTGCTTCGTCAACAAGCTCGACCGCACCGGCGCCGAGTTCCACCGCTGCGTCGACATGATCAAGGACCGCCTCGGTGCGGTTCCGATCGTCATGCAGCTCCCCATCGGCGCCGAGATGGACTTCCAGGGCGTTGTCGACCTGGTCACCATGAAGGCGTTCGTCTGGTCCGCCGAGGCGACCAAGGGCGAGATGTACGACATCGTCGACATCCCGGCCACGCACACCGAGGCTGCTGAAGAGTGGCGCGGCAAGCTGGTCGAGACCGTCGCCGAGAACGACGACGAGATCATGGAGCTGTTCCTGGAGGGCAACGAGCCCTCCGTCGAGCAGCTGCACGCCGCCGTCCGTCGCATCATCCTCGGCTCCGGCAAGGGCAAGGGCGAGCCCACGATCACCGCGGTGTTCTGTGGCACGGCGTTCAAGAACAAGGGCGTTCAGCCCCTGCTCGACGCCGTCGTCCGCTACCTGCCGTCGCCGCTGGACATCGAGGCCATCGAAGGCCACGACGTCCGCGACGCCGAGGTCGTCGTGAAGCGCAAGCCTTCCGACGAGGAGCCGCTCGCGGCGCTGGCGTTCAAGATCATGAGCGACCCGCACCTCGGCAAGCTCACCTTCGTCCGGGTTTACTCGGGCCGCCTGGAGGCCGGCACTGCGGTGCTGAACTCCGTCAAGGGCAAGAAGGAGCGCATCGGCAAGATCTACCGCATGCACGCCAACAAGCGTGAAGAGATCGCCGCGGTGGGCGCCGGTGACATCGTCGCCGTCATGGGCCTGAAGCAGACCACCACCGGTGAGACGCTGTGTGACGACAAGAACCCGGTCATCCTGGAGTCCATGGACTTCCCGGCCCCGGTCATTCAGGTCGCCATCGAGCCCAAGTCCAAGGGTGACCAGGAGAAGCTGGGTGTCGCCATCCAGCGTCTCGCGGAGGAGGACCCCTCCTTCCACGTTCACTCGGACGAGGAGACGGGCCAGACCATCCTCGGCGGTATGGGCGAGCTGCACCTCGAGGTGCTGGTCGACCGTATGAAGCGCGAGTTCAAGGTCGAGGCCAACGTCGGCAAGCCGCAGGTCGCGTACCGCGAGACGATCCGCAAGGGCGTCGAGCGTCACGACTACACCCACAAGAAGCAGACCGGTGGTACCGGTCAGTTCGCCAAGGTGCAGATCGCGATCGAGCCCATCACCGAGACCGACGGTCCGGCGTACGAGTTCGTGAACAAGGTCACCGGTGGCCGCATCCCGAAGGAGTACATCCCTTCGGTCGACGCGGGTGCGCAGGAAGCCATGCAGTTCGGCATCCTGGCGGGCTACGAGATGACCGGCGTCCGCGTCATTCTTCTCGACGGTGGCTACCACGAGGTCGACTCCTCCGAGCTCGCGTTCAAGATCGCCGGTTCGCAGGCCTTCAAGGAGGCCGCGCGCAAGGCTTCTCCCGTGCTCCTTGAGCCGATGATGGCCGTAGAGGTCACCACGCCCGAGGACTACATGGGTGACGTCATCGGCGACATCAACTCCCGCCGTGGCCAGATCCAGGCCATGGAGGAGCGTCACGGCGCTCGCGTCGTGAAGGGCCTCGTGCCGCTTTCGGAGATGTTCGGCTACGTCGGAGACCTCCGCAGCAAGACCTCGGGTCGCGCCAGCTACTCGATGCAGTTCGACTCCTACGCCGAGGTTCCCCGGAACGTCGCCGAGGAGATCATCGCGAAGGCCAAGGGCGAGTAACTCTTCGGAGTTCACGCTTTAGGCTTGCCACCGGAGCCTCTGGGGCAACAGGAGTCACCTCCCGTTGCCCCGGGGGAACCGGCTATCCAGCAAAGATCACCTGGCGCCGATCTGTAAGGCGTACAGAACCACTCTCAGGAGGACCCCCGTGGCGAAGGCGAAGTTCGAGCGGACTAAGCCGCACGTCAACATCGGCACCATCGGTCACATTGACCACGGTAAGACGACCCTCACGGCCGCCATTACCAAGGTGCTGCACGACAAGTACCCGGACCTGAACGCGGCTTCGGCCTTCGATCAGATCGACAAGGCTCCTGAGGAGCGCCAGCGCGGTATCACCATCTCGATCGCGCACGTCGAGTACCAGACCGAGGCGCGTCACTACGCCCACGTCGACTGCCCGGGTCACGCGGACTACATCAAGAACATGATCACCGGTGCCGCGCAGATGGACGGCGCGATCCTCGTCGTCGCCGCCACCGACGGCCCGATGCCGCAGACCAAGGAGCACGTGCTCCTGGCCCGCCAGGTCGGCGTTCCGTACATCGTTGTCGCCCTGAACAAGGCCGACATGGTGGACGACGAGGAGATCCTGGAGCTCGTCGAGCTCGAGGTCCGTGAGCTGCTCTCCGAGTACGAGTTCCCGGGCGACGACCTTCCGGTCGTCCGCGTCTCCGCGCTGAAGGCGCTCGAGGGCGACAAGGAGTGGGGCGACAAGCTCCTCGGCCTGATGGACGCCGTCGACGAGGCGATCCCGACCCCGCCGCGTGACACCGAGATGCCGTTCCTCATGCCCGTCGAGGACGTCTTCACGATCACCGGTCGCGGTACGGTCGTCACCGGCCGTATCGAGCGTGGTGTCCTCAAGGTCAACGAGACCGTGGACATCATCGGTATCAAGGAGCAGAAGACCACCACCACGGTCACCGGCATCGAGATGTTCCGCAAGCTCCTCGACGAGGGCCAGGCGGGCGAGAACGTCGGTCTGCTCCTCCGTGGCATCAAGCGCGAGGACGTCGAGCGCGGCCAGGTCATCATCAAGCCCGGTTCGGTCACGCCGCACACCGAGTTCGAGGCCCAGGCCTACATCCTGTCGAAGGACGAGGGTGGCCGTCACACCCCGTTCTTCAACAACTACCGCCCGCAGTTCTACTTCCGTACCACGGACGTCACGGGTGTCGTCACCCTGCCGGCCGGCACGGAGATGGTCATGCCGGGCGACAACACCGAGATGTCGGTCGCGCTGATCCAGCCGATCGCCATGGAGGAGGGCCTGAAGTTCGCCATCCGTGAGGGTGGTCGTACCGTGGGCGCCGGCCAGGTCACCAAGATCACGAAGTAATTCGTGTTCTGACCTGGTAGCTCGCTCAGGCGGGCACCAAGTTGCACTGAAGGGCCCCGTCCCACCGCTTCGGCGGTGGGGCGGGGCCCTTCGGCGTGCGGGGGCCGTCCCTCTTTCGGGTGCGCAGCGGATGCCTCCCGGGGCGCGGCGCGCGAGGCTGCGGTCAAGGGCAGACTTCACCGCACAGACGAGGACCGAGTCATGTTTGAACACGGAGGCGGCAGGCTCCGGCGCATCGGCGTCATCACCGGGACGGCGCTGCTGCTCACGGCCACGGCCACGGCCTGCTCGGCGGGCAAGACCACCGTGGGCACGCTCACCTTCCGCGCCCACGACTCCCCGGTCGAGGTCACGTACTCGAACACCCCCGTGCAGGGCTGCCACAAGATCCTGCTCCCGCGCGGCGCGGCCCACGTGGAGAACGGCAGCCTGGTCGACGTGGTCATGTACCGGACGCCGAACTGCCAGAAGACGGACCGGGCCGAGGGGATCTACGTCGCGACCAACATGTCGAACGTGACGGCCCCCGGCAGCCTCCCGTGGCGGAGCTTCTCCGTCGTCCACTGACGAGAAGAGGGCCGCCCCGTGCGCACGGGATGCGGCCCTCCACTCGCACGGCGGCCGGTCAGCTCGCGGGGAGCGACTCGTCGAGCAGCTGCAGGAGGTAGTCGCCGTAGCCGCTCTTCGTCAGCGGCTCGGCCAGCGCGCGCAGCTGCGCGGAGTCGATCAGGCCGGCCCGCCAGGCCGCCTCCTCGACGCAGCCGATCTTGAGACCCTGGCGCTCCTCGATCACGCGGACGAACTCGGAGGCCTGCACCATCGAGACGAAGGTGCCGGTGTCGAGCCAGGCGGTACCCCGGTCGAGGATGGTCACGTTCAGCTCGCCGGCCTGGAGGTAGGCGTCGTTGACGGCGGTGATCTCCAGCTCGCCGCGGGCGCTGGGCGTAAGGCCCCGGGCGATCTCGACGACGCGGTTGTCGTAGAAGTACAGGCCCGGCACCGCGTAGCGGGACCTGGGCCTGACCGGCTTCTCCTCGATGGAGATGGCCTGGCCCTGCCCGTCGAACTCGACGACGCCGTACGCGGTCGGGTCCGCCACCGGGTACGCGAACACCCGGCCGCCCTTGGCGCCGGTGTGCCGCGCGAGGCGGGTGCCGAGGCCGCTGCCGTGGAAGATGTTGTCGCCGAGGATCAGCGCGACGGACTCGTCGCCGATGAAGTCGGCACCGAGGACGAACGCCTGGGCGATGCCTTCCGGACGCTCCTGGACGGCGTACTCCAGACGCAGGCCGAACTGCGAGCCGTCGCCGAGGAGCCGCTCGAACTGCTCGCGGTCGTCCGGGGTGGTGATGATCAGGATCTCGCTGATCCCGGCCATGACCAGGGTGGAGAGCGGGTAGTAGATCATCGGCTTGTCGAAGACGGGCAGCAGCTGCTTCGAGACCGCCCGGGTGAGCGGCCAGAGCCGCGATCCGGTGCCGCCGGCCAGGAGGATTCCGCGCATGGGGATGACCTAAGGGAGAGGGGTGCGGGGGAGCCTGGCTCGTGACACGCCATTCCGGGGTCCGCCAGTCTCCTCTAGACTCCTCGTATTATGCGCATCCTCGTGACCGGCGGCGCCGGCGTCATCGGATCAGGATTCGTCCGCAACCGGCTCGGCACGGATTTCGCGACGGTTGCCGGCCACCCCGGTCACACCCTCGCCACGGTCCACGTCAAGGCCGATCCGGCTGTGCGGGGATGAGGGCCGACCCCGGCGCGGGGCGCTGGCTCGTCACCGGAGCCGCTGGAATGCTCGGCAGGGACGTCCTGACCGTGCTCGGCGATGCGGGCATCGAGGCCATCGGCCTCGGACATCCCGATCTCGACGTCACCGACCCCGCTGCCGTCCGCGCCGCCGTCGAGGGCATCGCCGTCGTGGTGAACTGCGCCGCCTGGACCGATGTGGACGGCGCCGAGACCGCCGAGGCGGCCGCCACCGCCGTCAACGGCACCGGCGTACGCATCCTCGCCGAGGCCTGCGGCGACGCCGGAGCGCGCCTGCTGCACGTCTCCACCGACTACGTGCTGCCCGGCGACGCCGATCACCCGTACGACGAGGACGCCGCGACCGGCCCGGTCAACGCCTACGGGCGCAGCAAGCTGATCGGCGAGCACGCCGTCGCGGAGCTGCTGCCGAAGGACGGCTACGTGGTCCGCACCGCGTGGATGTACGGCGAGCACGGCCCGAACTTCGTCGCCACGATGCTGAAGCTGGCCGCCCAGCGGGACACCCTCGACGTGGTCGACGACCAGCACGGGCAGCCCACCTGGTCCTACGTACTGGCCGGCCGCCTGGTCGAGCTCGGCCTGGCCGCCCTGGAGGGCCGCGCCCCCGGCGGGGTCTACCACGGCACCGCGAGCGGCCAGACCACCTGGATGGGGCTGGCGCGGGAGGCGTACCGGCTGAGCGGCCTCGATCCCGAGCGGATCCGGCCCACCAGCTCGGCGGCGTTCGTCCGCCCCGCGGTCCGTCCGGCGTTCAGTGTCCTTGGTCACGACCGCTGGGCGGAGGCCGGACTGGAGCCGCTGGCGGACTGGCGGGAGCAGCTCGCCGCGGCGATCGTCCGACCGGCCTTCGCTGACCTGCTGCGATCTCCTTCGCAGGGCTGAGCGGGAGCAGCAGGTCACCTTCACCCGAACGTCATCCGGTCGTGCCGGGACCGCATTCTCGGGGGCCCCGGTGGCGTCATCAGGTGCCATATGCTTGTCCAACAAAACGTTGGCCCCTTCGCGCGAAAGGCGCCGCTCGCAGTGCAACTCTCCGTCTTGACCTCCATCACGGGTCTCCTGGTGCTGGGGTACATCCTCGAACTGCTGCGCCGTCAGCAACTGCGGGAGAAGTACGCCGCGATATGGCTCGCCATCGGGCTCGTGGTCGCACCGCTCGGGTTCGTGCCCGCTCTGCTGGACCCGGTCGCCAGGGGCCTCGGCATCGCCTCGGGCGTGAGCCTGGTGCTGTTCGTCGGCTTCGTGCTGGTCCTGCTGGTCAGCCTGCACCTGAGCTGGGAGACCAGCCGGCTGGAGGCGGAGACCCGCACCCTCGCGGAGGACGTGGCGCTGATCCGCGCGCACCTCGTCCAGCAGGGCGGTTACCCCAACACGTCGCCGCGCACGGAGGACTCCGGCTCCGGCGCCACCGAGGCACAGGTGAACCCGTGAACGACGGTCGTCGCGTTCTGATCATTCTTCCCGCCTGGAACGAGGAGGAGGGCCTGCCCTCCGTCCTGCGCGAGATCCAGGAGCAGCTGCCCTACGTCGACACCCTCGTGGTCGACGACGGCTCGGCGGACAACACCGCCGAGGTGGCCCGGGCGGCCGGCTCGGCCGTCGCCCAGCTGCCCTTCAACCTCGGCGTCGGCGGCGCGATGCGGCTCGGCTACCGCTATGCGCAGCAGCACGGCTACGACGTGGCGATCCAGGTCGACGCCGACGGCCAGCACGACCCGGCGTACGTGCCGGCGCTGCTGGAGCGGCTCGCCGTCGGCGACGCCGACCTGGTGATCGGCGCCCGGTTCGCCGGGGACGGCGACTACCAGGTGCGCGGCCCCCGCAAGTGGGCGATGTCGCTGCTGTCCGTGGTGCTGTCGCGCATCACCCGGACCAAGCTCACCGACACCACCTCGGGCTTCCGTGCCTGCAACCGGCCGCTCATAGAGTTCTTCGCCCGCTGGTACCCGGTGGAGTACCTCGGCGACACCATCGAGTCGATGGTGGGCGCGGCCCGCTCCGGCTTCACCGTCCGCCAGATCCCGGTGGCGATGCGGGAACGCACCACCGGCCGCCCGAGCGCCTCGCCGTTCCGGGCGATGGTCTACCTCACCCGGGCCGGCCTGGTGCTGCTGCTCGCGATGATCCGCCGGATGCCCGAGGAGCTCAAGGCGTTCACGCCCGGGTCCCCGTCGTACACCGCGTACGAGAGGCGCAACGCCGAGCTCCTCGGTCGTGAGCTGACCAAGGCCTAGGCGGCTGACGATGTCGCGTTTCGAGATCCTTCTGCCGTACTACGGCGACGTCGCGCTGATGCAGGACGCCGTCCGCAGCGTGCTCGCCCAGGACGGCGACGACTGGCGGCTCACCGTGGTCGACGACGGCCACGAGCCGGGAGTCCCCGAGTGGTTCGAGGCGCTGGCGGACCCCCGGGTCCGCTACTACCGCAACGAGCGCAACCTCGGCGTCACCGGCAACTTCAACCGCTGCGTCGAGCTGGCCGAGTACGAGTACCTGGTGCTCATGGGCTGTGACGACCTCATGCACCCGAACTACCTCCGGGTGGTGCGGGCGGCGGCCGTCCGCGAACCGCGCGCGGCGATGATCCAGCCGGGCGTCCGGGTGATCGGCTCCGACGGCCTGCCGTACGACACGCTCGTCGACCGGACCAAGCGCAAGCTGTACTCGCCCAAGGACCACGGCCCGGCCCTGCTCGGCGGCGAGGAGCTGGCCGCCGGCCTGCTGCGCGGCAACTGGCTGTACTTCCCCTCGATCTGCTGGCGCACCGAAGCGGTCAAGCGCTTCGGCTTCCGCGTCGACCTGACCGTGATCCAGGACCTCGCCCTGGTGATGGACCTGCTGGTGGCGGGGGAGACCCTGGCCGTCACGCCGGAGGTCTGCTTCAGCTACCGCCGGCACGCCGACAGCGAGTCCTCGGCCACGGCGTACACCGGTCACCGCTTCGAGGAGGCCAAGCGCTTCTTCCGCGAGACCGCCGACCGCCTCGACCGGCTCGGCTGGCGGCAGGCCGCCAAGATCTCCCGGCTCCACCTCTCCTCCCGGCTGCACGCACTCACCCTGCTGCCCGCCGCCGTCAAGTACGCCGGCCGGCTCGGGGCCACTGCCATGCTGCGCCACGCCACGCGCTGAGCGCACGGCTTGCCGAACCCCTGCGGGGCGCCGCGCCGCGCCGCACGACCGAACCCGTCCGCAACGGACATCTCACGGAAGTGTGACCTGTCATGACGCCACTGGCCCCCCTGTCCCCGGCCGAGCCGGAGACCGAACGGACCGCCGGGGACTCCTCGGCGGACGCCGGTACCAGGGCGGGGTGGTGGCACGCCCGGTGGGTGGTGCCGGTCTCTCTCGTCGTCGGATACGTGCTCAACGTGCTGTTCCGGCTGTCTCTCGTCACCGAGCTGGACTACCCGATGGTCAGCCCGGACGAGCCGATGTACCTCGTGATGGCCCGGATCCTGGCCGGCCTGCCGACCACCGAGATCCCCCAGGACGTGGTGATCCCGCCGGGCTATTCGCTGCTCATCTCGCCCGCTCTGTGGATCACCCAGGAGCCGGTGTTCGCCTACCACCTGATGCTGGGCATCAACGCCCTGCTCAGCTGCCTGGTGCTGCCGCTGGGGTACTGGGCGATGCGCCGGCTGAACGTCTCCAAGCCGGTGTCGTTCGCCGCCGCCTGCGCGGCGGTGCTGCTCCCGCCGGTGGTCTTCTACTCCCAGTTCGGGATGGCCGACACCCCCCTGCCGGCCCTGGTGCTGGCCTGGCTGATCGGCCTGCACGGCCTGTTCTCCGAGGGCGGCAGCCGACGGCGCCGGATCGCGTTCGGCCTGCTGGGGGCCTTCTCCGCCGGGTACTGCCTGCTGACCCATGACCGGGGCGGCGTGATCATCGCGCTGACCGGTCTGGTGCTGGTGGTGGCGCTGGTCCTGAAGTGGGCCCCCCGGATCGCCACCGCGCTGGGGCTGGCCGTGCTGGCCGTCATGTTCGTCGTCAAGCAGCTGATGACCACCTGGCTGATCTCGCGGATCGACGGCGCCCAGGCGAGCTATGTCGGCAACGTCGTCTTCGAGACGCTGCAGGACACCCGCCTGATCCGCCGCACCCTCATGCGGATGATCGGGCACGTCTGGTACTTCATGACCAGCACCTGGGGTCTCGGCGCGCTGACCCTGGTGGTCTGCGTGTACGCCGTGTTCAGCTCGCGCTTCACCCGGGCGAACCGCGTGGTGGCCTTCCTGATGGTCGCGCTGCTCGGCGGCATCACCCTGGCGGCGGCCGCCGGCCTGCCCGACGACCACCGGGTCGACACCATCGTCTACGCCCGCTACCTGTCCCCGCTGGCGGTGGTGTTCGTACTGGTCGCGATGGCGGTGCTGTTCCACATCCGCGGCTGGAAGAAGATCGCCGCACTCGGCGCCGCCTCCGCGGGCGTGACGCTGGCGCTCACGGCGGCGCTGCTCCACATGGCGGGCGGTGAGCTCTCCAAGTCCGTGTTCATCCTGTGGGGGCTGCCCGACGCGACCTTCCTCTCCAGCCTGTGGTCGGAGGACTGGACCCACTTCCACGGGGCGCGCACCACCGCGGTCGCCCTGGTCGTGTTCGCCGTGCTGCTGGGGCTGCGCCTGCTCGGCGGCAGTCGCCGCATCGCGCTCGCCACCGGCGCCGTCGGGGTGGCGGCGGCGGTGTTCGCCGGCTGGGCGACCGTCTCCATCACCGACAAGGTCACCCTGCCCAACATGGAGTGGAGCCACAGCGACACCACCGGATTCATCGAGCGGGCGGGCCTGCGGCCCGACGACCGGCTGGTGATGGACGAGGCCTTCAGCTGGACGACCCGGGCGGCGATGAGCTACCAGTTGCTCGAAGGCCGGGTCTGGACCCGCAACCTTAACGTGAACGAGACTCCGCCCGCCAAGGCGAACGTCGCCGTGATCGGCGTGGCCGACCCGAAGGCCCCCGCGGCCGCCAGCTGGAAGAACGCCCCGGCCGGCTGGCACGTCGACCGGGAGGGCGAGGGCCAGGAGAACCAGAAGTACGTGATCTGGCGCCGCGGTTGATCACCCGACCCCGGTGGACCGGCCGAAACTCGGTGCCAGTAGCATCCGGCCGTTCGAAGGTGTCACCTGCTGAGCTCTAAACAGGGGTTGGGGAACAAGTTGAAACTAGGACGAGTGCGTGGGACGGCTCTCGCCGCCGCGCTCGGTGTCGTAGCGGTACTCGGGTTCCAGGGAGCGGCCAACGGCTTCGGAACCGACTCCCCGGACGAGGCCGCAGGGGCCCGCTACGAGGCCACCGGCAAGACGAAGGCCCCGGTCGAGGGCAAGCTCCAGAAGCTGGCGCTCAAGCCGAAGGGGACCGGCAAGGCCGTGCTCTCCCAGCAGGACACGAAGCCCTTCGGGCTCCTCGGCGTCTCCTGGAAGGACCCCGACGCCACGGTCCAGGGGGCCATCGAAGCCCGTACCCGCGACGCGGAGTCCGGCAAGTGGTCGAAGTGGATCACCCTTGAGGCCGTCAAGGCCACCATGGACGGCAAGCGTCCCGGTCTGAAGGGCGCCACCGAGCCCGTGTGGGTCGGCCCCTCCGACGGCGCCGAGGTCCGGGTGGGCGGCGGCGCGGCCGAGCTCCCCGAGGGCCTGGAGCTGAACCTGGTCGACCCGGGTGCCGCGAAGCCCAAGAAGAAGGGCGACCTCGGGGCCGCCCCGGTCGCCTTCGCCCTTCCGGCGGTGGACCCGGTGCCCACCGATCCGCCCAGCGTCCCGCCGTCGGTCCCCGGACCCGACTCCACCGCGCCGAAGCCGGACGTGGTGCTGCGCAAGGACTGGGGCGCGGACGAGTCCATCGTCGTCGAGGGCCCGATCTACCTCCCCGCGGGCAAGGTCAAGGCCACCTTCGTCCACCACACCGCGGTCGCCGACCCGTACGAGTGCAGTGAGTCCGCGGCCATGGTCCGCAGCCTGCTCAAGTACCACGTGGAGGTCAACAAGTGGCGTGACCTCGGCTACAACTTCGTCGTCGACAAGTGCGGCGCGGTCTTCGAGGGCCGCAAGGGCGGCGTCGACCAGCCCGTGAACGGCGCGCACACCTTCGGCTGGAACGGCGAGTCGAGCGGCATCGCCGTCCTCGGCGACTACACGCACGCGGGCGCCTCGGCCGCCGCGCTCGACGCCGTCGCGAAGGTGGCCTCGTACAAGCTGGGCCAGTACGACGGGGACATCAACGGCACGACGAAGCTGGTCGCGCCGGCCGACAACCTGACCAACTACTTCGGCGCCAAGTACGTCAAGGGTCAGTCGTACGACTTCAAGACGCTCTCGGGTCACCGGGACGGCTTCAACACCCAGTGCCCGGGCAACCAGCTGTATCCGCAGCTGGACACGATCCGGAAGTCCGGCCCGGCCGCGAAGCTGAAGATCACCAATGTGAACGGCGCGACCCCGCAGCCGGGCACTTCCGTGGAGACCCCCGGACCGGTGTCGCTGACCTGGTCGACCAGCACGGCGGCGGCCCTGGTGACCAAGTTCGAGCTGCTGGTCGACGAGCAGGTGGTCGCCACCACCGCGGGCACCGCGACCCAGGCCTCGACGACGCTGGCCGTCGGCAGCCACCAGCTCCAGATCCGGGCGACCACGACGAACGGCAAGGTGTCCACCAGCCTGCCGGTCACCGTCGTGGCGGCGGTCAAGGACATCAAGTTCGTCCCGGTCACACCCAAGCGCCTGATGGACACGCGTGAGGGCCTGGGCGTCCCGCTGCAGAAGGTCGCCGGCGGCACCTCCGTGACCCTCCCGGTCACCAGCGCGGGCATGAACAACGTGACCGCGGTCGTGCTGAACGTGACGGCGACCAACCCGACGCAGGCGAGCTTCGTCTCGGTCTACCCGAACGGGACCACCCGCGCCGAGGCGTCGAACCTGAACTTCACCGCCGGCCAGACGATCCCGAACCTCGTGGTCGTCCCGGTCGTCGACGGGAAGGTCTCCTTCTACAACCACGCGGGCACCGTCGACCTGATCGCCGACATCACCGGCTACTTCACGGCGAGCGGCGAGGGCGCCACGCAGACCAGCCACGGCCCGACGCGCCTGATGGACACCCGTGAGGGCCTGGGCGTCGCGCAGCAGAAGGTGGCCGGCGGCAGCGCGGTCAGCCTCGACGTCCCGATCGCGGGCGCCAAGGCGGTCGTCCTGAACGTGACGGCGACCAACCCGACGCAGGGCAGCTTCGTCTCGGTCTACCCGGGCGGTACGAACGAGACCCGTCCCGGTGCGTCGAACCTGAACTTCACGGCGGGCCAGACGATCCCGAACCTGGTGATCGTTCCGGTCAAGGACGGGAAGGTCAGCTTCTACAACCACCTGGGCGCCGTCGACCTGATCGCGGACATCACCGGCTACTTCTCGGACAGCACCGCGGGCTCGACGCACACCAACATCGGGCCGAAGCGCCTCATGGACACCCGTGCGGGCCTCGGCGCCCCGGAGGGCAAGGTGAACGGCGGCACCGCCGTCACCCTCCCGCTCGCGGGCATCGACGGGATCCCGGCCACCGGGGTCACCTCGGTCGTGCTGAACGTGACGGCGACCGAGCCGACGCAGGGCAGCTTCGTCTCGGTCTACCCGGGCGACGCGAACGAGACCCGTCCCGGCGTGTCGAACCTGAACTTCACGGGCGGCCAGACGATCCCGAACCTGGTGATCGTCCCGGTCAAGGACGGGAAGGTCAGCTTCTACAACCACTCGGGCGGCGTCCACCTGATCGCGGACATCACCGGGTACTTCAGCAAGTGAGCTAGTCAGGCATAGCCGCAGGTGAGAGGCTCCGCACCGGATGGTGCGGGGCCTCTCGCACGCTCCGGACTCAGGGTGGGGAAATGGGCAGGAACGAGGAACACGCAGACGGGCGGGTGCCCTCCGACGAGGAGCTGGCCCGCTTCATGGAACAGGCCGCCGCGGGGGAGGGCAACGCTCCCAAGGAGCCGTCCGCACGGGCGCGGATGGTGACCGAGCGGCTGCGGCACCAGCAGGACCCGCCGGGCTGGCGCACCGGCCCGGCCTGGCAGGAGATGCAGGGCCGCGGCAAGCGCAAGCGGCGCCTGAAGGCGCTGCTGGCCGTCGTCGTCATCGCGGGGGTCGCGCTGATCGCCGTACGGCCCGAACTGGTCATCGACCGCGTCACCGGCAAGACGCAGGCCCGCGAGGACGCCAAGAACCCGTTGGCCGCCGAGTCGGGGCGCCCGACGGCTCCGCCGCCGTCGGTGCACCCGGACGCCCCGACCCTGCAGGAACCTTTCCGCGGCTCCCCGGCCCTCCAGTGGGCGGACGGCGCCGCCGGCATCGAGCTCCCCGTGGCCGAGGCCGTCGGCGGGGTGTCCAAGGAGAAGGTCGCCGAGGCGCTCCAGAAGGCCAAGGCGTTCCTGGTCGCGGCGAACCTGGACCCGGCGACGCTGCGGGGCGGGCGCCCCGAGGCGGCCCTGGCCCTGCTGGACCCCTTGGACAAGGAGCTGTCGGCGCACCTGGAGAAGTCCCTGGCCCAGCCGGGCAAGGAGCAGGACCCGCTGAACCTGTTCACCCGGTACAACCCGGCCGAGGCGAAGCTCGTGGGCGAGGTGGTCAAAGTCCGCGGCCGGATGTGGGTGGAAGCCGGCAAGGAGGCGGGCCGCGCCGACATCCGGGTCGACTACTCGTTCGTCTACCCGCTGGTGAAGGCCGCACAGGGCGCGGACCAGGTCGAGCGGACCATCGTGCGCCGCGAGCTCACCTTCACGGTCGCCGACCCGCGCAAGTGGCAGGTCACCGCGGGCCGGATCCGGCTCGGCGACATCCGCGTCGACCTCGCCAACAGCGCCTGTGACGTGCACGACGGGTACATCCACCCGTCCTTCGACGCGGATCCGGTGGTCGGATCCACGCCCTCCGGTACGCCCGAGGACCCGTACGACCGGAGCAAGGGCATCGGGGAGACCAGCCAGGAGGGCTGCGGGACGGTGTCCCGCTCCTGACCGGGGGAGATGCCGGATGAGATACCCCGCCCGGGGGGCATGGGTGCGTCGGTTTGACCACTCAGCGTGGCGGGGTATTCTCTTCCGCCCGATTGGCCAGGTACGTGCCTCGTATGGCAGACTACTCAAGTTGCTCGGCTGAGTGCCGATGCTGCGCGCCTCCCGCCGGGAGGACCGGAAGCGAGTCCCACAGTACTCGTCGTCCTTAATCTGCCTTCCGGGGCAGCAATGGGGGCGGACGTACGGGAATCTTCTGGGAAGTGTCAGCACGGTGCCCACCAGGCGCTCGGTGGGTGTTTCTCCCCCGAATCGCGGTCACAGGGACCGCACCCCCTTGGACGAGGGAATTTCCGTATGGGAATTTTCTGTAGAGGGAGTGCGACACGCCCGACCGCGTGGGTCGGAGGAGAGGCCGCGGGATCGCTCCCGCAGCCGATCGAGAGCCAGAGCGTTTCCACATAACAGACAGGACTACGGAGTAGCCATGGCGGGACAGAAGATCCGCATCCGGCTCAAGGCCTACGACCACGAGGTCATCGATTCCTCGGCGAAGAAGATCGTCGAGACGGTGACGCGCACTGGTGCGTCGGTCGCGGGCCCGGTGCCGCTGCCCACTGAGAAGAACGTGTACTGCGTCATCAAGTCGCCGCACAAGTACAAGGACTCGCGCGAGCACTTCGAGATGCGCACGCACAAGCGCCTGATCGACATCCTCGACCCGACCCCCAAGACCGTTGACTCGCTGATGCGCCTGGACCTTCCGGCCGGCGTTGACATCGAGATCAAGCTCTGAGAGGCGTCGAGAAGATGGCAAAGCAGATCAAGGGCGTCCTGGGCGAGAAGCTCGGCATGACCCAGGTCTGGGACGAGAACAACCGTGTCGTCCCGGTGACCGTGGTCAAGGCCGGACCCTGCGTCGTTACCCAGGTCCGTACGAACGACATCGACGGCTACGAGTCGGTCCAGATCGCCTTCGGCGAGATCGACCCGCGCAAGGTGAACAAGCCCCTCAAGGGCCACTTCGCCAAGGCCGACGTGACCCCCCGCCGCCACCTGGTGGAGCTCCGCACCTCCGACGCCAGCGAGTACACGCTCGGCCAGGAGATCACTGCCGAGGTGTTCGAGTCCGGCGTCAAGGTTGACGTCACGGGCAACAGCAAGGGCAAGGGCTTCGCCGGTGTCATGAAGCGTCACAACTTCAAGGGCCTCGGTGCCGGTCACGGCGTCCAGCGCAAGCACCGCTCCCCCGGTTCGATCGGTGGCTGCGCCACCCCTGGGCGTGTCTTCAAGGGCATGCGCATGGCCGGTCGTATGGGTAACGAGCGCGTCACCACCCAGAACCTGACCATCCACGCGGTTGACGCGGAGAAGGGTCTGCTCCTCATCAAGGGTGCGGTCCCCGGTCCGAACGGCGGCCTCGTCCTGGTCCGTACCGCGGCCAAGGGGGCTTGAGGTAATGAGCACCATTGACATCCTTTCGCCGGCAGGCGACAAGGCCGGTACCGTCGAGCTCCCCGCGGAGATCTTCGACGCGAAGACCAGCGTTCCGCTGATCCACCAGGTCGTTGTCGCCCAGCTGGCAGCTGCCCGTCAGGGCACGCACAAGACCAAGCGTCGTGGCGAAGTCCGTGGTGGTGGCCGCAAGCCGTACCGCCAGAAGGGCACCGGCCGCGCTCGCCAGGGTTCCACCCGCGCTCCGCAGTTCGTCGGCGGTGGCGTCGTCCACGGCCCGCAGCCGCGTGACTACTCCCAGCGGACCCCGAAGAAGATGAAGGCCGCCGCCCTCCGCGGTGCCCTCTCGGACCGTGCGCGTCACTCCCGCATCCACGTCGTCACCGGCGTGGTCGAGGGTGCCGCCTCCACGAAGGCCGCCAAGACGCTGTTCGGCAAGATCTCGGAGCGCAAGAACCTGCTCCTGGTCGTCGAGCGTGCCGACGAGGCCGCGTGGCTGTCCGCCCGCAACCTGCCCCAGGTTCACATCCTGGAGCCGGGCCAGCTGAACACGTACGACGTGATCGTCTCTGACGACGTGGTCTTCACTCAGGCCGCTTTCGAGTCCTTCGTGTCTGGCCCCAAGGCCGATGAGACCGAAGGGAGCGACGCCTGATGTCTGAGGCGACCGTTACCAGCAAGACCTTCACTGACCCGCGCGACCTGCTGATCAAGCCGGTTGTCTCGGAGAAGAGCTACGCGCTGCTGGACGAGAACAAGTACACGTTCATCGTCGCGCCCGGCTCCAACAAGACCCAGATCAAGCAGGCCGTCGAGGCGGTCTTCGGGGTCAAGGTCACCGGGGTCAACACGATCAACCGTCAGGGTAAGCGCAAGCGCACCAAGACCGGTTTCGGCAAGCGCGCTGACACCAAGCGCGCCATCGTGACCCTCGCTGAGGGCGACCGAATCGACATCTTCGGCGGCCAGGCCTCCTAACGGAGGTCTAGTCGTCCGGAATCGGACGAGGACTGAGAAATGGGTATCCGCAAGTACAAGCCGACGACCCCGGGCCGTCGTGGCTCCAGCGTCGCCGACTTTGTCGAGATCACGCGGTCCACGCCGGAGAAGTCGCTGGTCCGCCCCCTGCACAGCAAGGGCGGCCGTAACAACACCGGTCGGATCACGGTTCGACACCAGGGTGGCGGCCACAAGCGCGCCTACCGTGTGATCGACTTCCGTCGTCACGACAAGGACGGCGTGCCGGCCAAGGTCGCGCACATCGAGTACGACCCCAACCGCACTGCGCGCATCGCGCTCCTGCACTACGCCGACGGTGAGAAGCGCTACATCATCGCGCCGAAGAACCTGAAGCAGGGCGACCGGATTGAGAACGGCCCCACGGCCGACATCAAGCCCGGCAACAACCTGGCGCTCCGCAACATCCCGGTCGGTACCACGATCCACGCGATCGAGCTCCGTCCCGGTGGCGGCGCCAAGTTCGCCCGCTCCGCTGGTGCCTCCGTGCAGCTGCTGGCGAAGGAGGGCACCATGGCCCACCTTCGTATGCCGTCCGGTGAGATCCGTCTCGTCGACGCGCGCTGCCGCGCCACCGTCGGTGAGGTCGGCAACGCCGAGCAGTCGAACATCAACTGGGGCAAGGCCGGCCGCATGCGCTGGAAGGGCGTTCGCCCGTCCGTCCGCGGTGTCGCGATGAACCCGGTTGACCACCCGCACGGTGGTGGTGAGGGCAAGACCAGTGGTGGTCGCCACCCGGTCTCCCCGTGGGGTCAGAAGGAGGGTCGTACTCGCTCGCCGAAGAAGGCTTCGAGCAAGTACATCGTCCGCCGCCGCAAGACGAACAAGAAGCGCTAGGAGCGGGTTTAGATGCCGCGCAGTCTCAAGAAGGGGCCCTTCGTCGACGACCACCTCGTAAAGAAGGTGGACGTCCAGAACGAAGCCGGCACCAAGAACGTCATCAAGACCTGGTCCCGTCGCTCGATGATCATCCCCAGCATGCTGGGTCACACCATCGCGGTGCACAACGGCAAGACCCACGTCCCGGTGTTCGTCACCGAGTCGATGGTCGGCCACAAGCTCGGCGAGTTCTCGCCGACTCGCACCTTCCGCGGCCACGTCAAGGACGACCGGAAGTCGAAGCGCCGCTAAAGGCGGGGTGGTTACGACTATGACTTACACCGAAGGGACAACCATGGAAGCCAGGGCCCAGGCGCGGTACATCCGCGTCACGCCCATGAAGGCCCGCCGAGTGGTGGACCTTATCCGTGGCATGGATGCCACGGAGGCTCAGGCGGTCCTGCGTTTCGCCCCGCAGGCCGCGAGCGTGCCGGTTGGCAAGGTGCTGGACAGCGCCATTGCCAATGCCGCACACAACTACAACCACCCGGACGCCTCCACGCTGGTCATCAGCGAGGCGTTCGTGGACGAGGGCCCGACCCTGAAGCGGTTCCGTCCGCGTGCGCAGGGCCGTGCCTACCGGATCCGCAAGCGGACCAGCCACATCACCGTGGTCGTCAGCAGCAAGGAAGGTTCCCGGTAATGGGCCAGAAGGTAAACCCGCACGGGTTCCGGCTCGGCATCACCACCGACTTCAAGTCGCGTTGGTACGCCGACAAGCTGTACAAGGACTACGTCAAGGAAGACGTCGCCATCCGCAGGATGATGACGTCCGGCATGGAGCGCGCCGGCATCTCGAAGGTTGAGATCGAGCGCACCCGTGACCGCGTGCGTGTGGACATCCACACCGCTCGTCCGGGCATCGTCATCGGCCGCCGTGGCGCCGAGGCCGACCGCATCCGCGGTGACCTCGAGAAGCTCACGGGCAAGCAGGTCCAGCTGAACATCCTCGAGGTCAAGAACCCCGAGGTCGACGCTCAGCTGGTTGCCCAGGCCGTTGCCGAGCAGCTCTCCTCCCGCGTCTCCTTCCGTCGCGCCATGCGTAAGAGCATGCAGGGCACGATGAAGGCCGGCGCCAAGGGCATCAAGATCCAGTGTGGCGGTCGCCTCGGCGGCGCCGAGATGTCCCGCTCCGAGTTCTACCGCGAGGGTCGTGTGCCGCTGCACACGCTGCGCGCGAACGTGGACTACGGCTTCTTCGAGGCCAAGACCACCTTCGGCCGTATCGGTGTGAAGGTCTGGATCTACAAGGGCGACGTCAAGAACATCGCCGAGGTTCGCGCCGAGAACGCTGCGGCCCGTGCGGGTAACCGCCCGGCCCGTGGCGCGCAGGGCGCTGGCGACCGTCCCGCCGGCCGTGGTGGCCGTGGTGGCGAGCGCGGCGGCCGTGGTGGCCGCAAGCCGCAGCAGGCTGCTGGTGCCGAGGCCCCCAAGGCCGACGCTCCCGCCGCCGCTCCGGCTGAGAGCACCGGAACGGAGGCCTGACCAACATGCTGATCCCTCGTAGGGTCAAGCACCGTAAGCAGCACCACCCGAAGCGCCGCGGTATGGCCAAGGGCGGTACTGAGGTCTCGTTCGGCGAGTACGGCATCCAGGCGCTCACCCCCGCCTACGTCACGAACCGCCAGATCGAGGCGGCTCGTATTGCGATGACCCGTCACATCAAGCGTGGCGGCAAGGTCTGGATCAATATCTACCCGGACCGCCCGCTCACCAAGAAGCCTGCCGAGACCCGCATGGGTTCCGGTAAGGGTTCTCCCGAGTGGTGGATCGCCAACGTGCACCCGGGTCGGGTCATGTTCGAGCTGTCCTACCCGAACGAGAAGATTGCTCGTGAGGCGCTCACCCGCGCTGCTCACAAGCTTCCGATGAAGTGCCGGATTGTTCGGCGCGAGGCAGGTGAGTCGTGATGGCGACGGGAACCAAGGCGTCCGAGCTGCGTGAGCTCGGCAACGAGGAGCTCGTTGGCAAGCTGCGCGAGGCCAAGGAGGAGCTGTTCAAGCTCCGCTTCCAGGCGGCCACGGGTCAGCTGGAGAACAACGGCCGGCTCAAGTCCGTCCGTAAGGACATCGCTCGCATCTACACCCTGATGCACGAGCGTGAGCTCGGTATCGAGACGGTGGAGAGCGCCTGATGAGCGAGAACAACGTGACTGAGAAGACCGAGCGCGGTTTCCGCAAGACCCGTGAGGGTCTGGTCGTCAGCGACAAGATGGACAAGACCGTCGTCGTCGCCGTCGAGGACCGCGTGAAGCACGCCCTGTACGGCAAGGTCATCCGCCGTACGAACAAGCTCAAGGCGCACGACGAGCAGAACGCTGCCGGCGTCGGCGACCGCGTCCTCATCATGGAGACGCGTCCGCTGTCGGCGAGCAAGCGCTGGCGCATCGTCGAGATCCTCGAGAAGGCCAAGTAAGCACCTGAGGGGTTTCCCTTAGGTTCGTTCCGCCAGGCTCGGTGGGGGCTCAGCTCTCCGGAGTGAAGCCCCCGCCGGGAACCGGCAGACAAACAGGAGATACACGTGATCCAGCAGGAGTCGCGACTGCGTATCGCCGACAACACTGGTGCCAAGGAAATCCTTTGCATCCGTGTTCTCGGTGGTTCCGGTCGCCGCTACGCGGGCATCGGTGACGTCATCGTCGCCACCGTCAAGGACGCGATCCCCGGTGGCAACGTGAAGAAGGGTGACGTCGTCAAGGCGGTCATCGTTCGCACCGTCAAGGAGCGTCGCCGCCAGGACGGCTCGTACATCCGCTTTGACGAGAACGCCGCCGTCATTCTGAAGAACGACGGCGACCCTCGCGGCACCCGTATCTTCGGCCCGGTGGGCCGTGAGCTGCGCGAGAAGAAGTTCATGAAGATCATCTCGCTCGCGCCGGAGGTGCTGTAAGCATGAAGATCAAGAAGGGCGACCTGGTTCAGGTCATCACCGGTAAGGACAAGGGCAAGCAGGGCAAGGTCATCGTCGCCTTCCCCGCTGACAACCGCGTCCTCGTCGAGGGTGTCAACCGGGTCAAGAAGCACACCAAGGCTGCGCAGAACCAGGCCGGTGGCATTGTGATCACCGAGGCCCCGGTCCACGTCAGCAACGTTCAGCTGGTTGTGGAGAAGGACGGCAAGAAGGTCGTCACCCGCGTCGGCTACCGCTTCGACGACGAGGGCAACAAGATCCGCGTTGCCAAGCGGACGGGTGAGGACATCTGATGGCTACCACTCCGCGTCTCAAGACGAAGTACCGCGAGGACATCGCGGGCAAGCTGCGTGAAGAGTTCTCTTACGAGAACGTCATGCAGATCCCCGGTCTCGTGAAGATCGTGGTCAACATGGGTGTGGGCGACGCCGCCCGCGACTCCAAGCTGATCGACGGCGCCATCAAGGACCTGACGACGATCACCGGTCAGAAGCCGGCCGTCACGAAGGCCCGCAAGTCCATCGCGCAGTTCAAGCTGCGCGAGGGTCAGCCGATCGGCTGCCACGTCACCCTCCGTGGTGACCGCATGTGGGAGTTCCTGGACCGTACGCTGTCGCTCGCGCTGCCGCGTATCCGTGACTTCCGTGGTCTGTCGCCGAAGCAGTTCGACGGCCGTGGCAACTACACCTTCGGTCTCACGGAGCAGGTCATGTTCCACGAGATCGACCAGGACAAGATCGACCGTACCCGGGGTATGGACATCACCGTGGTCACCACGGCGACCAACGACGCTGAGGGCCGCGCGCTCCTTCGTCACCTCGGCTTCCCCTTCAAGGAGGCGTAAGCGAGATGGCGAAGAAGGCTCTCATCGCGAAGGCTGCCCGTAAGCCCAAGTTCGGTGTGCGTGCGTACACCCGCTGCCAGCGCTGCGGTCGCCCCCACTCCGTGTACCGCAAGTTCGGCCTGTGCCGCGTCTGCCTTCGTGAGATGGCTCACCGTGGCGAGCTGCCGGGCGTGACCAAGAGCTCCTGGTAACTCCTCCCGGTCCGCAAGGACTTGGGAAGTACCAGGCACTCTCGGTAAGCATCTGGACGGTGGGTGCCCGGCCGCGCATGCCTTAGGCTTGTGTGGTTGGGCGTCCGCCGCCCATAACGACTTACTACGCCGTAGGTCCCCGCACCGCACCCGTCCCGCCACTGAGTGGGGAGAGGGATGGCGCATACAGGAAACCCCGGCGAGAGAGGCCGAAGGCCACTTCATGACCATGACTGACCCGATCGCAGACATGCTGACCCGTCTGCGTAACGCTAACTCGGCGTACCACGACACCGTCGTGATGCCGCACAGCAAGATCAAGTCGCACATCGCGGAGATCCTCAAGCAGGAGGGTTTCATCACCGGCTGGAAGGTCGAGGACGCCGAGGTCGGCAAGAACCTCGTCCTCGAGCTGAAGTTCGGGCCGAACCGTGAGCGCTCCATCGCGGGCATCAAGCGGATCTCGAAGCCCGGTCTGCGCGTGTACGCAAAGTCCACCAACCTGCCGAAGGTTCTCGGCGGCCTGGGCGTGGCGATCATCTCCACGTCCCACGGTCTCCTGACCGGCCAGCAGGCAGGCAAGAAGGGCGTAGGTGGGGAAGTCCTCGCCTACGTCTGGTAGTCGGGAACGGAGGAAAAGCAATGTCGCGAATCGGCAAGCTCCCCATCCAGGTTCCCGCCGGTGTGGACGTCACCATCGATGGCCGTACGGTCGCGGTGAAGGGCCCCAAGGGTTCCCTCTCGCACACCGTCGCTGCGCCCATCGCTGTCGCCAAGGGTGAGGACGGCGTTCTGAACGTCATCCGCCCGAACGACGAGCGTCAGAACAAGGCCCTGCACGGCCTGTCCCGCACGCTGGTGGCGAACATGATCACCGGTGTGACCACGGGATACGTCAAGGCTCTCGAGATCAGCGGTGTCGGTTACCGCGTGGCCGCGAAGGGCTCCAACCTGGAGTTCCAGCTCGGCTACAGCCACCCGATCCTGGTGGAGGCGCCCGAGGGCATCTCCTTCAAGGTCGAGTCGCCGACCAAGTTCTCGGTCGAGGGCATCGACAAGCAGAAGGTCGGCGAGGTCGCCGCCAACATCCGCAAGCTGCGGAAGCCCGACCCGTACAAGGCCAAGGGTGTCAAGTACGCCGGCGAAGTCATCCGCCGCAAGGTCGGAAAGGCTGGTAAGTAGCCATGGCATACGGTGTGAAGATCGCCAAGGGCGACGCGTACAAGCGCGCTGCCAAGGCTCGCCGCCACATCCGCATTCGCAAGAACGTGTCGGGTACGGCGGAGCGTCCGCGCCTCGTCGTGACGCGTTCCAACCGCAACATCGTTGCTCAGGTCATCGACGACCTCCAGGGTCACACCCTGGCGTCCGCGTCGACCCTGGACACCTCGATCCGCGGTGGCGAAGGCGACAAGAGCGCCCAGGCCCAGGCCGTCGGCGCACTCGTCGCCGAGCGTGCCAAGGCTGCGGGTGTCGAGACCGTCGTGTTCGACCGCGGTGGCAACCGATACGCCGGGCGCATTGCCGCTCTGGCTGACGCCGCCCGCGAAGCCGGGCTGAAGTTCTAAGCCCCGGTTCCGGGACTCACGGACGTAACAGAGAGAGGTAATCCAATGGCTGGACCCCAGCGCCGCGGAAGCGGTGCCGGTGGCGGCGAGCGGCGGGACCGGAAGGGTCGCGACGGTGGCCCTGCCGCCGAGAAGACCGCTTACGTTGAGCGCGTTGTCGCGATCAACCGCGTCGCCAAGGTTGTCAAGGGTGGTCGCCGCTTCAGCTTCACCGCGCTGGTCGTGGTGGGCGACGGTGACGGCACCGTAGGTGTCGGTTACGGCAAGGCCAAGGAAGTTCCCGCGGCCATCGCCAAGGGTGTCGAGGAAGCCAAGAAGAACTTCTTCAAGGTTCCGCGCATCCAGGGCACCATTCCTCACCCGATCACGGGCGAGCGCGCTGCGGGCGTCGTGCTGCTGAAGCCGGCTTCCCCTGGTACCGGTGTTATCGCCGGTGGCCCGGTGCGCGCCGTTCTGGAGTGCGCCGGCGTTCACGACATCCTGTCGAAGTCGCTCGGCTCTTCCAACGCGATCAACATCGTGCACGCGACCGTGGCGGCCCTCAAGGGCCTGCAGCGTCCCGAGGAGATCGCGGCTCGCCGTGGTCTGCCCCTCGAGGACGTCGCTCCCGCGGCTCTCCTTCGTGCACGTGCCGGGGCGGGGGCTGCGTAATGGCTCGCCTCAAGATCACGCAGACGAAGTCGTACATCGGCAGCAAGCAGAACCACCGCGACACGCTGCGTTCGCTCGGGCTCAAGCGCCTGAACGACGTCGTCGTCAAGGAGGACCGCCCCGAGTTCCGCGGAATGGTGCAGACCGTCCGCCACCTCGTGACGGTTGAGGAGGTTGACTAATCATGGCTGAGAACAGCCCGCTGAAGGCCCACAACCTCCGTCCCGCCCCCGGCGCCAAGACCGCGAAGACCCGTGTCGGTCGTGGTGAGGCGTCGAAGGGTAAGACGGCCGGTCGTGGTACGAAGGGCCAGAAGGCCCGTTACCAGATCCCGCAGCGCTTCGAGGGTGGGCAGATGCCCCTCCACATGCGTCTGCCGAAGCTCAAGGGCTTCAAGAACCCGTTCCGCACCGAGTTCCAGGTTGTCAACCTGGACAAGCTCGGCGCTCTCTACCCCGAGGGTGGAGAAGTCACGGTGGCCGACCTGGTCGCCAAGGGCGCGGTTCGCAAGAACAGCCTCGTCAAGGTCCTGGGCCAGGGCGAGCTCTCCGTGGCGCTGCAGGTTTCGGTTGACGCCGTTTCCGCCTCCGCCAAGGAGAAGATTGCCGCTGCCGGCGGCACTGTCACCGAGCTCGTCTAAGACGAATTC
The DNA here is from genome assembly GCF_036237315.1 of Streptomyces sp. NBC_01351. Lineage (GTDB taxonomy): Bacteria > Actinomycetota > Actinomycetes > Streptomycetales > Streptomycetaceae > Streptomyces. Next base: position 3,413,153 of record NZ_CP108356.1, on the reverse strand, counting down.
TTGTGACTAAATAGCTCGAAACCCGACCGGGGATGCCTCACATAAGGGGCATCCCCGGTTGGTCGTTCCACGGGGGGCACACTCGCCGGTAAGGTGGCGTGCACCTTTGCTTTGTCGTATACGTCGATCCCTCAGACCGTCACCTCTGACGCAGTAGCGCGGGGGTCGCAGGAGGCACCGTGCTCACCGCGTTCGCCCGGGCGTTCAAGACGCCCGACCTGCGCAAGAAGCTGCTCTTCACGCTCGGCATCATCGTGCTGTTCCGGCTCGGGTCCCACATCCCGGTACCCGGCGTGAGCTACAAGAACGTCCAGATCTGCGTCGAACAGGCGGGCAGCAGCAATGGGCTGTTCGGCCTCGTCAACATGTTCAGCGGCGGTGCGCTGCTGCAGATCACGATCTTCGCGCTCGGCATCATGCCGTACATCACGGCGAGCATCATCCTGCAGCTGCTGACCGTGGTCATCCCGAAGCTGGAGACCCTCAAAAAAGAGGGACAGTCCGGCACGGCGAAGATCACTCAGTACACGCGCTATCTGACGGTCGCGCTCGCGATCCTGCAGGGCACCGGCCTCGTGGCCACCGCCCGCACCGGCGCCCTGTTCCAGGGCTGCCAGGTCGCCAGTCAGATCGTCCCCAACCGGTCGATCTTCACGACGGTCGTCATGGTGCTCACCATGACCGCCGGTACCTGCGTCGTCATGTGGCTCGGTGAGCTCATCACCGACCGCGGCATCGGCAACGGCATGTCGATCCTCATGTTCATCTCGATCGCCGCCGGCTTCATCGGCGCCCTGTGGACCATCAAGGAGCAGGGCAAGATCGCCGACGGCTGGGTCGAGTTCGGCGTCGTCATGCTGGTCGGCCTCGCGATGGTCGGCCTGGTGGTCTTCGTCGAGCAGGCGCAGCGCCGGATCCCGGTCCAGTACGCGAAGCGCATGATCGGCCGCCGTGCCTACGGCGGTACCTCGACCTACATCCCGCTCAAGGTGAACCAGGCGGGCATCATCCCCGTCATCTTCGCCTCGTCGCTGCTCTACATCCCGGCACTGGTCGTGCAGTTCAGCGGGTCCACCGCGGGCTGGGCCACCTGGATCAACAAGCACCTCGTCAAGGGCGACCACCCGTACTACATCGCGGTGTACTTCCTCCTGATCGTCTTCTTCGCGTTCTTCTATGTGGCGATTTCCTTCAACCCCGAGGAAGTTGCAGACAACATGAAGAAGTATGGTGGGTTCATCCCGGGTATCCGCGCCGGTCGACCTACCGCCGAGTACCTGAGCTACGTACTCAACCGCATCACCTGGCCGGGGTCGCTGTACCTGGGTCTCATCGCTCTTGTGCCGACGATGGCGTTGGCCGGCTTCGGAGCGAACCAGAACTTCCCCTTCGGGGGAACGAGCATCCTGATCATCGTGGGTGTGGGTCTGGAAACCGTGAAGCAGATCGAGAGCCAGCTCCAGCAGCGTAATTACGAAGGGTTCCTCCGCTGATGCGAATCGTCCTCGTCGGACCGCCCGGTGCCGGCAAGGGAACGCAGGCCGCGTTCCTTGCCAAGAACCTGTCGATCCCGCACATCTCCACGGGCGACCTGTTCCGGGCCAACATCAGCCAGGGCACCCCGCTGGGCAAGCAGGCCAAGGCGTTCATGGACGCCGGCGACCTGGTGCCCGATGAGGTCACCATCGCCATGGCCAAGGACCGCATGGAGCAGCAGGACGCTGCGAACGGCTTCCTGCTCGACGGCTTCCCGCGCAACGTGTCGCAGGCCGAGGCCCTCGACGAGATGCTCCAGGCCGCCGGCATGAAGCTGGACGCCGTCCTCGACCTGGAGGTCGAGGAGGACGAGGTGGTCAAGCGGATCGCCGGCCGCCGGATCTGCCGTAACGACTCGGCGCACGTCTTCCACGTGGCGTACGCCCAGCCGAAGGCCGAGGGCGTCTGCGACAAGTGCGGCGGCGAGCTGTACCAGCGCGGCGACGACTCCGAGGACACGGTCCGCAACCGGCTCGAGGTCTACCACACGCAGACCGAGCCGATCATCGACTATTACAAGGCCCAGGGCCTGCTCGTGACGATCCCCGCCCTCGGTGAGGTCGCGGACGTGACGAAGCGCGCGATGGACGCCCTGAAGAAGTAGTCACCCTTTGTTGTGCAGGTACGGCCGCGGTGTCCCCTCGGGACACCGCGGCCGTCTGCATGACGCGGCTTCGTACGACATCAGCCAATAATTGAGGAACCACAGCGGAGAGCAACCACCTCCGCGAGAGCGGCGGCGGTCTAGCCGCAGAAGAGGGAAGGCTGTTCCAATGGTCCAGATCAAGACCCCCGAGCAGATCGTGAAGATGCGCGAGGCGGGACTTGTCGTCGCCGCGATCCACGCGGCGACCCGTGAGGCCGCCGTGCCCGGCGCCACGACGCTGGATCTGGACATGGTGGCCCGCAAGGTCATCGCGGACGCCGGGGCCAAGTCGAACTTCCTCGGCTACGGCGGTTTCCCCGCGACCATCTGCACTTCGGTGAACGAGGTCGTCGTCCACGGCATCCCGGACGACAAGACGGTCCTCAAGGACGGCGACATCATCTCGATCGACGCCGGCGCGATCGTGGACGGCTGGCACGGCGACGCCGCGTACACGGCCTTCGTGGGCACGGGGCACGCCCCGGAGCTCGTCGAGCTCTCCCGGGTGACCGAGGAGTCCATGTGGGCCGGTATCGCCGCGATGAAGCTCGGTAACCGCCTCGTGGACATCTCGAAGGCGATCGAGACGTACATCAAGCGCCAGCCCCGCCCCACCACCGGTGAGCACAGCCTCGGCAAGTTCGGGATCATCGAGGACTACGGCGGCCACGGCATCGGCTCCGAGATGCACATGGACCCGCACCTGCTGAACTACGTCTCGCGCAAGCGGGGCAAGGGGATCAAGCTGGTCCCGGGCGTCTGCCTGGCGATCGAGCCGATGGTCTCCCTGGGCACCGCCCAGACGGAGGTACTGGCCGACGACTGGACGGTCATCACGACGGACGGCACCTGGTCCTCGCACTGGGAGCACTCCATCGCGCTGACGGAGGCCGGGCCCATCGTCCTGACCTCCCCGGACTGCGGCAAGGCGAAGCTGGCGGAGTACGGGGTCACCACGGCTCCGGACCCCCTCGGTTAATGATCTAGACTCTGGGGCAAACTTTCCGGATTCGTCTTTCGGGATGCCCTGACGTAGACTGACTCGTCGGCTCTCGTGCACCCCCATGCCTGCATGGCGCGCGAGGCCGATCAAGGTAGCCGATTCGAAAGGCGAAGCGTGGCCAAGAAGCAAGGTGCCATCGAAATCGAGGGCACCGTGATCGAGTCCCTCCCGAACGCGATGTTCAAGGTGGAACTCCAGAACGGTCACAAGGTCCTCGCGCACATCAGCGGCAAGATGCGCATGCACTACATCCGCATCCTCCCTGATGACCGGGTTGTCGTGGAGCTTTCTCCGTACGACCTGACGCGTGGCCGGATCGTCTACCGATACAAGTAGATCTTGTCTTCACTCCCGCCTGGGCGTCTTGTCCCGGCGCGGGTGGTGGCACTGACCCGGAGAACCTCACCAACATGAAGGTCAAGCCGAGCGTCAAGAAGATCTGCGACAAGTGCAAGGTGATCCGCCGTCACGGCCGGGTCATGGTCATCTGCGACAACCTGCGCCACAAGCAGCGCCAGGGCTGACGCACGCCGACCGACCTGCCTTTCGCAGTTCTTCGCGCGACGTAAGAAAACGTACATACGCAGAACCCGCCCAGCCCTGCGAGGGGCCGGCGGTACCTCCGGCGGGGGCCGGGGACCCGGACGTACCATCACCCACTTCGGGTGGTCGGCGGTCGGGAGTGGTTCTGCGGAAGACCCCCGAACACACAGGAGCCATTTGTGGCACGCGTTTCCGGTGTTGACATCCCGCGCGAAAAGCGTGTGGAGATCGCACTCACCTACGTCTTCGGTATCGGGCGCACCCGGTCCAAGGAGATCCTCGCCTCCACCGGCGTGAACCCGAACACCCGCGTTCGTGACCTGGCCGAAGAGGACCTCGTCAAGATCCGCGAGTACGTGGACGCCAACCTCCGTACCGAGGGTGACCTCCGCCGCGAGATCCAGGGCGACATTCGCCGCAAGATCGAGATCCAGTGCTACCAGGGCATCCGCCACCGTCGTGGCCTGCCGGTGCACGGTCAGCGCACCAGCACGAACGCGCGTACCCGCAAGGGCCCGCGTCGCGCGATCGCCGGTAAGAAGAAGCCGGGCAAGAAGTAGTCCTGTTCAGCGGTCTTGCGCTGTAGGACCGACCACCTCCCGTAGGAGATTTAGATGCCCCCCAAGGGTCGTCAGGGCGCTGCCAAGAAGGTGCGCCGCAAGGAAAAGAAGAACGTCGCTCACGGGCACGCCCACATCAAGAGCACGTTCAACAACACCATCGTTTCGATCACCGACCCCTCGGGCAACGTGATCTCCTGGGCCTCCGCCGGCCACGTCGGCTTCAAGGGCTCGCGCAAGTCCACCCCCTTCGCCGCGCAGATGGCCGCCGAGTCGGCCGCCCGCCGCGCGCAGGAGCACGGCATGCGCAAGGTTGACGTCTTCGTCAAGGGTCCGGGCTCCGGCCGCGAGACCGCGATCCGCTCCCTCCAGGCCACTGGCCTCGAGGTCGGCTCGATCCAGGACGTCACCCCCACCCCGCACAACGGCTGCCGCCCGCCGAAGCGCCGCCGCGTCTGACGCAGCGGACGCACCTGTGCGTTCTTGAGTGTCCGGGCGGTACGACCCCTTCGGGGGCCGTGCCGCCCGTACCCTTGCAGTAGCCGTACTCCGGTACGGCGTCCCGTCGGGCGTCAAATAGTGGGCGTCCACGAATGAAGGAACACAGACATGCTTATCGCTCAGCGTCCTTCGCTGACCGAAGAGGTCGTCGACGAGTACCGCTCGCGGTTCGTGATCGAGCCGCTGGAGCCGGGCTTCGGCTACACCCTCGGTAACTCCCTGCGCCGTACGCTCCTGTCCTCGATCCCGGGTGCCGCTGTCACCAGCATCCGCGTGGACGGCGTCCTGCACGAGTTCACCACCGTGCCGGGCGTCAAGGAAGACGTCACCGACATCATCCTCAACATCAAGCAGCTGGTCGTCTCCTCGGAGCACGACGAGCCGGTCGTGATGTACCTGCGCAAGCAGGGTCCCGGCCTGGTCACCGCTGCCGACATCGCGCCCCCGGCCGGTGTCGAGGTGCACAACCCGGACCTGGTCCTCGCCACGCTCAACGGCAAGGGCAAGCTGGAGATGGAGCTGACCGTCGAGCGCGGTCGCGGCTACGTCTCCGCCGTCCAGAACAAGCAGCTGGGCCAGGAGATCGGTCGTATCCCGATCGACTCCATCTACAGCCCGGTCCTCAAGGTCACCTACAAGGTCGAGGCGACCCGAGTCGAGCAGCGCACCGACTTCGACAAGCTGATCGTCGACGTCGAGACCAAGCAGGCCATGCGCCCGCGTGACGCCATGGCGTCCGCCGGCAAGACCCTGGTCGAGCTGTTCGGTCTGGCCCGCGAGCTCAACATCGACGCCGAGGGCATCGACATGGGCCCGTCGCCGACGGACGCCGCCCTGGCCGCCGATCTGGCGCTGCCGATCGAGGAGCTCGAGCTCACCGTTCGGTCGTACAACTGCCTCAAGCGCGAGGGCATCCACTCCGTGGGTGAGCTCGTCGCCCGCTCCGAGGCCGACCTGCTCGACATCCGCAACTTCGGTGCGAAGTCGATCGACGAGGTCAAGGCGAAGCTGGCCGGCATGGGCCTGGCCCTCAAGGACAGCCCGCCCGGATTCGACCCGACCGCTGCCGCGGACGCCTTCGGTGCCGAGGACGACGCGGACGCCGGTTTCGTCGAGACCGAGCAGTACTAGAAAAGCTTGTGGGGGGCTCACGCCCCCCACACCCCCTCTCGCGACCGCCTGAGGGAACTGACTCCGGTACCTGACACGGCCGGTGCAGATTTGAAGGAGTAACAATGCCGCGTCCCGCAAAGGGTGCCCGCCTGGGCGGCTCCGCCGCGCACGAGAAGCACCTCCTCGCGAACCTCGCGAAGGCGCTCTTCGAGCACGGCCGCATCACCACCACCGAGGCCAAGGCCCGTCGCCTGCGTCCCTACGCCGAGCGTCTGGTGACCAAGGCCAAGAAGGGCGACATCCACAACCGTCGCCTGGTGCTGCAGACGATCACGGACAAGAGCATCGTGCACACGCTGTTCACCGAGATCGCCCCGCGCTACGAGAACCGCCCCGGTGGTTACACGCGCATCACCAAGATCGGCAACCGTCGTGGCGACAACGCCCCGATGGCCGTGATCGAGCTGGTCGAGGCCCTTACGGTCGCCCAGCAGGCCACTGGTGAGGCCGAGGCCGCCACCAAGCGCGCCGTGAAGGAGGCGGAGGCCACCGAGGCTCCCGCCGCCGAGGAGACCAAGGAGGCCTGATCCCCCTTCGGGATCACGCTGAACGGCTCTGAACGGGCCCGCCCCTTCCCGGGGCGGGCCCGTTCTGCATGTGTGAGCTCATCCGTGAGCTTCTGAGAGGATCGGTCACGTGAGTGACGAGGTGGAGCCCGGGCACGTCCGGGTGCGGCTGGACCTGAGCTACGACGGCAAGGACTTCTCCGGCTGGGCGAAGCAGCGCGTGCTGCGGACCGTGCAGGGCGAGCTGGAGAGCGCCCTGCAGACCGTGATGCGGCTCAAGGAGCCCGTCGAGCTGACCGTGGCCGGGCGGACCGACGCCGGGGTGCACGCCCGTGGGCAGGTCGCGCAGTTCGACCTGGCCGAGGAGGTGTGGGCCGAGCACCACGACAAGCTGCTGCGCCGCCTCGCCGGCCGGCTGCCGCACGACATCCGCGTGTGGAAGGTCGCCGAGGCCCCCGAGGGCTTCAACGCGCGCTTCTCGGCCATCTGGCGCCGCTACGCCTACCGCGTCGGCGACCACCAGGGCGGGGTCGACCCGCTGCGCCGCGGCCACGTCCTGTGGCACCAGTGGCCCCTCGACGTGGACGCCATGAACGAGGCCGCCGCCCCGCTGCTCGGCGAGCACGACTTCGCCGCGTACTGCAAGAAGCGCGAGGGCGCGACGACGATCCGTACCCTCCAGCAGCTCAGCTGGGAGCGGGCCGAGGACGGGATCATCACCGCGACCGTCCGCGCCGACGCCTTCTGCCACAACATGGTCCGCTCCCTGGTGGGCGCACTGCTGCACGTCGGCGACGGGCACCGGTCGGTGGAGTGGCCGGGGCAGGTGCTGGCCGCGGCGGTACGGGACTCCTCGGTGCACGTGGTCAAGCCGCACGGGCTGACGCTGGAGGAGGTCGGCTATCCGGCGGACGAGCTGCTGGCGGCCCGCAGCAAGGAAGCACGGAACATGCGGACCCTGCCGGGCGCCGGCTGCTGCTAATCAGATTGGGTGGATCGCCGCCGGACCGGGACAATGCCCGGCATGGGACATCTCGAAGCCAGCCACCTGGAGTACTACCTTCCCGACGGGCGGGTACTGCTCCCCGACGTCTCCTTCCGCGTGGGGGAGGGGTCGGTGGTCGCCCTCGTGGGGGCGAACGGGGCCGGCAAGACCACCCTGCTGAAGATGATTTCCGGTGAGCTCCAGCCGCACGGCGGTGGGGTCACCGTGAGCGGCGGGCTCGGCGTGATGTCGCAGTTCGTGGGCTCCGTACGCGACGAGACGACCGTGCGCGACCTGCTGGTGTCGGTGTCCCAGCCGCGGATCCGGGACGCCGCGAAGGCCGTGGACAAGGCCGAGCAGCTGATCCTCACGGTGGACGACGAGGCCGCCCAGATGGCCTACGCGCAGGCGCTCAGCGACTGGGCCGACGTCCAGGGCTACGAGGCGGAGACCCTGTGGGACGTCTGCACGATGGCCGCGCTGGCGATCCCGTACGACAGCGCGCAGTTCCGCGAGGTGCGCACGCTGTCGGGCGGTGAGCAGAAGCGGCTCGTGCTGGAGGCGCTGCTGCGCGGGCCGGACGAGGTGCTGCTGCTCGACGAGCCGGACAACTACCTCGACGTCCCGGGCAAGCGGTGGCTGGAGGAGCAGCTGAAGGCCACCCGCAAGACCGTGCTGTTCGTCTCCCACGACCGGGAACTGCTCACCCAGGCGGCCCAGAAGATCATCAGTCTTGAGGCGAGCCCGACGGGCAGCGACGTGTGGGTGCACGGCGGGGGCTTCGACACCTACCACGACGCCCGCAAGGAGCGCTTCGCGCGCTTCGAGGAGCTCAAGCGGCGCTGGGACGAGGAGCACGCCCGGCTGAAGGCCCTGGTGCTGCGGCTGCGAGGCCAGGCCGCTTCCAGCCCCGACATGGCCTCGCGCTACCGGGCGATGCAGACCCGCTTCCAGAAGTTCGAGGAGGCCGGCCCGCCGCCGGAGCCGCCTCGCGAGCAGGACATCAGGATGCGGCTGAAGGGCGGGCGCACCGGCGTGCGCGCGCTGACCGTGGAGAACCTGGAGCTCACGGGGCTGATGAAGCCCTTCTCGCTGGAGGTCTTCTACGGCGAGCGGGTGGCCGTACTGGGCTCGAACGGCTCCGGGAAGTCGCACTTCCTGCGGATGCTGGCCGGCGAGGACGTCAAGCACACGGGCACGTGGAAGCTGGGCGCCCGGGTGGTCCCCGGGCACTTCGCGCAGACCCACGCCCACCCGGAGCTCTTCGGGCGCACCCTCGTCGACATCCTGTGGACGGAGGCCGCCAAGCCGCTGGGCGCGGCGATGGGCGTGCTGCGCCGCTACGAGCTGGAGCGGCAGGGCGACCAGCTGTTCGACCGGCTCTCGGGCGGTCAGCAGGCGCGGTTCCAGATTCTGCTCCTGGAGCTGGCCGGGACCACGGCGCTGCTGCTGGACGAGCCGACGGACAACCTGGACCTGGAGTCGGCGGAGGCCCTCCAGGAGGGCCTGGAGTCCTACGAGGGCACTGTGCTGTGCGTCACGCACGACCGGTGGTTCGCCCGCACATTCGACCGGTACCTGGTCTTCGGTTCGGACGGGGTCGTGCGAGAGACTCAGGAACCCGTCTGGGACGAGCGGCGCGTCGAGCGCCGCCGCTGAGCCCGTCCGGGACGAACGTCGAGTCGAGCGCAAGCGCTAGGGGAGAGCACCGTGGGGTTGCGGCCTGGGATCTGGCTGATGAAGTGGGACACCCACGTGCGTACGTCAGGGAACCGGCTGGTCGACTGGCTGCTGCGGCCGGCCTCCCGGCCCTGGCAGCTCGCCTCCCTCGCGGTGGTGCTCGGGATCTGCGTCTCCACGAGCCTGCGGGCGAACTGGGGCTCGGACAACGCCTTCGTGGTGAAGGCGGCCGAGACGCTGCTGGCGGGCGGGTCCCCGTACGAGGACAAGCGGTTCCTCTACCTCCCCAGCGCCGTGCTCATGGCGGTCCCCGAGGCGCTGCTGCCGCAGACGGTGCTGCGGTGGGTGCTGCCGGTCGGGATGTCGGGGCTGCTGGGCATCGGGTGGCTGGCCGCGCTGAGGCTGTTCTCGGTGCCGCTGCGCTCGCGGTTCGCGGTCGTCGGCTTCGCCGTCCTCGCGCTGGCCTACAAGCCGTACGTGAACCTCGTGCTGATCGGCAACTGGACGGCCATCTCGGCGGCCGCCCTGCCGGTGGCGCTGCTGCTGGCGCGGCGGCGCGCGTGGGGGGCGGCCGGGCTGGTGGTCGGGCTGGCCATCGCGTGCAAGCCGATGCTGGTGCCGATCGGGGTGCTGTTCCTCGTCGCCCGGCAGTGGCGGGGGCTGGCGGCGGCCGTGCTGGTGCCGCTGGGCGCCTCGCTGGCGGGGGCGCTGCTGATGCCGCAGCCTTCGCTGTTCTTCACCAAGACGCTGCCGTTCCTGTTCCAGGGGCAGGACTCCTACGCGCTGCCCTGGGACGCCTCGCCGATCGCGGTGCTGCCGAGGCTGGGGGTCCCCGAGCCGGTGGCCGTGCTGGTGGCCTTCGCGGGGGCCGGGGCGGCCCTGTGGGCGGCCTGGACGCGGTGGCGGCGTACGGACGATGCCGACGGGGGCGAGCTGCGGCTGGTGGAGACGGCCTGCATGGTGATGCTCGCCGCATTCCTGGTCTCCCGTCCCTCCTTCGACCACTACCTGCTGGTGGTGCTGCCGCTGCTGCTGGCCTCGGCGGTGCGGGAGGGCTCGATGCCCCGCTCGCCCTGGTTCTGGCTGGCGCTGACGCCTCAGATGGCCCTGATCCCGTGGCCCTCGGAGCTGGCCCACAAGCGGCGTGCCTTCAAGGACTGCGCGACCCTGTGCGGGCTCGCGATTCTGCTGGTGTGGCGTGCGCTGCGCTCCGGGCGGGTTACTCTGGACCCTGTAACAACTGCGGGGTCCCCACCCAGGACCGAACCGGAGTGCGCCGCGACGTCAGCAGAATCGGCATCGCGGACCGCGTTTTGACCCGTTTGGGTCTGCTTGGGTATCCTGCTGGTTTGTTATGCGTATTGGCTTTCTCATTCTCACGTGAAAGGGCCTTGCGCCGGTCCACCGGACCGATGACCAGCAGTTCACACGGGTTGCGTCTCCGTTGTGAATGAGGGCTGTCGTGATCGTCCGTGGTGACCCTGTCAGGACCTTCCCCGCCGGGCTTGCGCCCTAGGGGATACCACCACTGAAGAAGCGAAGGCATACGCGTGCGTACGTTCAGCCCCAAGCCCGGCGACATCTCGCGCCAGTGGCTCGTCATCGACGCCCAGGACGTTGTCCTCGGCCGTCTGGCGACCCAGGCCGCTGCCCTCCTGCGGGGTAAGCACAAGCCGACTTACGCCCCCCACATGGACATGGGCGACTTCGTCATCATCGTCAACGCCGACAAGGTTCACCTGTCCGGCAACAAGGCGACCCAGAAGATGGCCTACCGCCACTCTGGCTTCCCGGGCGGTCTGCGCTCCGTGCGCTACGACGACCTCCTGGCGAACAACCCGGAGAAGGCCGTCGAGAAGGCCATCAAGGGCATGCTCCCCAAGAACACCCTGGGCCGTCAGATGCTCTCGAAGCTGAAGGTCTACTCGGGCGACCAGCACCCCCACGCTGCCCAGCAGCCGGTGCCGTTCGAGATCACCCAGGTCGCGCAGTAGTTCCGGCCACCCCCTAAGACGTAGAAAATTCTGAGGAGCATCGTGGCCGAGACCACCGCCGAGACGACCCCCGTCGACGAGTTCGAGGGCAACGTCGAGGAGTACACCAGCGAGTCTGAGGTTGCCCCCGAGGGCGACTACACCTCCGAGTCCCTTGCCGGTCGCTTCGGCGACCCCCAGCCGGCCGCCGGCCTGGGCCGTCGCAAGAACGCCATCGCCCGCGTCCGGATCGTTCCGGGCACCGGCAAGTGGAAGATCAACGGTCGCACCCTTGAGGACTACTTCCCCAACAAGGTGCACCAGCAGGAAGTCAACGAGCCGTTCAAGCTCCTTGAGCTGGACAACCGCTACGACGTCATCGCCCGCATCTCGGGTGGCGGCGTTTCCGGCCAGGCCGGCGCCCTGCGCCTCGGCGTGGCCCGTGCGCTGAACGAGGCGGACGTGGACAACAACCGCCCGGCGCTGAAGAAGGCCGGCTTCCTTTCCCGCGACGACCGTGCGGTCGAGCGCAAGAAGGCCGGTCTCAAGAAGGCCCGTAAGGCTCCGCAGTACAGCAAGCGTTAATCTGCGCCTGCTGTTCTGCAACGAAACCGCCCCGGCAGCACTCTCCGTGCTGTCGGGGCGGTTCGTTTACCGCCACAAGCGGCAAATACCTGTCACATGCGGTCACATGCGAAGCGCAACTCGGGAGGACAACAGTGGGACGACTCTTCGGGACGGACGGTGTACGAGGCGTTGCCAACGCGGATCTGACGGCTGAGCTCGCGCTCGGTCTCTCCGTCGCGGCTGCGCACGTACTGGCCGAGGCGGGCACCTTCGCCGGCCATCGGGCGACCGCGGTGGTCGGCCGTGATCCCCGTGCCTCGGGCGAATTCCTGGAGGCCGCGGTCGTCGCCGGCCTCGCGAGCGCGGGCGTGGACGTCCTGCGCGTCGGTGTGCTGCCCACCCCGGCGGTGGCGTATCTCACCGGTGCGCTGGGTGCCGACCTCGGCGTGATGCTCTCGGCCAGCCACAACGCCATGCCCGACAACGGCATCAAGTTCTTCGCGCGCGGCGGGCACAAGCTCGCCGACGAGCTGGAGGACCGCATCGAGTCGACCTACGAGGAGCACCGCACCGGCGCCCCCTGGGACCGGCCCACCGGCTCCGGCGTCGGCCGGATCTCCGACTACAGCGAGGGCTTCGAGAAGTACGTCGCCCACCTGATCGGCGCGCTGCCCAACCGCCTCGACGGCCTGAAGGTCGTCCTGGACGAGGCGCACGGCGCGGCCTCCTACGTCTCGCCCGAGGCCTTCGCCCGGGCCGGCGCGGAGATCGTCACGATCGGCGCCGAGCCGGACGGCCTGAACATCAACGACGGCTGCGGCTCCACCCACCTCGGCCTGCTCAAGGCGGCCGTCGTCGAGCACGGAGCCGACTTCGGCATCGCGCACGACGGTGACGCCGACCGCTGCCTGGCCGTGGACGGCAACGGCGCGGAGGTCGACGGCGACCAGATCCTCGCGGTGCTGGCGCTGGCCATGCGCGAGGCCGATCAGCTGCGCGAGAACACCGTGGTCGGCACCGTCATGTCCAACCTGGGCTTCAAGCTGGCCATGGAGGGCGAGGGCATCCAGGTCGTGCAGACCGGGGTCGGCGACCGGTACGTGCTGGAGGCCATGAAGGAGCACGGCTACGCGCTGGGCGGCGAGCAGTCCGGCCACGTGATCATCCTCGACCACGCGACGACCGGCGACGGCACGCTGACCGGCCTGCTGCTCGCGGCGCGGGTCGCGGCCACCGGCAAGTCCCTGGCGGAGCTGGCCGGCGTCATGGAGCGGCTGCCGCAGGTGCTGATCAACGTCCCCGACGTGGACAAGTCCCGGGTCACGACCTCGGCCGAACTGGCCGCCGCGGTGGCCGACGCCGAGCGCGAGCTGGGCAGCACCGGGCGGGTGCTGCTGCGTCCCTCCGGCACCGAGCCGCTCGTCCGGGTGATGGTCGAGGCCGCGGACATCGAGCAGGCGCGCGCGGTCGCGGGCCGGCTGGCGGACGTGGTGAAGTCGGCGCTCGGCTAGACGGCTGGGGCGCGGCTACCGCTTGCCCCGTGGCGCACCCGGCTTCCGGATCATCCGGCTCTGCTGGGTGCGCCACAGCAGTTTCCAGGCGATCAGGGTGAGCGTGCCCGACAGGATGATGCCGGCCAGGTTGAGCGCCAACTGGACTCCCGAGCCCCACATCTGGCCGAAATCGCCGTAGCTGAGGGCCACGGCGGCGTTCGCGCCCGCCGGGACGGTGGTGACGGAGATCGCCACGCCGACCAGCGCACCGGCCTTCGCCGAGGTCAGCGACAGCATGCCGGCCACGCCGGCGAGCAGCGCCACGACGAAGGAGAACGGGTCGGGCTGCCAGATGAAGCTGGTGTTCGGCCGCGGGTTCTCAAGCATGTGCTCCTGGAAGAGGCCGAGCGCGTCCATCACCAGACTGAAGACGGTGGTGGCCACGATCGCCGCCGTGAAGCCGATCACCAGCGCGATGAGCGAACGCCCGGCGAGCCTCGGCCGGCGCTGCACCAGGCCGGTGCAGATGCCGGCGAGCGGGCCGAACTCCGGGCCGACCGCCATGGCGCCCACGATCAGGATCGCGTTGTCCAGGACCACACCGCAGGCCGCGATCATCGTCGCCACGATCATGAACACGGCGTAGGTGATCGTGAGGGTGGATTCCTCGTGCGTCGACTCGGCGAGCTGTTCCCAGACCACCGCGTCGGCGGCTTCGCCCGGTGCCTCCTCCTCCGCGTCGTCGGCGCGTTTGGAGATCGACAGGTCGATGTTCTCGACGGCGATCGAACCGGTCTTGTCGATGCCGAGCGAGCGCATCTCCTGCAGCAGCTCGTCGGCCGCCTCCCGGGCCACGTCGCACAGTACGAGATCGCCCTTCGGGTCCCGGGCGGCGCCGTTCAGCACGACCAGGTGGGTGGTTCCGACCGTCTGGTCGATCAGTTCCACCACCTGCTCCGTGAGGTGGTGCGGGGTGATCATCCGCAGATGCAGCATTCCCGCACCCTAACCACTACAACTTGCGCAGGCTCAGCTTCTGCACCTTGTGGTCGGGTCCCTTGCGGACGACGAGGGTGGCCCGGCCGCGGGTGGGCGCCACGTTCTCCAGCAGGTTGGGCTTGTTGACGGTCCGCCACATCGTCTGCGCGTACTCCATGGCCTCCTCCTCGGAGACCTGCGTGTACTTGCGGAAGTAGGAGAAGGGGTTCTGGAAGGCGGTCTCGCGCAGCTTTCGGAAGCGGCCCAGGTACCAGCGCTCGATGTCCTCGGGGCGCGCGTCCACGTACACGCTGAAGTCGAAGTAGTCGGCGAGCGCGACGCGGGTGCGGCCGTCCGTCCCGGGGAGGGCCGGCTGGAGGACGTTCAGGCCCTCGACGATGAGGATGTCCGGGCGGCGTACGACGAGCTCCTCGCCCGGCACGATGTCGTAGATCAGGTGCGAGTAGACGGGGGCCCGCACCTCGTCCTTGCCGGCCTTGATGTCGGCGACGAACCGGGTGAGCGCGCGGCGGTCGTAGGACTCGGGGAAGCCCTTGCGGGAGGTGAGCCCGCGCCGCTGGAGCTCCTTCATCGGGTAGAGGAAGCCGTCGGTGGTGACCAGCTCCACGCGCGGGTGCTCGGGCCAGCGGGCGAGCAGGGCCTGGAGCAGACGGGCCACGGTGGACTTGCCGACGGCGACCGAACCGGCGACCCCTATGACGAAGGGGGTGCCCTGCTGGGCGCCGTGGCCGTTGCCCGCGTCGCCGAGGAAGGTGTTCAGGGTGCCGCGGAGGTTGCTGGTGGCCCCTACGTAGAGGTTGAGGAGCCGGGAGAGCGGCAGGTACACGTCACGGACCTCGTCGAGGTCGATGACGTCACCGAGTCCGCGCAAGCGCTCCACCTCTTCGGCGGTCAGCGGCAACGGGGTCCGCTCGCGCAGCGCGCTCCATTCGGCGCGGGTGAGGTCGACGTACGGCGAGGCGTCGGGGCCCCGGCGGTGGGCGGGACGCGTGGGGGAGGCGTCCTGGCCGGTGCGCTCCGTTGCGCTGTCCGGCGTGCTTCGTGGCGGCGAAGTGATCACACCGCCATTGTCGGGGCTCGGAGCCGGTCGTGGGTGGTGTGGTCGGTCACGTGGGCGGGCCCGCGGGACTTATGCCGGAGTGGTTGTGTCGTACATTCGTTCTCTTTCTGCTCGGGAACCGTGGGGGTCCACCATGCGCAACCAGTTCAGCGCCCGTTCTTTGCCCGCCGTCGTGGCGGTGGCGTCGCTCGCGCTGCTGTCCGGCGTCACCGGCTGTGCGTCGGAGAAGGGTGCGGAAGCGGGGGCGGGCGCGAAGACCGGGGGCCGGGTGGTGGGGCAGCAGGACCTGCAGGGTCTGGAGATGCACGTCGTATCGGACGCCGAGGCCACGACCGACGCCGCCGCGGCAACGGCCGTAGAGCCCGCGTGCGTGCCGCTCGCCAAGGCACAGGCGTTCTGGCTGCCCGGGTCGCCGGTCACGAAGGAGTGGAGCAAGGCCGTCTCCAAGCCGCTGAAGCCCGAAGCCTCCGACGAGGAGCGGCTGGAGGCTTACGGCAAGGGGCTGGCCGACACGACCACCCGGATCGCACTCGGCTCGTACGAGGGCAACGGGGCCAAGGAGGCGTTCGCGCTGCTGAAGACGGCGGCGGACGCCTGCGCCGGCGGGTACACCGACGATTTCCCGACCACCATCGGACCCGGGGCCGCCGTGACCGGGGGCGACGAGGCGCTCTCGTACGAAATGCGCTTCGAGGTGGTCGGCGACGAGGGTCCCGGGATGAAGATCACCACCAAGCTGGTGGTCGTCCGCAAGGGCGGGACGCTCGCGATCTTCTCGGCGGTCAATGAGATAGGGGTGGCCGAGGATCCCCGGGCGATCGTCTCCGTGCAGCTGGACAAGCTCGGCTGAGCCGCCGCCGGCGGTCCGGCGGGGACGGTTGTACGGCGGCGGGTACCGGTTCGAGGGCCTTGCGGTCTCGTGGGGGTCACGATCGGCCGCGCGAGCGAAATGATCCGATCGAGTGATCGTTCGGCAGGTACATTGCGGGATACCGCAGTTCTGAAGCGCGCCCTCGCCATGCCGGGGCGCCGCTCCTGCTGTTCTCTTGTTCTCGTCCGTGGGGGAGATTCTTCGTGCGTACCGCACTCGTCCGTCGTTCCGTCCTGACCGCTTCCGCGGTGTCCCTGGCCCTGCTGGCCACCGCCTGCGGCGCCGACAAGGCCGATGAGAAGAAGGCGGACGCCAAGCCGTCCGCCGCCGCGACCTCGGCGGCTCCCGCCGCCAAGGGCAAGACGGACGCCGAGCTGGGCGCGCTGATGGTCACCCAGGCCGAGGTCCCCGACTACACCGGCGACGCCACGGCCACCGGCGAGCTCGCCGACGTGGACAAGCACGCGGTCACCACCGACAAGGCCGAGTGCAAGGTCCTGGTCCAGAGCCAGGCCGTGCAGAAGATCGGAACCCCGACCGGCATCGCCCGCCAGATGCTGTCGGCCAAGCCGAAGCCGCTCGCCCCCGACGCCTCGCCGGAGGAGCAGGCGAAGGCCATCCAGAAGACCATCGGCACCACCGTGACGATGATCGGCCTGTCCTCCTACGACGGAAAGGGCGCCGAGGAGCTCCTCGCCTCCCTCAAGGCGGCCGGCACGGCGTGCGCGGGCGGCTTCACCGCCACCACCGATGGCGAGGCCACCAAGTACGAGGGCGTCAAGCCTGGCCCGGCCGTCACCGGCGGCGACGAGGTCGTGAGCCTGGCCATCACGATCGTGGACGAGGGTGGCGACAAGGCCACCGGGCAGCTCGTCGTCGTGCGCAAGGGCGCCACGGTGGCCACCTTCAACTCGATCAGCTTCCTCGGTACGACGGAGTCCCCGACCGCCCTGATCGACACGCAGGTCAAGAAGCTCGGCTGAGCCCCGCCCGACTGACCGTCAACCCCGCTCCGGCACATGCGCCGGGGCGGGGTTTTCGTCTTGTTCGGGTACGGGGCAGACGGCCGGTGACGGCGTACGCTGCGGCCTATGTGCGGAATTGTGGGTTACGTGGGAGCGCAGTCGGCGCTCGATGTGGTCATCGCCGGACTCAAGCGGCTGGAGTACCGCGGCTACGACTCGGCCGGGGTCGCCGTGCTCGCCGACGGCGGACTGGAGTCCGTCAAGAAGGCCGGGAAGCTCGTCAATCTGGAGAAGGAGCTGGTCGGGCACCCGCTGCCGGCCGGATCCACGGGGCTCGGGCACACCCGGTGGGCCACCCATGGCGGGCCCACCGACGTCAACGCCCATCCGCACCTCGACAATTCGGGGCGCGTGGCCGTCGTGCACAACGGCATCATCGAGAACTTCGCCCAGCTCCGCGCCGAACTGGCCGAGCGTGGACACCGGCTGGAGTCCGAGACGGACACCGAGGTCGTGGCGCACCTGCTGGCGGAGCGGTTCTCGGCCACCGGGGACCTCACCGAGGCCATGCGGCAGGTGTGCCGGCAGCTGGAGGGCGCCTTCACGCTGGTCGCGGTGCACGCGGACGTGCCCGACGTGGTGGTCGGCGCGCGCCGGAACTCCCCTCTGGTGGTGGGCGTTGGAGAGGGAGAGAACTTCCTCGCCTCGGACGTGGCCGCGTTCATCGCCCACACCCGGTCCGCGATCGAGCTGGGGCAGGACCAGGTCGTCGAGCTCCGCCGCGACGGGGTCACGGTGACCAACTTCGACGGTTCGGCCGCGTCCGTGCGGGCGTACCACGTGGACTGGGACGCCTCGGCGGCCGAGAAGGGGGGTTATGACTACTTCATGCTCAAGGAGATCGCCGAGCAGCCGAAGGCTGTCGCCGACACCCTCCTGGGCAGGATCGACGCGAGCGGTTCGCTGACCCTGGACGAGGTGCGCATCCCCACCTCGGTGCTCAGGGAGGTCGACAAGGTCGTGGTCGTGGCGTGCGGTACGGCGTACCACGCGGGCATGATCGCGAAGCTGGCCATCGAGCACTGGACCCGCATCCCGTGCGAGACGGAGCTGGCGAGCGAGTTCCGCTACCGCGACCCGATCCTGGACCAGCGGACGCTGGTGGTCGCGATCTCGCAGTCCGGCGAGACCATGGACACCCTGATGGCGCTGCGGCACGCGCGTGAGCAGGGGGCCAAGGTGCTGGCCATCTGCAATACGAACGGGTCGACGATCCCGCGCGAATCGGATGCCGTGCTGTACACGCACGCCGGTCCCGAGGTGGCCGTCGCCTCGACCAAGGCGTTCCTGACGCAGCTGGTGGCCTGCTACCTGGTCGCGCTGTACCTCGGGCAGGTCCGGGGCACCAAGTGGGGCGACGAGATCGAGGCCGTGATCCGGGAGCTGTCGGACATCGCCGCGGCCGTGGACACCGTGCTGGAGACCATGGAGCCGGTGCGCGAGCTCGCGCGCTCCCTCGCCGACAAGAACACCGTGCTGTTCCTGGGCCGGCACGTCGGCTACCCGGTGGCACTGGAGGGCGCGCTCAAGCTCAAGGAGCTGGCCTACATGCACGCCGAGGGCTTCGCGGCGGGCGAGCTCAAGCACGGGCCGATCGCCCTGATCGAGCAGGACCTGCCGGTGGTGGTGGTCGTGCCCTCGCCGCGCGGCCGGTCGGTGCTCCACGACAAGATCGTGTCGAACATCCAGGAGATCCGGGCCCGCGGGGCGCGGACCATCGTGATCGCGGAGGAGGGCGACGAGGCGGTCGTCCCCTACGCCGACCACCTGATCCGGATCCCGGCGACGCCGACGCTGCTCCAGCCGCTGGTGGCGACGGTGCCGTTGCAGGTGTTCGCGTGCGAGCTGGCGACCGCGCGGGGGAACGAGGTGGACCAGCCGCGTAACCTCGCGAAGTCCGTGACCGTGGAGTGAGCGGTAGAACGAGCGAGTAAGTGGGGCTGTCGTTGTGATTATCGGCGTCGGGATCGACGTGGCGGAGATCGAGCGGTTCGGGGCGGCGCTGGCGCGAACGCCGGGCCTGGCCGGGCGGTTGTTCGTCGACTCCGAGTTGACGCTGCCGAGCGGCGAGCGGCGCGGAGTCGCCTCGCTCGCCGCGCGGTTCGCCGCCAAGGAGGCCCTGGCCAAGGCGCTGGGCGCGCCCGGCGGACTGCTGTGGACCGACGCCGAGGTGTACGTGGAGGACAGCGGCCGGCCCCGGCTGCGGGTGTCGGGGACGGTGGAGGCGCGGGCGCTGGCGCTGGGCGTGAAGTCCTGGCACATCTCGCTGAGCCACGACGCCGGGGTCGCCTCCGCGGTGGTGATCGCCGAGGGTTAGCCCATGCGAACTGCTTACAGCGTGGAGACCGTACGGGGCGCCGAGCGGGAGTTGATCGCGCGGCTGCCCGAAGGCGCCCTGATGCTGCGGGCGGCGGCCGGGCTGGCCGCCGTCTGCGCGGGGCTGCTGGGCCGGGTGTACGGATCCCGGGTGGTGCTGCTGGTCGGGCCCGGGGACAACGGCGGCGACGCACTGTACGCGGGCGCGCGGCTGGCGCGGCGGGGCGCCGGGGTGACGGCCGTGCCGATGGATCCGGCGCGGATGCACGCGGGCGGGCTGGCCGCGCTGCGGGCTGCCGGGGGTCGGGTCGCGGAGTCGGTGCCGGCCCGGGCCGACCTGGTGCTGGACGGGCTCGTCGGCATCGGCGGGCGGGGCGGGCTGCGGCCGGCGGCGGCCGCCCTGGTGGAACGGATCCCGGCGGGCGCGGTGGTGGTGGCCGTGGACCTGCCGAGCGGGGTGGACGCGGACTCCGGAGAAGTCGCGGGCGCGGCCGTCACGGCCGACGTCACCGTGACCTTCGGGGCGTACAAGCCCGGCCTGCTGATCGACCCCGGCGCCTCGCGGGCGGGCGCGCTGCGGCTGGTGGACATCGGGCTGGAGCTGCCGTCGCAGCCCGGGCTGGAGGCATTGCAGCACGCCGATGTGGCGGAGCTGCTGCCGGTGCCGACGGCGTCGAGCGACAAGTACCGGCGGGGCGTGGTCGGGATCGTCGCCGGGTCCGCGCAGTACCCGGGCGCGGCGGTGCTGGCCGTGGCGGGCGCGCTGCGCGGCGGTGCGGGGGCGGTGCGGTACGTGGGGCCGGCGGCGGACGCGGTGCTGGCCCGCTTCCCGGAGACGCTGATCGGGCGGGGCCGGGTGCAGGCGTGGGTGGTCGGGCCGGGGCTGGGGGAGGGGCGCGGCGGGGAGGTTGCCCAGGCCCTGACGGACCCGGTCCCCGTACTGGTCGACGCGGACGGGCTGCGCGGACTGGACGCGGGGGTGCTGCGGGCGCGGACGGCCGCGACCCTGATGACCCCGCACGCGGGGGAGGCGGCGGCGCTGCTGGGGGTCTCGCGGGAGTCGGTGGAGGCCGGGCGGCTGGCCGCCGCGCGGGATCTGGCCGGGCGGTACGGGGCGGCGGTGCTGCTGAAGGGCTCGACGACGCTGGTCGCCTCCGGCGGTTCGCCCGTGCGGGTGAACCCGACGGGGACTCCGTGGCTGGCCACCGCCGGGAGCGGGGACGTGCTGTCCGGGCTGGCCGGGTCCCTCCTGGCGGGGGGCCTGTCGGCGGTGGACGCGGGGTCGGTGGCGGCGTACCTCCACGGCCTGGCGGCCAGGCTTTGCGGGGGCCCGCTGCTGGCCCAGGACGTGGCCGAAGCGTTGCCGGCCGCCTGGCGGGACGTCCGCCGTCCATGACGCCTGCGGCGCCGCTTCCCGGGGCACGGCCCCGGCTGGGGGGCCCGTCCGGGCGCCAGGGGGATGGTGGACGGCGGAGAGGGCTCCGCGCAGCGGGACCCGAGGCCCTCGGGCCGGTCGCGCCAAGGGCCGGGTAGGGGCTCTGAGAGACTGGGGGGGATGAACGAGACACCGATGCGCGTGTACGCCGAGATCGATCTTGACGCCGTACGGGGGAACGTGCGCGCACTGCGCGAGCGAGCGCCCCGGGCCGGGTTGATGGCCGTGGTCAAGGCGGATGCCTACGGGCACGGGGCCCTGGCCTGCGCAAAGGCCGCCCAGGAGGCCGGCGCCGGCTGGCTCGGGACCGCCACGCCCGAAGAGGCGCTCGCCCTGCGCGCCGGCGGGATCGAAGGCCGGATCCTGTGCTGGCTCTGGACCCCCGGCGGGCCCTGGCGCGAGGCAGTCGAGGCCGATGTCGACGTTTCCGTCAGCGGGATGTGGGCGCTGGACGAGGTACGCGAGGCCGCCCGTGCGGCGGGCCGCACCGCGCGCATCCAGCTCAAGGCCGACACCGGCCTCGGCCGCAACGGCTGCCAGCCCGCCGACTGGGAAGAGCTCGTCACCGCGGCCGTCGCCGCCCAGGCGGAGGGCACCGTGAACGTCACCGGCGTCTGGTCGCACTTCGCCTGCGCCGACGAGCCCGGCCACCCCTCGATCCAGCTCCAGCTCGCCGCGTTCCGCGACATGCTCGCGTACGCCGAGAAGGAGGGCGTCGAGCCCGAGGTCCGGCACATGGCCAACTCGCCGGCGACGCTGACGCTCCCCGAGTCCCACTTCGACCTGGTGCGCCCCGGCCTGGCCGTCTATGGGGTGTCGCCCGCCCCCGAGCTCGGCACCCCCGCCCAGCTCGGACTCCGCCCCGCGATGACCCTCAAGGCCTCCGTCGCGCTGGTCAAGACGGTCCCCGCCGGGCACGGGGTCAGCTACGGCCACCACTACATCACCGAGAACGAGACGACCCTCGCGCTGATCCCGGCGGGCTACGCCGACGGCATCCCGCGGCACGGATCCGGGGCCGGGCCCGTGCTCGTCGGCGGCAAGATCCGCCGCGTGGCCGGCCGCGTCGCCATGGACCAGTTCGTGGTCGACTTGGACGGAGACCACGCCCGCGTCGGCGACGAAGCCGTCATCTTCGGGGACGCGGAGCGCGGTGAACCCACCGCCGAGGACTGGGCACAGGCCGCGCACACGATCGCGTATGAGATCGTCACCCGTATCGGTGGCCGAGTGCCCCGGGTGTACCTCGGCGGCTGAGCGGAGTGAGGGCGGCGGCGTGAGCGAGAACTGGCGCAAGGCCGGCTGGGCCGGCGCCGCCATCGGCGTGATAGCCGCGGGCGCGGCGGCCGGTGTGGCGGTCGAACGGATCACCGTCGGGCGGGGCATGCGCATGAAGGCGCGCCTCGCGCTCGACGCCGCCGGGGACTACGGGTCCCTGCGCGGGACCGAAGGGATCGTCCGGGCCGAGGACGCCACCGAGCTCCACTACGAGGTCGACGAGCTCCCGGAGGGCGCCAAGCGGTCGCGGCTGCGCCGCAAGCCCGCGCCCCCGGCCACGGTCGTCTTCTGCCACGGATACTGCCTCTCCCAGGACTCCTGGCACTTCCAGCGCGCCGCCCTGCGCGGAGTGGTCCGCGCCGTCTACTGGGACCAGCGCAGCCACGGCCGCAGCGCGCGCGGCCTCGCGCAGGCGGACGGCGAGCCGCTGACCATCGAGCAGCTCGGACGGGACCTGAAGGCCGTCATCGACGCGGCCGCCCCCGAGGGCCCGCTGGTTCTGGTGGGTCACTCGATGGGCGGAATGACCATCATGGGACTCGCCGACCAGTTCCCCGAGCTCGTGCGGGAGCGGGTGGTCGGCGTGGCTCTGGTCGGTACGTCCAGCGGCCGGCTCGACGAGGTGACGTACGGGCTTCCGTCCGTCGGCATGGGCGCCGTACGCAGGCTGCTGCCCGGGGTGCTCAAGGCGCTCGGCTCGCAGGTGGAGCTGGTGGAGAAGGGCCGCCGGGCCACCGCAGACCTCTTCGCCGGCATGATCAAGATGTACTCGTTCGGCTCGAAGGACGTGGACCCGGGCGTCGCGCGCTTCGCGGAGCGGCTGATCGAGGCCACCCCGATCGACGTGGTCGCCGAGTTCTATCCGGCCTTCCAGACCCACGACAAGACGGCCGCGCTCCAGCGGTTCGCGGACGTCCCCGTCACCGTCGTCGCGGGGGACAGGGACATGATCACCCCGGCCGCGCACAGCATCGCCATCGAAGAGGCGCTGCCCGGCGCCGAGCTGGTGGTCCTGGAGTCCACCGGGCACCTGATGATGCTGGAACGCCCGGAGACCGTGACCCGGCTGCTCACGGAGCTGCTCGCACGCACCGGGGCGGTCCCGGTCCCGGCAGCGACTAACGTTGGCACGCATGGAAGAAGTACCGCTGGAAGTACAGCGCAGCCAGGCAGCACCGGCAGCACCGGCAGCTGAGACCGGGAGCGCCGCGGGCGCCGCCGCGGGCAGCGCCGAGACCCGGATCACCGTCGGCTCCCCGGACGAGATGCAGGAGTTGGGCCGCAGGATCGCGGGGCTGCTGCGTCCCGGCGACCTCGTCCTGCTGACCGGCGAGCTGGGCGCGGGCAAGACCACCCTCACGCGCGGGCTCGGCGAGGGCCTGGGCGTGCGCGGGGCCGTGACCTCGCCGACCTTCGTGATCGCCCGCGTGCACCCCTCGCTGACCGGCGGACCGGCGCTGGTGCACGTGGACGCGTACCGGCTGGGCGGCGGGCTGGAGGAGATGGAGGACCTGGACCTCGACGTCTCGCTGCCCGAGTCCGTGGTCGTCGTGGAGTGGGGCGACGGCAAGGTGGAGGAGCTCTCCGACGACCGGCTGCACGTGGTGATCGCGCGGGCGGTCGGCCACGAGGAGGTGCTGGACGACGTACGGGAGGTCTCCGTGCGCGGGGTCGGTGCGCGCTGGACCGCCGGGGCCGGGGCCTGGGCCGAGGTGCTGGCCGGGGCCCTCTCGGAGTAAACGTACCGACAAGCCGTCGGCAAGATATTGCGCTCTTGGTGGCGCTCGTGGTGACATGGTACCGAGAGTTTCTTAGGTATGCCTAAGTTCGGCGTTTCGCCCAGGAGGCAGCAGCCATGTCGGCACCAGCAGGAGCACCGCGCGATCCCCGCCCGTCCGCCGTGTCCATGCGCGCCCTGCTCGCCGCGGGAGTGGCCGCCACCGCCGTCTCGACGCCGCCCGCGCGTGCGGACGTACCGGCGGAGGGCGAGCCGGGAACGCCGGAAACGCCGGATGGCGGCGTACGCGAACAGGCCGCTCCCGAGTCGGAAGCGGCCTGAGTCGCACGTACGGGTGAAGCCGTCGGCTGCTGGCCGTCGGGTACGGACCCGGTTCGGGGCTAAGGGACGACGACGACCTTCGAGCTGATCGTCGCGAAGGCCCACATCGCGTCGCCGTCGGCGCGCGCCATGCGGATGCCGCCGGTCTTCTTGTTCGGGTCGGGCTCCGGCGTCGCGCCGTCCACACGGGCGCTGAAACCGACCGCCACGCCCTCCGCGCTGGCGAACCGCACGACGTGCTCGATCGGCACCCCGTCCGAACCGGTCACCGAGCCCGAGCGCGAGCCGACCAGGTAGCTGCCCGGCTTCGGGTGCACCGTGCTCGGCATCACCGAGAACGACTTCGGCTCCTGCCCGGCCGCTCCCACCAGCCACACCCGCTTCTGGCCGATCGAGTACACGACGCGCGTACCGGTCCCGGAGCCCTCGGGCACGGGCACCGGCTTCGCCGGGTCCTGCTTCGCGGAGGACTGGCTCGGGGCGGGGGCGGGATCCTGCGCGGCCGCCTTCGGAGGGCGCTCGGGAGCCGACGCGGAGGCCTGGTAGCCGAGGAACCCGACGGCGGCGAGCGCCGCGGCGGTGAGCCCGGCCACGATTCCCGAGCTGCTGCGTGCCACCTTGCTCCACCTCTCCGACCTGACCGGTCACCTGGACCGAACATCTGGACCGAACACTGGACCGACACATGGTCCACACCTGGGTCGAAAGGTAGCAGCCGGGCCGTCGTTCGACCGGCCGCAAGGGGCGCGGCCCCAGGAGTCGTAGGCTGTTCGCGTGCTCTTGCTCGCTGTAGATACCGCCACGCCCGCCGTCACCGTCGCCCTGCACGACGGCGAGTCCGTCCTCGCCGAGTCGAACCAGGTCGACGCCCGCCGCCACGGGGAGCTGCTGCTGCCCTCCGTGGACAAGGTGCTCGCCGAGGCCGGGGTGAAGCTCGACGCCGTCACCGGGATCGTCGTCGGCGTCGGCCCGGGCCCCTACACCGGTCTGCGCGTCGGCCTCGTCACCGCCTCCACCTTCGCGGCCGTCCTGGGCGTGCCCGTGTACGGCCTGTGCACCCTCGACGGACTCGCCCACGCGGCCGGGGCCGCCGGGATCGAGGGCCCCTTCGTCGTCGCCACCGACGCACGGCGCAAGGAGGTCTACTGGGCGCGCTACGAGGACCCGCGCACGCGCGTCGGAGAGCCGGCGGTGGACCGCCCGGCCGACATCGCCGAGCGGGTCGCCGGGATGCCCGCGGTGGGCCAGGGCGCGCTGCTGTACCCGGACGTCTTCACCGACGCACGGCAGCCCGAGCACCAGTCGGCCGGCGCGCTGGCCTCGCTGGCGGTGGAACGGCTGGCGGCGGGTGCGGCGTTCGAAAACAGCGGCGGCCTGCCTCCGACCCCGCTCTACCTGCGCCGGCCCGACGCCCAGGTGCCGAAGAACTACAAGGTGGTCACCCCGCAGTGACCCCGGCGACCCCCCACACCGTGCGCGAGATGCGCTGGTGGGACATCGGGCCCGTGCTGGAGCTGGAGCACGAGCTGTTCCCGGAGGACGCCTGGTCCGCCGGCATGTTCTGGTCCGAGCTCGCCCACGCACGCGGCCCGCAGTCCACGCGCCGCTACTTCGTCGCCGAGGACCCTGCGACCGGTCGGCTCGCCGGCTATGCCGGACTGGCCTCCTCCGGCGACCTGGCCGACGTACAGACCATCGCCGTCGCCCGCGACCAGTGGGGGACCGGGCTCGGCGCCCGGCTCCTCACCGAGCTGCTGCGCGCCGCCTCGGCCTTCGAGTGCGCCGAGGTGCTGCTGGAGGTACGGGTGGACAACACCCGCGCCCAGAAGCTCTACGAGCGCTTCGGCTTCGAGCCCATCGGCTTCCGGCGCGGCTACTACCAGCCCGGCAACGTCGACGCGGTCGTCATGCGACTGACCGATCCCGCACAAGCGCGAACCGAACACACGGAACACACTGAGAGCAGTGAGAGCAATGGCTGACGAACCGCTCGTCCTCGGCATCGAGACCTCCTGCGACGAGACCGGCGTCGGCGTCGTCCGCGGCACCACCCTGCTCGCGGACGCGATCGCGTCGAGCGTCGACGAGCACGCCCGCTTCGGCGGCGTCGTGCCCGAGGTGGCCTCCCGCGCCCACCTGGAGGCGATGGTCCCCACCATCGAGCGCGCCCTGAAGGAGGCCGGCGTCAGCGCCCGCGACCTCGACGGCATCGCGGTCACGGCCGGTCCCGGCCTGGCCGGAGCGCTGCTGGTGGGCGTCTCGGCGGCCAAGGCGTACGCGTACGCGCTGGGCAAGCCGCTCTACGGGGTCAACCACCTCGCCTCGCACATCTGCGTGGACCAGCTGGAGCACGGGCCGCTGCCGGAGCCGACCATGGCCCTGCTGGTCTCCGGCGGGCACTCCTCGCTGCTGCTAGCCCCCGACATCACCTCCGACGTACGGCCCCTCGGCGCGACCATCGACGACGCCGCGGGAGAGGCCTTCGACAAGATCGCCCGCGTGCTGCAGCTGGGCTTCCCCGGCGGTCCGGTCATCGACCGGCTCGCGCGCGAGGGCGACCCGAAGGCGATCCACTTCCCGCGCGGGCTGACGGGGCCGCGCGACGCGGCGTACGACTTCTCGTTCTCCGGGCTGAAGACCTCCGTGGCCCGCTGGATCGAGGCGAAGCGGAAGGCGGGCGAGGAGGTCCCGGTGCGCGATGTCGCGGCGTCCTTCCAGGAGGCCGTGGTGGACGTGCTGACGCGCAAGGCGATCCGGGCCTGCAAGGACGAGGGCGTCGACCACCTGATGATCGGCGGCGGCGTGGCCGCCAACTCCCGGCTCCGCTCGCTGGCGCAGGAGCGTTGCGACGACGCGGGGATCATCCTGCGGGTGCCGCGGCCGAAGCTGTGCACGGACAACGGCGCGATGGTCGCGGCGCTGGGCGCGGAGATGGTCAAGCGGAACCGCCCGGCCTCCGACTGGGACCTGTCGGCGGACTCCTCGCTGCCGGTGACGGACCCGCACGTGCCGGGCAAGGGGCAGGACCACGACCACGATCAGGAGCACGGTCACGGCCACTCTCACGACCACGATCACGTGCACGAGCTGAGCAAGGACAACCTGTACTCGTGAGCACCGTCGCGCTGATGTGGGAGGCCCGGGCCGCCGACGGGCGGGGCAACGAGCTGCTGGAGTGGGCCCGCGCCCAGGTCCTCGCGCGGGAGCCGGTGCGCCGTGAGGTGTTCCGGGCCCCGCAGGACCGGGTGCTCGTCATCACCTGGTGGGAGGCGCCCGAGGGCGTGGCGGCGGAGCTCCCCGAACTGCCGGAGCCCGCTGCCGACTTGATTATCAGGGCCGTGCACCGCTGGCGCTTCGAGTCGGTGGAGACCACGCCGTAGGGGAGTCGGGACGTGCGGATATGGTCATCGCCATGCCTAGCAGTGACCTGCCGCCCCTGCCTCCGCCCCTGCACGTGCGTGCCCGGCTCGACGATGCCGTCGTACGCGCCGACCGCGCACGGTTCCTGAGCTACCTGAGCCGGTGCAACCTGGGGATCGGCCGGCTGCTGCTCCTGTGGGCCGTCGCGGCCGTCTTCGTGCTCGGCTGGTCCTTCGTCGGCATGGCCTGGATGGCCTTCGAGGAGCGCCACTTCTTCTCGTACGTCTACGGCCTCATCCTCGCCCTGCTCGGCGCGGGCGTGCTGATCCCGGCCGCGTTCTGGTTCGCCCGGGGTGCCAAGCGGGACCGGCAGGTGCGCCGACTGCTGTACGCCTGGGCGGAGTCGGACCGGGACCCGGTCGCCGACGCCCGGCTCCGGGAGCCCGTGCTGAGCCTGATCTGGCTGCTGACCTCGTTCGCGCTGGGCGCGATCGGGCTGTGGGCGACCTTTGCCGCCGCGGCTTCGACCCGCCCTGGCGGGCCGACGTACGGCGAGGTCGCGTACACCATGGGCATCGGTCAGATCCTGTGGCTCACGGGCCTGTTGGGCCTCGCCAAGGCGGTCACCCACTACCGCTGGGCGGTACGCGCCTTCCGCGGCTAGGCCCCCGGCCCCGGCCCGCCCCGGCCCCTACGACGCCAGGTTCAGCTGCCAGGAGACGCCGAAGCGGTCGTTCACCCAGCCGAAGCGCTCGCTGAAGCCGTACGACCCCACCGGCATCAGCTCCTTGCCCTGCTCGGCGAGGGCCCCGTAGAGGCGGTCGAGCTCGGCCGCGCTCTCGCACTCCACGAAGAGCGACACGGCAGGGGTGAAGCCGAACTCGTGCGTGACGTAACTGTCGATGCACTTGAACTGCTGCCCGGCGAGCGAGAACGTCGCCAGCTTCACCGTGCCCGCCTCGCCCGGGCCCTCGGCGTCGTAGCGGCTGATGTCGATGACCTCGGCGTCGTCGAACAGCGAGATGTAGAAGGTCAGCGCTTCCTCGGCCCTGCCCTCGAACATCAGAAACGTGGTGATCTTCTGCGGTGCCGAGGCCATGGCGGCTGCCTTCCGGTGACGGTGTGCGTGTGCGGTACGAGTCCCACGACCGAGGCTAGGACAGGGGTCTGACACTCGCCCTGAGGCTCACGGGGGCACGGCGTGGCGGCGCCGATCGGGGCTCCCGGCCGACCGGGACTCCCGGCCGACCGGGACTCCCGGCCGGCCGGTCACCGTACGGGATTCGCCGGGGGCGGCACCGCCGGCCTGCCGATCAGCATCGAGGGGGCGCCCGCCACCCGGGTCAGGAACACCGTCGCCGAGTTCGGCCCCTGCGGCTTGACCTTCTTGCGCAGCTCCTCGGGCTCGATCGCCGAGCCGCGCTTCTTCACGGTCAGGATGCCGACCCCGCGCTCGCGCAGCAGAGCCTTCAGCTTCTTCAGGCCGAAGGGCAGCACGTCGGTGATCTCGTACGCGGTCGCGTACGGCGTCGCGCGCAGCTCGTCCGCGGTGACGTAGGCGATGGTCGGGTCGATGAGCCGGCCGTCCAGCTGCTCGGCGACCTCCGCGACGAGGTGGGCCCGGATGACGGCGCCGTCGGGTTCGTAGAGCCACCGGCCCACCGGCCCCGCCTCGGGATCGGGCAGCGGATCGGCGGTGTGCAGCCCGCGCGGTCCGGGCAGCAGCGTGGCGCGCACCGTACCGGGCGCGGTCCCGAACCAGAGCACGGCTTCCTTCACGTCCCCCTGGTCGGAGATCCACTCGGCCTCGGCCTCCTCGGGCACGGCCTCGTGCGGGATCCCGGGGGCGATCTTGATGGCGGCGTACTTGGCCGTACGGGCGGTGGCGACGGCCCAGGACAGCGGCGGCGAGTAGGACTCCGGGTCGAAGACCCGCCCGCGCCCCCCGCGTCGGGCGGGGTCGATGAACACGGCGTCGTAGTCGCTCGCGTCCACCTCCGTCACGTCCGCCTCCCGCACCTCGATCAGGTCCGCCAGCCCCAGCACCTCGGCGTTGGCCCGCGCGACGGCGCAGGTCAGCGGGTCGCGGTCCACCGCGAGCACCCGGATGCCGAGCCGCGCCAGGGCGAGCGCGTCGCCGCCGATGCCGCAGCACAGGTCGGCGACGCTGCGCACGCCGAGGTCCGCGAGGCGCCGGGCGCGGTACGAGGCCACGGAGGCGCGGGTGGCCATCTCGCCGCCGCCGGAGGTGAAGTACATCCGGAAGGCGTCCTCCGCGCCGAACTTCGCCACCGCGCGCTGCCGCAGCCGGGCCTGCCCGAGCGCGGCGGATACCAGCCCGGCGGGGTGCTCGCGGCGCAGCCGGGTGGCCACGGCCAGCTCCTGGGCGGGGTCGTAGTCGCGGAGCGAGTCGAGGAGGGCGCGGCCCTCGGGGGTGAGGAGCGCGGCGAAGTCTTCGGGGGTCACGTCCCCATTGTCGGCGACGGGTGTCGGCGACGACGGGTGTGGGCCGGTGTGGGCCACTCGGAGGAAGGTGCGCGGCCGCGTCGCGGTGTCTTCCGGGGAGACCGGGTGCCGGGTGCCAGTATGCGCAGCTATGCAGCTAGTCGGACAAAAGGAAGATAAGACGCAACACGGTCACCGGCGCGCGGCGATCCCGCACGGCCGGTTCCGGGTGGCACTGGCCGCCCTGCTCGTCGCCGCCCTCGGGACGGCATGCGGCTCCGGCGGCTCCGGCGACTCCGGCGAGGCGGACAAGGCGGAGAAGGCCAAGACCGCGAAGGGCGCCGAGGCGGCGGGCGCGGCCGGCGCCCTCGGCACGTACGCGGAGCGGCTGAAGGCGGCCCAGCAGGCACGCATCGTCGCGGCGAAGAAGTGGGGCCTGACGAAGCCGCCGCTCACCGCCCCGGCGGCGCCGAAGGAGAAGCCCGAGATCACCACCCGCGACGGCTTCGAGGTGGAGGACCAGGAGGAGTACCCGCCGGTCTTCACCACCATCCCGACGGAGGACAAGGTCGTCTTCCTGACCATCGACGACGGTGCGGAGAAGGACCCCGAGTTCCTGAAGATGATGCAGGAGCTGAAGATCCCGTACACGGCCTTCCTCAGCGACTACGTCGTGAAGGACAACTACCGGTACTTCAAGGAGATGCAGGCCGCCGGCGTCTCCATCAACAACCACACGCTCAACCACCGCTACATGCCCGGCCTGTCGTACGAAAAGCAGCGCCAGGAGATCTGCGGCCAGCAGGACACCATCCAGAAGGAGTTCGGCAAGCGCCCGACCCTCTTCCGGCCGCCGTACGGCAACTACAACCAGGACACCCTGCGCGCGGCGAAGTCCTGCGGCATCAAGGCGGTCCCGCTGTGGAACGCCGAGGCGTTCACGAACCGGATGGACTACCGGGAATGGGACCGCGATCTGCACCCCGGCGACATCATCCTCACTCACTTCCGGGGCAAGGAGGATTGGAAGGGGACGATGCCTGACATGATCCGTCAGGTCATGAAGACCGTCACGGACAAGGGATATGCCGTGGCTCGGCTGGAGGATTACTTGTGATGCACGCGCGCCGGTTCGTAGCCGGAACGCTCGCAGCCGGCGCGCTCGCGCTGTCCCTGACGGGGTGCGGGGACAGCGTGGACCCCATCGAGAGGCTGGGCCGCAAGACGGCGGAGGAGACCCCGGCGAAGGGGACGAAGGGCGCCGGCTCCAGCACCGGCCCGGCCGCCCCTTCGCCGGGCACGTCGTCCTCCCACGCGGCATCGGACACCGCGTCGGACACCGCATCGGACGAGGCGTACAGGAAATGGGGCCTGACCGCCCCCGTCCAGTACGCGCCGAAGCCCGCCCGGAAACCGGAGATCCCGAAGGCGGCCCCGGGCAAGGTCCCGGTGATAGACCGAATACCCGTCCCGGCGGACGACAAGGTCGTCTTCCTGACGTTCGACGACGGCGCCGAGAAGGACCCCGAGTTCCTGAAGATGGCGGCCGATCTCAAACTGCCGATCAGCATGTTCCTGACGGACAGCGTGGCCTCGTCGGACTACGGCCACTTCGAGCAGCTCCGCGACAACGGCTCCGCGAGCACCATAAACAACCACACCCTGACCCACCCGAACCTGCGGACCCTCTCCTACGAGGCGCAGAAGAACGAGATATGCGGCCAACAGGAGCGCCTGGAAAAGCGCTTCGGCCGGCGCCCGCCGTTCTTCCGCCCGCCCTTCGGCAACTACAACGACGACACCCTCCGGGCCGCCTCGGAGTGCGGAGTCTCGTCCCTGCTGCTGTGGCGGGTCTCGATGCAGATCAACAACTTCCAGTACGCGGACGGCTCCGCCCTCAAACCGGGCGACATCATCCTGGCCCACTTCCGCGGCCCATCCGAACTCAAGGGCTCGACGGAAGTCCAGATGACGACCCGCATGCTCCAACGCATCCAGGAGCAGGGCTACCGGATAGGGCGGTTGGAGGACTACTTGTAGGGGGGCGGGGGTGGGGGTACGGGTTCACGCGCGCGCGGGACTTCTCCCCCCTCGGGCCCCGCTCCGGGCCCGTGTTTGCCCACCCGCCCCTCGGGGGTGGGGAGCGGCGGGGCCGTCCTGTACGGCGGGGTCGGGGGTGTGGCGGGACCTTCACCGGGCGGCATCAGGGAGGGCTTGGGGGTTTCCCGTCAGTCCCATCGTCCTTCCGTGTCGTGACGGCCTGTCAAGGGCGCTCCTCCTTCGTCGTCACGTCGCTGCGCGATGGCCTTCGGCCACCCTTGACAGACCGCCCCGCCCCGGAAAGACAAGGACTGCCGGGAACCCCCCAAAAGAACGGGCCGGGGGACAAAAGAGATGGACGGGCCAGCCAGGGATGTCCGACCCCCTTCCGAGGGGGCGGGCCCGAGCCCGGGCCCTCCCAGGCCGCTCACCGAACCGGGCAGACTGCCAGCCATCGCCAAACAGCGACCACAAGCACCCCAGCCCCCGACAGGCGCCACAAATCGCTACGCGCTCCTCCACGACGGCGTCTGTAGCAGTCTGTGGCTGGTCATAGCCGCGACAGATCGCTACGCGCTTCTCGACGACGGCGTCCGACGGCCGTCAGTGGCACTTGCTTCGTAGGGCCTCCGCCAGTTGCTCCACCACTTCGGCCCTGAGCGTTCCGAGGTCGACGTAAGGCCTGCCGGTCTGTGTGACCAACGGGCGGACGCCGCTCCACGCGGCTTCGGCGACGCCGAGGGCCGCGAGCGCGGCCCGTATGGCCTCGGTGGCGTCGGTGGCCCGGCTTCGGCCGTCTCGCCAGGTCTCCATGTCCATCAGGCGGCCACGTTCGGACCGGGGCACTTGCCCTCGTGCCTGTAGAGCACGACGTGAGGGCCAGAGGGCCGCTCCATGGCCCCTCGGCGGACGACGTCGAAGGGCTTGATGGCTCGGCGACACTCCGAGCAGCGATTCCCGGGCGGAGCGTAGGTCACGTATTCCCACGGGCCTTGGCCCGTCACCGTCTCCTTGGTGGTCGCCATCGCGTCCTCCCGGTTTCTTGCGAGGTCCATGAAACGGCCTTCACGGTCGTTTGGGTCAACTCCTGGTCCTGAGCACCGTTCGGTGCCATTGACCAGGCATGCACCGATGTTCTGTCCCTCGTTCGAGCGTTGGTACCGCGTTCTCGGGACGTTTGGGACGTTCCGCCGTTACGGTTCGTTCCGTCCACAACGGTCCGTGGAGGCGAACTATGAACCACGCGCTCCGGCGAGCAATGGCGCATGCCAAGATGACCGAAATGCAGCTCGCAGAAGCCTGCGGGGTCGATGCGAAGACGGTTGGTCGGTGGATCACTGAGTCGAATCGCATTCCTCATGCCCGTCACCGATGGGTGGCCTGCGAGGTATTAGGTGAGGAGGAAACAGCCTTGTGGCCCAACGCCGTTCGGTCGGCACTTACCACCGGGCCGGACAGAGAGATAGTCCAGGTCTTCCCCTACCGCTCGGCTGCGCCGGCCAGCCTGTGGAAGTCCCTGGTGACGAAGGCGCAGCGTGAGCTGGTATTCGCTGGGTACACCAATTACTTCCTGTGGCTGGAGCAGGCGAACCTGGCATCTGCCCTGCGGCGCAAGGCCCAGAGCGGATGCCGTGTGCGGTTCTTGATCGGTGACCCGAGCAGCCCGGTCACCACGGCAAGGGAAGCCGAAGAGGGCGTACCGCTGACGCTGTCCACCCGCATCGCCGTGACATTGAGCGAGCTGGAGAAACTGCGTGACGTCAGCGGTATCGAGGGCCGGTTCGAGACCGGTCACGTCAACCTTTCCGTCTTTCGGTTTGATGACGAGATGATCGTTACCCCAATCCTGGCCCGCAGGGTTGGACACGATTCACCGATGATGCACCTACGGCGCAGGCAGACGGACGGGATGTTCGACCGGTTCGGTGCCCATGTCGAAGAGCTGTGGAGCCGAGGACGCGACATTCGGGAGACGAGAAAACATGGCCAGGCGTGACTACGAGGACGATCCCCAAGCGCCCAAAGCGAACAGCCTGGTCCCTGCTGCCTCAGCGGTCGTCGTCCATGAAGACGGCCGGGTGCTCTTGCAGAGGCGCACGGACAACGGGATGTGGGCTCTCCCCGGCGGCAAGATGGAGCTGGGAGAGTCCATCGGTGACTGTGCGGTTCGGGAGACCTTCGAGGAGACCGGCATGACGGTCGAGATCACCGGGATCGTGGGGACGTACACCAACCCCGGACACGTCTTCGCGTACGACGACGGCGAAGTCCGGCAGGAATTCTCGATCTGTCTTCTCGCCCGTCCTACCGGAGGCGAGCTTCGAACATCCGACGAGTCGTTCGAGGTGGCGTGGTTCGCCCCCGAGGCCATCGTCGATCTGCCGATGTTGCCCAGCATCCGTAAGCGCATCAACGATTGGCGAGCCGGCCGTGGCCCGGTCGTCCGCTGACGACGGCGACCACGGAGCCTAGGAGCAGGTGGGTCCGCTCTGACCGGTGTCACGACTGAGTGGGAGACGGCGTTGTCAGTAGCCAGTGTGATGCTGGTGCCGACAACTCCGCTGCACTGATCAAGGGGGAGCCGATGCCTGGTGAACGATCAGGGGCCGACTTGGCCCCGGCCGGGTTCGATGCTGCGTGGTGTGCCACCGACCTCGGTGAGTACCGAGTCTGCCGCTACACCTACGAGCAATATCCCTACGAGAGTCTGCCGCCGCTTGACTCCTCCCAATTCACCGGCCTGTTTCAATGGCTCGGTGGTGCAGGGGAACCTGATCCCGAACACGTCGCAAAGCTCAACGGCTTGGCAGAGGACTTGGCAGCCAAGGGCCTGACACTGCCAGGGGACTTCGTCACCTTCCAGAGCAGCTCCAATCTGTACCGCGCGCTGGACGAGGTATCCGTGACCGGTTGCTGGACGGACATTTCGGAGCCGCTGCCCAGTCCGATCGAGGCCGGTGCCTTCCTCGTGCGGTTCCTGCGGGACCAACAGGACTGCGTCATTTGGTACCTCTACCTGCGTCCGTCAGGTGAGGCATTCGTAGTGCACTCTGGTGTCGACTACGAATACGAGGCACAGCGCGACGGGGAAGAGACCGATCTCGACGACGGAGCAATCCTCTGGTGCGCACCATCCTTCGAAGAGTTCGCTCGTCGTTTCTGGATCGAGAATCGGCTCTGGCGTGCGGTCAACGACGGTGGCCGGTCCCGGCTTGAACCGCAGCTGCGTGACTACTTGCGCCACTACGCACGGCGTGATGTCGGATCGTGATCTACGGGTCGTTCGAGCGCACATACGATCGCCCGCATGATCTCCCTCTCCGTGGACACCACGTCACAGAGCTTCGCCCTCGGCCAAGTCTCCGGCGTGCTGTTCATCGCCGCGGTCGCCATCACCCTGCTCTGGAAGCTCAGTACCTCGTGGCGCGCCCCGTCGACCCCGTATGGCGGCGACCCTGCCGAAACGGCTCGCCTGGAGGGCAAGCGGCGCAAGCTCACCATCGCCGTGACCTTGTTGATAGCCGCCGCGGCGGTCGTGCAGGCCGTGATCGCCTACAACCCGGAGCCGCGGGCTTCGGAAACGGCGCCGCCTGGCGGCGCAGAGGCGGCACTGCACCAGCCGAGCTCGATCACCGCACCGGACAGCTTCGGGGACTACCGGCTGATGACCGGTGAGGCTGCCGAACGGGCTGAGACCGCCGTGCTGGCGGGCCGGTCCAAGCCGCAGGGTCTGAGGGCTTGGTACTACGACAAACACGGAGACGAGGACGTGCACGCTGTCTTCATGGCCAGAAGCACCGAGTGGGATCCGACCCTGAAGGATGAGAAGAACACCCAATCCATCTCGCAGGAATTCCAGGGCTTCTTCGCCGGCGCTAAGGCGCGTGATGTAGCGAAGTTCGATCCCGGTCAGGCTGGCGGCGGCCTGAGCTGCGGATACGTGACAGGCCCGGATGGCGACCAATCGGTGTGCGTGTGGAGCGATGCCACCACATTCGGTGTGCTGCGTATCGTCGATCCCACCGCCCTCGCCGACGCCGCGCAGATCACCACAGCCCTGCGCACCTCCGCAATGCGGTGATCCGGCCGACAGCTTGGGCGAGGTCCTCCGGAGACGGTTCACCGGATCTGCCGTGTCCTACGATCGCCAGGTGATACTCGACGCGGCCTTGGCCGATCTTCAGGGCAAGGGCATATCGGAGACCGGTGCGGAACGGGTCCTCACTGCCGTGATCGAC
This sequence comes from Streptomyces sp. NBC_01351, assembly GCF_036237315.1. Classification (GTDB taxonomy): domain Bacteria; phylum Actinomycetota; class Actinomycetes; order Streptomycetales; family Streptomycetaceae; genus Streptomyces. Next base: position 3,376,861 of record NZ_CP108356.1, on the reverse strand, counting down.
CAGGGCGTGTTCGTGCCCGCGCGCGACGACGGCTCCCTGTACCTCCTGCTGCACGCCGAGAACGGCACTCCGACCTTGCCCGCCTGCGTCAGCGAGGCGTGCTGCGCCGAGCATCTGCCGGATGCCGCCGGCACCGTCTACTGCGACGCGATGCGGCTGATGGACATCGCCCGGCAGGTCGGCGCGGAACACCTGCTGCTGTTCGCCTCGGACGGTTCGTCCGTCGCCATCCCGCTCCCGTGGCTGTTCGATGCCATGGCCCAGCGGGGTCAGCAGGGCAATGGGCAGCGGCTCAAGCTGACCTGGTCCACCCATCCACTCGCCGTGGCCCTGCGGGACGCGTCTTCCCGCCGACTGCGGGAGTTCCCGAACATCCACTGCGTCTGGGTCTCGCAGGCCCGTTGGCTGGACACCGGCAGCGAGAGCCTCATGGTGCACATGGTCGTGGACGACGAGCTCCCGTCGTCGGCCTCCCAACGCTTCATGCAGGCCCTGCTGAACGAGGAGCTGACGATCGGCGAGGAGGACCCTATGATCTCGGCTCTCGCGCTCCACCAGGTCACCCACGCGGCGGACATCGCCAACCTCGACCGGATGGGCCTGGACACCGTCCGGATCGACCATTCCACCGGGCGCATCGAAGTGATCTCCCAGACGTACGACGCCCCAGAGGCTGCCGAGGCTGGCCGCCGGGCCCATGCCGAGCAGCGCAGCGAGAAGCCTCCGCGCCGTTGGTGGCAGCGCTCTTAGTGGGCGGAACAGGATGTCCGCGCCTATGACCAGCCACTGACGGCCGTCAGTCGCCGTCGTCGAGAAGCGCGTAGCGATCTGTGGCGGCTTATGTCCAGCCCAAGACCGTCGCAGACGCCGTCTTCGAGGAGCGCGTAGCGATGTGTGGCGCCTGTCGGGGGCTGGGGTGTTTGTGGTCGCTGTTTGGCGAGGGCTGGCCGCCTGCCCGGTTCAGAGCCGGGGCTGACGGGCCCGGGCTGGGGCCTGCCCCCTACCGGAGCAGGGTCGGACATTCCTGGCCGCCCCGCCCTTTGTCTTCTGGCCCGGCCCGTTCTTTTGGGGGGTTCCCGGCAGTCTTCGTTTTTCCGTGGCGGGACGGTCTGTCAAGGGCGGCCGAAGGCCGTCGCGCAGCGACGCGAACGCAGTGAGCGCCCTTGACAGGGCGGCCCGACGCGGAAGGACGATGAGACTGACGGGAAACCCCCAAGCCTTCTCTGATTCCGGTCAGTGAAGGCCCCGCCAACCCCCGACCCCGCCCGACCCCGCCCCGACCCCGGCCCCCACCGGCGTGATCGTGGTTTCCGCCGGGCCTCTGGCGTCCGCTTCGCGTTGGCGTTCCGCGCTGTCGCTGATGCGGAGGAGGAGGGCGATCATGATCCAGTTGGCCAGGAGGGACGAGCCGCCCTTCGCCAGGAACGGGAGCGCCTTGCCCGTCAGGGGGATCAGGCCCGTGACGCCGCCCGCCACCACGAAGACCTGCAGGGCCAGCGCCGAGGCCAGGCCCACCGCCAGGAGTTTGCCGAAGGGGTCGCGGGCGCCGAGGGCCATGCGCAGGCCGCGCTGTACGAGGAGGGCGTAGAGGAGGAGGACGGCCATGACGCCGGCCAGGCCCAGTTCCTCGCCGACGGTGGTGAGGATGAAGTCGCTGCGGCCGGCGAACGCGATGAGCTCCGGGTGGCCCATGCCGAGGCCGGTGCCGGTGATGCCGCCCGTGCCGAAGCTGAAGAGGGCCTGGGCCGACTGGTCCGAGGTGATGCCGGGCGGGCGGACCTCCCAGTAGTACGAGAGCGGGTTGAGCCACGCAGCCACGCGCGCCTTGACGTGGGGTTCGGTGGAGCCGACGGCGAAGGCGCCCACGGCCGCCATGAACAGACCGCACACGATCCAGCTCGTGCGCTCGGTGGCCACGTACAGCATCACCACGAAGACGCCGAAGAAAATCAGCGAGGTGCCGAGGTCGCGCTCGAAGACCAGCACCAGCATCGAGACGATCCACACGGTGATGATCGGGCCGAGCTGGCGCATGGGCGGGAGGCGGATGCCGAGGAACTTGCGGCCCGTCAGGGCGAGGGAGTCGCGGTGGATGACCAGGTAGCCGGCGAAGAAGATCGCGATCATGATCTTCACGAACTCGCCGGGCTGGAGTGAGAAGCCGAAGAGTTTGATCCAGCGCTTCGCGCCGTAGGTGTCCGCGCCGAAGAAGGCCGGTGCGATCAGGAGGACGAGAGCGACCGCCATCGTGATGTAGATGAAGCGTTGGAGGAGGCGGTGGTCGCGCAGGAGTGCCAGTACCAGCAGGCACGCCGCGACGCCGACCACCGTCCACAGCAGCTGCCCGGGCGCGTTGGCGTCCGAGTTGTACCGCTCGATGTACCCCTGGTCGAGGCGGTGCAGCAGCACCAGCCCGAGCCCGGTCAGCAGCATGGCGAGCGGGAAGATCAGCGGGTCCGCGCAGGCCGCGAAGCGGCGCACGCCCAAGTGCCCCACCAGCGACAGCAGGGTCATGCTGATGGTGAAGCCGGCGAGGTTGGGCGGCAGCTCGTCGTTCATGGCGAGGCCCGCGGCGGCGTGGCCGAAGACGGCGATGACGATGACGAAGACGAGGAGCAGCGCCTCGGTACGGCGGCGCGCGCCGGCCGAGGTGACGGGTTTCAGTCCACGCACGGGATGCCGCCACCGGCAGTCGGGGCAGTCGGGGCAGCCGGGGTCGAGGGTGAAGGCGCCTCGGGCGGTGTGGTCGGGGATCCGGATGCCTTCGGTCCGATCTGGTCGGCAATGAGGCGCTTTATCTTCATATCATCTACGACGTTGATGTCCTCCTGATGGTTCCTCGCGGCTCCTGCCGAAGCCGTACGGCTCGGGTCAGCCCCCGGGGCACTCGCTGTTGTCGCCGCCGCTGCGGCACTGGCGGCTCGGCTCGGTGGAGGCGGGGTCCGGCCGGGTCTCCCGGGGGTGGGTGGCCTCGTACGAGGCGCTCGCCATGATCAGCATCAGTCCGAGCAGCAGCACGGAGGCCAGGCCGTGCACGGCCGTGCCGAACGGGGCGCGCCGACTGCGGAACCCGAGGGCGGCCAGCGTGGCGACCGCGCACAGGATGCCGACGAAGAGGAACACCTCGGCGGTGAGGGGGATGCCCTGCCACTGGTGGGCGGAGCTTTCGATGGGTTCGAGCAGCCCGAACTCCGTGGCGGAGGCGTAGAGGAGGCCGAGGGCCAGTACGAGGGTCAGGCCCGCGCCGGTGATCAGGGCCAGGACGAGGTCCGCTCCCCAGTGCAGGGGCGCGCGGTCGCGCCCTGGCGTGGGTGGTGCCGAGTCGTTCGTCATGCCCCGCAGTGTCCCGCCGGGGGCGGCTTCGCCGCCTGAGTACGGGTACTCAGCTCAGCGGCGGTGCGGCGGGGCGGCCGGGCGGCGGTGTGGCGGTGTGGCAGCCGCGGGCGGCGGTGCGGCGGTGCGGCGGGGGCTGCGCCTCGGCTCCTGGGGCTCCGCCCCAGACCCCGCGCCTCAATCGCCGGCGGGGCTGGCTTTCGGCTGATGCTGCCTGTCGGGTGCGGCTCCTCAAACGCCGACCGGCCTGGAAGGTGGCCTGGCTCGGCCCCGTACGGCCGCGGTCGCCGCCCGGATCGGGAAGATCAGGGCGAGTGTCCCGACGGCCCCCGGGCCCAGCCAGACCAGCACGTTCGTCCGTACGGCCGTACCGGCGCCCGGGCCGCCGACGACGACGGACACCGGCCCGGTCGGCCGGGCTTCGAACACGGTGTCGACCTCCACGCTCGCGAGGGTGAACGAGCCGTCGGCCGCCGTGAAGCTCCCCGCGCAGGTGAGGGCCCGCTCGCCCGCCTGGTACGGGGCCTCCCGGCAGTGCTCCGCCCGGAAGCTGCCCTCCACCCCGGTCAGCTGGGTCACCAGTCGCGGCACGGCGCCGTACAGCAGGTAGGTCCCGGCCGCGAGGCCGACGGCGATCGGGAGCGCGCGCCGCCACCGCACGCGCGAGCCGTCCGGGCGGCCCGGGCTGGTCGTGGTCATGGTGTGAGCGTAATGATCCCGAACGCGTGTACGCCCTGGTTTTCGGGGTTCGGGGGCGCGATCCGCGCAACGCCCGACGGCGAGAATTGGCACTCCGCTTGACCGAGTGCTAATCGCCGGAATAGTGTCACATCTGGCACTCGCCCCTGGTGAGTGCCAACACAGCGACAGGCAGATCCGGCACCCGCGACGACGGATCGACCTGGTCGCCACCTCAGACAGTTAACCCCGGATCTCCGAAGGGGGAGGTCGGATCGTGACGACCACCAGCTCCAAGGTTGCCATCAAGCCGCTTGAGGACCGCATTGTGGTCCAGCCGCTCGACGCCGAGCAGACCACGGCCTCTGGCCTGGTCATCCCGGACACCGCGAAGGAGAAGCCCCAGGAGGGCGTCGTCCTTGCCGTGGGCCCGGGTCGCTTCGAGGACGGCCAGCGTCTCCCGCTGGACGTCACCGTCGGCGACGTCGTCCTGTACTCCAAGTACGGCGGCACCGAAGTGAAGTACAACGGCGAGGAGTACCTCGTCCTCTCGGCCCGCGACGTGCTCGCGATCGTCGAGAAGTAAGTCACTTCTCCAGTTTTGCTTTGAGCTACGCCCCTGGTCACCCCTGCTGATGCCGGGCGGCGAGGGGCGTAGTTCGTTCTAGGCGGTCGCGGTGAGCGGCCGGGGATCGCAACGAGAGGGCTGAACCGCTCCCATGCCGAAGATTCTTAAGTTTGACGAGGACGCCCGTCGCGCCCTCGAGCGCGGCGTCAACAAGCTTGCCGACACGGTCAAGGTGACGATCGGCCCCAAGGGCCGCAACGTCGTCATCGACAAGAAGTTCGGCGCTCCCACCATCACCAACGACGGTGTCACCATCGCCCGCGAGGTCGAGCTGGACGACCCGTACGAGAACCTGGGCGCCCAGCTCGTGAAGGAGGTGGCGACCAAGACCAACGACATCGCGGGTGACGGCACCACCACCGCCACCGTGCTGGCCCAGGCGCTGGTCCGCGAGGGTCTGCGCAACGTCGCCGCCGGCGCTTCCCCGGCCGCCCTGAAGAAGGGCATCGACGCCGCGGTCAAGGCCGTGTCCGAGGAGCTCCTCGCGACCGCCCGCCCGATCGAGGACAAGTCCGACATCGCCGCCGTGGCCGCGCTCTCCGCGCAGGACCAGCAGGTCGGCGAGCTCATCGCCGAGGCGATGGACAAGGTCGGCAAGGACGGTGTCATCACCGTCGAGGAGTCCAACGCCTTCGGCCTGGAGCTGGAGTTCACCGAGGGCATGGCCTTCGACAAGGGCTACCTGTCCCCGTACATGGTCTCGGACCAGGAGCGTATGGAGGCCATCCTCGATGACCCGTACATCCTGATCAACCAGGGCAAGATCTCGTCCATCCAGGACCTGCTGCCGCTGCTGGAGAAGGTCATCCAGGCCGGCGGCTCCCGCCCGCTGCTGATCATCGCCGAGGACGTCGAGGGCGAGGCGCTCTCCACCCTCGTCGTCAACAAGATCCGCGGCACCTTCAACGCGGTCGCCGTCAAGGCTCCGGGCTTCGGTGACCGTCGCAAGGCGATGCTCCAGGACATGGCCACCCTCACCGGTGCCACCGTCATCGCCGAGGAGGTCGGCCTCAAGCTCGACCAGGCCGGTCTGGACGTACTGGGCTCCGCCCGCCGCGTCACCATCTCCAAGGACGACACGACCATCGTCGACGGTGGCGGCAGCCACGAGGAAGTCGTCGGTCGCGTCAACCAGATCAAGGCCGAGATCGAGTCCACCGACTCGGACTGGGACCGCGAGAAGCTGCAGGAGCGTCTGGCGAAGCTCGCCGGCGGCGTCTGCGTCATCAAGGTCGGCGCCGCGACCGAGGTGGAGCTCAAGGAGAAGAAGCACCGCCTCGAGGACGCCATCTCGGCGACCCGCGCCGCGGTCGAGGAGGGCATCGTCTCCGGCGGTGGCTCCGCGCTCGTCCACGCCGTCAAGGTCCTCGAGGGCAACCTCGGCCTGTCGGGCGACGAGGCCACCGGTGTCGCGGTCGTGCGCCGCGCCGCCGTCGAGCCGCTGCGCTGGATCGCCGAGAACGCCGGCCTCGAGGGTTACGTCATCACCTCGAAGGTCGCCGAGCTCGACAAGGGCCAGGGCTTCAACGCCGCCACCGGCGAGTACGGCGACCTGGTCAAGGCCGGCGTCATCGACCCGGTGAAGGTCACCCGTTCCGCGCTGGAGAACGCCGCCTCCATCGCCTCCCTGCTGCTCACGACCGAGACCCTGGTCGTCGAGAAGCCGGCCGAGGACGAGGGCGACGCCGGTCACGGCCACGGTCACGGCCACAGCCACTGATCGCGCCACGCATGGGGAAGGCCCCGCTCCGCATCTGCGGAGCGGGGCCTTCCCGTGTCTGGGGGCTCTGGGCGGCTACATGGCGCCCAGTTGGCGCATCAGGCCCATGGCGTCGTAGTGCCACCAGCCTTCCTTGATCATTCCGTCCTGACATCGGAAGACCGTCGTGCCGGTCATTGTGCAGGTCTTGCCGGTCGGGGCGATGCCCATGAACTCGCCCTTGTGCTTGCCGGTCCAGGTCCACAGGGTGGTGACGTAGTCGTCCTGTGCCATCTGGGCGTCCCGCGTGAAGGTGAAGTCGAAGGCGCCCCGCCACATCCCCACGTCCTCGCGCATGCCCGCGGGCCCGATCTTGTCCTCGGGGTTGCTGATGTCGTGGTCGCGGTAGTCCGACGCGAAGATCTGCTCGGCGACGGACATGTCGCCCTTCATCGCGAGCTCGTCGTACATCCGGTTCACCATCAGGGTGTTGAGGTGCTCGTCGCGGACGACGTCGAGGTTGGTGAAGGTGGGCATCCCGTCGCAGAGGGCCACCATCTCCTTGAACATTCGGTCCGTCTCCGGGAGGCTCGAGTTCTTCATGGCCTCTTCGTACGAGGGGAACTCGACCACGTCGACGTAGTGGTTCTCGGACTCGCGGTCCTTGCCCACCATGCTGTGGGTCACCGTGCGCTTCCCCTGGCTCTGCGCGACGTACTTGTCGAGGAGCGCGTTCAGGGCCTCGGGTTGCTTGGTCTCGTAATCGACTATCTGTACGAATGTCATGGTTGTCTCCCGGGCTGGATGGGGCACATCCAGTTTAGGGAGAGTTCGCCCATTCGGCCCGGTTTGTCACTGGGGTCCGTACTTGCGCCCCGTACGCGAGGACACCCCGCCCAGCAGCCCGCGCGGGGTCAGCTTCACCACGCCCATCAGCGCCTTGTAGCGGGGGTCCGGGATCGAGACCGTCTTGCCCCGCGCCAGGTCGGCCAGGGCGGCGGCCACCAGCTTGTCGGCGTCCAGCCACATCCAGCCCGGGATGTTGTCCGTGCCCATGCCGGCGCGCTCGTGGAACTCCGTCCGGACGAAGCCCGGGCACAGCGCCATCAGCCGCACCCCGGAACCGGCCAGGTCCTTCGCGGCGCCCTGGGTGAACTGCACGACCCAGGCCTTGCTCGCCCCGTAGGTGCCGCGCGGAACGAAGGCCGCGACCGAGGCCACGTTGATCACGCCGCCGCGGCCGCGCGAGCGCATCGACTCGGTGGCGGCCGAGGTCAGCCGCAGCACCGCCTCGACGTGCACCTTCAGCATTGTCAGCTCGTCGGCCATGGAGACTTCGAGGTAGCGGCCCTTGTTGCCGAAGCCCGCGTTGTTGACCAGCAGGTCGACCGGGTGCTTGCGGTCGCCGAGGCGCGCCTCGACGGCCTCGATGCCCTCCTCCGTGGAGAGGTCGGCGGTGAGCACCTCGGCCTCGATGCCGTGCCGGTCGTGCAGTTCGGTGGCCTGCTCGCCGAGCCGCTTGGTGTCGCGCGCCACGAGCACGAGGTTGTGCCCCTGGGCGGCGAGCCGCCGGGCGAAGGCGGCGCCGATGCCCGCAGTGGATCCCGTAATCAACGCAGTCGTCATAGGCGCAACCTAGCGGCCCCGGATGACGGCTCTACTTCGCCCCGTTGTCCGCCCCGTACTTCTCCACGTGCTTCCGCACCCGCTCGTGCGCCTCCGGCTCCATCGCGGCGCCGGCGGCGAGAGTGCGCGGCAGCAGGTCGCGCTCGGTGGTGAAGGCGCGGAACCAGAGGGAAACCGTCACGTCGTGGTCCGGGCGGTGGAGGATCTCGATCGGGTCGCCGGGGGAGACCCGGCCCTCCTCGATCACCCTCAGGTACGCGCCCGGCCGGCCGGCCTGGGTGAACCGCTTCACCCAGGAGCTCTCGCCGAGCGCCCCCTGGAAGGTCCGGCACGGGATGCGGGCCGAGGCCACTTCGAGCACGAGGTCCGCGCCGACCCGCCAGCGCTCGCCGAGCAGCGCGTCGTTCACGTCGACGCCGGAGGTGGTGAAGTTCTCGCCGAAGAGCCCGGCGGGCAGCTCGCGGCCCAGCTCGCGCTCCCAGCGGTCGAGGTCCTCGCGGGCGTACGCGTACACGGCCTGGTGGTCCCCGCCGTGGTGGCGGCGGTTGCAGACGGCGTCACCCTCCAGGCCGCTGCCGTGGCCCGTGGCCTTGGGGCCGGGGGCGAAGACGCGGACCGGCCCGGGGGCCGGGCGCTTGCCGTGGCCCGTCAGCCCGTCTTCTGCGTCGGTGTAGTCGACGGCCGTCGCGCGGCCGAGGTTCACGGAGAGGAGATGCATGGGGCCCATGCGGACACGCTAACCGAACGGCCCCAAAGCGTCACGGGGATATTCGCGCGACGGTCAAAGCCGGCCTTATGCTCAAGGTGTGATCGAGGCTCGTCATCTCCGAGTTCTGCGCGCTGTCGCCGGAACCGGGTCCTTTTCCGCCGCCGCCCGCGAACTGGGCTGCACCCAGCCGGCCGTGTCCCAGCAGATGAAGGCGCTGGAGCAGTCGGCCGGCACCCCGCTGCTCATCCGCACCGGCCGCGAGATGCGGCTGACCCAGGCCGGTGAGGCCCTGGTCCGGCACGCCGCCGGGATCCTGGCCGGGCTGACGGCGGCCGAGGAGGAGGTCGCGGCCATCGCGGGGCTGCGCGCGGGCCGGGTCCGGCTCGTGTCCTTCCCCAGTGGCAGCTCCACGCTGGTGCCGACCGCCCTCGCGGCGATGCGGGCCGAACACCCGGGCACCCGGATCTCCCTGGTCGAGGCCGAGCCCCCGCGCTCGGTGGAGATGCTGCGCGAGGGCGACTGCGACCTGGCGCTGGCCTTCCGGTACGGCGGGTCGGCCGGGTCGGCCGCCGAGTGGGAGGACCTGGTGGTGCGGCCCCTGCTCACCGACCGGCTCGTCGGGCTGGTTCCCGAGGGGCACCGGCTGGCCGGGGCCGAGCGGGTGGGCATGGCGGAGCTGGCCGACGAGCCCTGGATCGCGGGCTGCCCGCGCTGCCGCCGCCATCTGGTGGAGGTGTGCGAGGGCGCGGGCTTCACCCCGCGCATCGACTTCGCCACCGACGACTACCCGGCGGTGGTGGGCCTCGTGGGCGCCGGGCTGGGCGTGGCGGTGCTGCCGGAGCTCGCGGTGGAGTCCGTACGCGCCAAGGGCGTGTCCACGCTGGCCGTGGAGCCGGCCGTCGAGCGGGAGGTCGTGGCGCTGACCCTGCCCGACCTGGCCAGGGTGCCGGCCGTGGCCGCGACCCTGGCCGAGCTGGAGCGGGCGGCCAGGCGCTGACCGCCGCGCGCCGGCCGCCACGCGCCGGCCGTACGCACGCGGATGCGCTGCGTACGGCCGAACGCGTGACGTGCGGCCGCGAGTCGCGACACGCCCGGGCGGGGGCGGTCTTTCGGAGGGGGCGTGGCGGAATCGGTGGATCCGCCCGATTCGAAGAAACGTTCCTTCGGACGTTTCGTCTCGTGGGCCGTCAGTGCGGCGCGATCGGTCCGATCGCACTCGACGCGGGGATCAGGCGATGCCGGGCGCGGCCCATCAGTTCCTCGCGCTCGTCCTCGGTGAGGCCGCCCCACACCCCGTAGGGCTCGCGGACGGCGAGTGCGTGCGCGGCGCATTCCGAACGCACCGGGCATCTCATGCAGACCTCTTTAGCCGAGGCCTCGCGCGCGCTCCTGGCCGCGCCCCGCTCACCTTCCGGGTGGAAGAAGAGGGAGCTGTCGACCCCGCGGCAGGCGGCGAGCAGCTGCCAGTCCCACAGGTCGGCGTTCGGTCCGGGGAGGCGGGAGAAATCTGCCATTGGGAGTCCTCTTGGTGCCGGTACTGAGGCGGATACGGTCCATGTCTCCACACCTACTGTCGTAGTAGATGTAAATATGACTCATTGGGAATCTAGCCTCAGACATGCGCCAAAGGGAAGGAAAGCCGCCAAATAGGGCATAGCTCCAGATGGAGGACAGATGGCTTGTGGCGCCCGTGTCGTGATCGGTTCCTCACGTAGAGTGCCGAAGGTGTCCGTCCGACCCGTAACTCTTTCGAGTGACCATCGTTGAGAGTGCGAAGGCGGTTGAACCAAGAAGTTCCCGGACAGGTGTCCGAGGACATCGACCGCACAGGTGACGATACGTACCAGCCTGGAGGCTCAAGGTGACGCGCATCAGCAGCTGCGGAGGGCGGTCATGACTTCCGTCCTCGTCTGCGACGACTCCCCGCTTGCCCGAGAGGCGCTCCGTCGCGCGGTTGCCACCGTGCCCGGCGTCGAGCGTGTGACGACGGCTGCCAACGGCGAGGAAGTCCTCCGCCGCTGGGGTGCCGACCGCTCCGATCTGATTCTGATGGATGTACGGATGCCCGGGCTCGGCGGTGTGGAGACGGTGCGCCGTCTCCTCTCGGCCGACCCCGGCGCCCGCATCATCATGCTGACGGTCGCCGAGGACCTGGACGGCGTGGCCCTCGCGGTCGCCGCCGGCGCCCGGGGCTATCTGCACAAGGACGCCTCGCGCGCCGAACTGCGGGCCACGGTCACCCAGGCACTCGCCGATCCGACCTGGCGACTGGCCCCGCGCCGGCTCCGCTCGGCCGAGATGGGCGCCGCGCCCACGCTCACCGCGCGCGAGATCCAGGTGCTGGAGGGCATGAGCCACGGCCGGTCCAACGCGGAGATCGGGCGCGAGCTCTTCCTCTCCGAGGACACGGTCAAGACCCACGCCCGCCGGCTGTTCAAGAAGCTCGGCGCCTCGGACCGCGCGCACGCCGTGGCGCTCGGGTTCCGCTGGGGTCTGGTGCGCTGACTCGACCCGACGACCGACGATCGTGAGCCCCGCCGTACCCGGTGCGCACCCGGGGGTTGGCGGGGCACAATCCGGGGGACGTGTCGCTTCGTGCGCGATGCCGCATCCTTGAGGGTGTGCCGCATTCTTGGAAATGTGGGGTTCCCGTCCTCGGGGACCATTCGGCCGAGCGGGAGGGGAGGGCGCAAGCATGAGTTCAGGCGCACCCGCTCATAACGCTTCGACGCATGAAACGGGCCGCGGTGCCACGGAAGCCCCGGCACCAAGGCACCATGGATTGATGCGCGACGACGAGACCCCGGGGTCCCCCGCGGTCACAGGCTCCACCGGTGCTGCCAAGGGTGGCAGTGCCGGGGGCGTCAGCGCGCTCGTTCGCCGGGCCGTGGAGGGCGACGAGCAGGCCACGCACGATCTGCTCGCCTTCGTGCACCCGCTCGCGATCCGCTACTGCCGGACCCGGCTCTCACGGCTCCCGGGTGACGCTCGTCACTTCGTCGAGGACCTGGCGCAGGAGGTCTGCGTCGCCGTCCTGATGGCACTGCCGCGCTACCGGGACACCGGGCGGCCCTTCGAGGCCTTCGTCTTCGCCATCGCCGCGCACAAGGTCGCCGACCTGCAGCGGGCCGCCATGCGGCATCCGGGCAGCACGGCCGTGCCCTCCGACGAGATGCCCGAGCGGCCCGATGACTCGCTGGGGCCCGAGGAGCGGGCGCTGCTGAGCAGTGACGCCGCGTGGGCCAAGAAGCTGCTGGCCAACCTGCCGGAGAACCAGCGCGAGCTCCTCGTGCTGCGGGTGGCCGTCGGGCTGACCGCGGAGGAGACCGGGCAGATGCTCGGCATGTCCCCCGGGGCGGTGCGGGTGGCCCAGCACCGGGCGCTCAGCCGGCTCCGCGCGCTCGCCGAGCAGTAGCCCCCCCGCCCCCCCTCAGCCTGTCGTTTCGCCGTAGGAAACTACGAAACTTCTGGTTGACCTTGGTCGTGGAATGAGACGCCTCGGGATCCCGTTAGCATGGACATCCGCGCTGAGCAAGACCATTTGGGAAGGTGTCATGACCGCCGACGGAGTGCCCGACAAATTCGCCACGCTCGGACTGACCTACGACGACGTGCTGCTTCTGCCGGGCGCGTCGGACATGTCGCCTGACGCGATCGACACCTCCTCCCTCATCTCGCGCAACGTGCGCGTGAACGTCCCGCTCCTGTCCGCCGCCATGGACAAGGTCACCGAGGCCCGCATGGCCATCGCGATGGCCCGCCAGGGCGGCGTCGGCGTTCTGCACCGCAACCTTTCCATCGCCGACCAGGCCAACCAGGTCGACCTGGTCAAGCGCTCCGAGTCCGGCATGGTCACCGACCCGATCACGGTGCACCCGGACGCGACCCTGCGCGAGGCCGACCAGCTCTGCGCGAAGTTCCGCATCTCCGGCGTCCCGGTCACCGACCCGGCGGGCAAACTGCTGGGCATCGTCACCAACCGTGACATGGCATTCGAGTCGGACCGCAGCCGCCAGGTGCGCGAGGTCATGACCCCGATGCCGCTGGTCACGGGCAAGGTCGGCATCACCGGCGTCGACGCCATGGAGCTGCTGCGCCGCCACAAGATCGAGAAGCTTCCGCTGGTCGACGAGGCGGGCATCCTCAAGGGCCTCATCACGGTCAAGGACTTCGTCAAGGCCGAGAAGTACCCGAACGCCGCCAAGGACAAGGAGGGCCGGCTGCTCGTCGGCGCCGCCGTCGGTGTCGCCGGTGACGCGTACGAGCGCGCCCAGGCCCTGATCGAGGCGGGCGCCGACTTCATCGTCGTCGACACCGCCCACGGCCACTCCCGGCTGGTCGGCGACATGGTCTCCAAGATCAAGTCGAACTCCGGCGTCGACGTCATCGGCGGCAACGTCGCCACGCGCGACGGCGCCCAGGCGCTCATCGACGCCGGCTGCGACGGCATCAAGGTGGGCGTCGGCCCGGGCTCCATCTGCACCACCCGCGTCGTCGCCGGCATCGGCGTCCCGCAGGTCACCGCGATCTACGAGGCCTCGCTCGCCGCGAAGGCGGCCGGCGTCCCGGTCATCGGCGACGGCGGCCTGCAGTACTCCGGCGACATCGCGAAGGCCCTGGTCGCGGGCGCCGACACGGTGATGCTCGGCTCGCTGCTCGCGGGCTGCGAGGAGTCCCCGGGCGAGCTGCTCTTCATCAACGGCAAGCAGTTCAAGTCGTACCGCGGCATGGGCTCGCTCGGCGCGATGCAGTCCCGCGGGGAGCAGAAGTCCTTCTCCAAGGACCGCTACTTCCAGGAGGGCGTGGGCGGCGACGACAAGCTCATCCCCGAGGGCATCGAGGGCCAGGTGCCGTACCGCGGCCCGCTCTCGGCCGTCGTGCACCAGCTCGTCGGCGGCCTGCGCCAGTCGATGTTCTACGTCGGCGGACGCACGGTGCCGGAGCTGCAGGACCGGGGCCGCTTCGTCCGGATCACCTCGGCGGGCCTCAAGGAGAGCCACCCGCACGACATCCAGATGACGGTGGAAGCACCGAACTACTCCCGTAAGGGGTAGCAGGTTCGCTGAGGGGCGGGTCCGGTGTGGTTTGGCCGGGGCCGCCCTTTGGCGTGTCCGGGGGCGCTGCCCCCGGGGCCCCGCGCCTCAAGCGCCGGCGAGGCTGGATCAGTCCGTACAGCGGTCACCGGAACGCGGGCCGCCGGGGTTCGGGGATACTGGACGGGCAGACCCAGAGGAAAGGCCACCACACGTGACTGAGATCGAGATCGGGCGCGGCAAGCGCGGCCGCAGGGCGTACGCGTTCGACGACATCGCCATCGTCCCGAGCCGGCGTACCCGGGACCCGAAGGAGGTCTCGATCGCCTGGCAGATCGACGCGTACCGCTTCGAGCTCCCCTTCCTGGCCGCCCCCATGGACTCGGTCGTCTCCCCGCAGACCGCGATCCGCATCGGCGAGCTCGGCGGCCTCGGCGTGCTGAACCTCGAAGGCCTGTGGACCCGGTACGAGGACCCGCAGCCGCTGCTCGACGAGATCGCGGAGCTCGACGAGGAGACCGCCACCCGCCGTCTCCAGGAGATCTACTCCGCCCCGATCCAGGCGGACCTGATCCGGCAGCGCATCAAGGAGGTGCGCGACTCTGGCGTCGTCACCGCCGCCGCGCTCTCCCCGCAGCGCACGGCCGAGTTCTCCAAGGCCGTCGTCGACGCCGGCGTGGACATCTTCGTGATCCGCGGCACCACCGTGTCCGCCGAGCACGTCTCGGGCGCCGCCGAGCCGCTGAACCTCAAGCAGTTCATCTACGAGCTCGACGTCCCCGTCATCGTGGGCGGCTGCGCCACCTACACGGCTGCCCTGCACCTGATGCGCACCGGCGCGGCGGGCGTGCTGGTCGGCTTCGGCGGCGGCGCCGCGCACACCACGCGCAACGTGCTCGGCATCCAGGTCCCGATGGCCACCGCCGTCGCGGACGTGGCCGCGGCGCGCCGCGACTACATGGACGAGTCCGGCGGCCGCTACGTGCACGTCATCGCCGACGGCGGCGTGGGCTGGTCGGGCGACATCCCGAAGGCCGTCGCCTGCGGCGCGGACGCCGTGATGATGGGCTCCCCGCTGGCCCGTGCCACCGACGCGCCCGGCAAGGGAAACCACTGGGGCATGGAGGCCGTCCACGAGGACGTGCCGCGCGGCAAGAAGGTCGACCTCGGCACGGTCGGCACCACCGAGGAGATCCTCACCGGCCCGTCGCACTCCCCGGACGGCTCGATGAACATCTTCGGCGCGCTGCGCCGCTCGATGGCCACCACCGGCTACAGCGAGCTCAAGGAGTTCCAGCGGGTCGAGGTCACGGTCGCGGACTCGCAGCACAGCCGCTGATCGTTCTTCCGTACGTACGCCGAAGGGCCGGCACCCGGGTGGGGTGCCGGCCCTTCGGCGTGTCTCAACCCTTGCCCTTGTGGCGGTGGCGCAGCAGCAGGAGCCAGGGGACGATCGGCATCAGGCAGACGACGCCGAAGCCGATCACGCTGTTCCAGTCGGGCCCGGCGGGGGTGAGCTCCGGATCGGTCTCGCCGATCACGAGCAGGGCGAAGACGACCGTCACGAACCCGGAGATCAGACCCAGCAGCCACAGCAGGAACGTGACCCCCGAGCTGCGGGTGGTCTGCGGCGCGGCTGCCGCGGCCTTGCGGGGCTGCGGGATGCGGGCGGGGTCGCGGGGCGGCATGCGGACCACCGCGGCGGGCGGGACACCCACGTCCACGGGGGCCAGTTGGGCGCCGGTGATGCCGTACAGGGTCGGCTCCAGGGTGAGGCTGAAGCCGTCGTGGCCGACGAGGTGGCGGGCGCCGTCCGGGAAGGCGTGTATCAGGGAGCACTCGGCGTACCGGACGGTGACCTGGTTGTTCGGGCCGACCAGGCTGACGCCGTCGTCCCCCACGAGCAGGGCGACCTTCCGGTCCTCCAGCGAGGTGTAGCGCCGTCCGGTGACGGTGTCCGTGGAGGTGGTGGGGGCCGAGGTGAGCCCCGCCCAGTCCAGCTCCCGGCCGGGCACCTGCACGAGGGCGCCCGCCCACAGCTCGCGCGCGACCTCGTGGAGATCGGCGACCGTGACCGCCTCGATCTCGGCCCGCGCCTCGGCGACGGTGAGGTCGCGGTGGCGCATCAGCAGGTTCATGGCCTGGTTCGGGAGCTTGCCCGCGGCGAGCTCGGGGACGTCGAACTGGGCCAGCGCGGAAGTTCGTACGGCTTCCAGGTCGGCGTGCTCGATGCCGCCGGCCCGGAGCTTCGCCAGGACGTCGACGAAGGCGCCGACCATCGCGTCCTGCTTCTCGGGGAGCGCGTCGGCGTACGCGATGACGGTCGCGTGGTCGGTGTCGCGCGGGCAGTACTCGGCGGCGGCCGTGTAGGAGTAGCCGCCCTTCTGGCGCAGGGCGCGGAACAACTCCTTGCCCAGGATCTCGGTCAGCAGCCCGGCCTTGGTCGAGCGGGGCAGGACCGAGGTGAGGACCATCCCGCCCTCGTCCCCGCGGAAGTAGGCGGGGGTGGTGGGCAGCGCGGAGCTCGCCTCGGGGGTGGGGAGCCACTCGCCGGTGGGCAGGGTGAGGTCGAGGCCCTCGGGGAGGACGTCGCTGGTGATCCACAGGACCGCGTTCTCGGCGGTGAAGCGGGTCCCGGCCCAGTTGCGGACGTCGTCGGCGCTGATCCCGTGCAGGCCGGCCTCGGCGTAGTCGGTGAGGCCGTAGGAGCGGGAGCCGTAGCGCCACAGGGCCATGCCGTGGCCCGGCCCGTGGCCGCGCCCGGCGGCCTCGGTGCGCAGGATCTCCTTCTCGGTCTCCAGCCGGTCCGTGGGCAGGTCGCGCAGGGCGGCGCAGACTCCGTTGAGGTACTCGACCACGTCGGCAGGGGTGCCGGTGACGTGGAAGTGGGTGTACGTGGCGGCGGTGGCTCCGTTGTAGTGCAGGTCGCTCAGGCCGTGCCGGTACAGGGCGAGGTGCTCGACCAGGTGGGTGATCCCGCTGGTGGCGAGGGTCTCGTCGGCGCGGCCGACGCGGAAGAACAGGCCCGCGGTGACGGGGCCGGAGCGCGGGGCGAGGAGTGTGCGGATGCCGTTGACGGTGGTGTGGGTGATGCCGTCGGCGTCGGTGGTGCCGCTCGCGCCGGGGCTGTCCGGGCCGGCGATGTCCGGGCCGGCGATGTCCGGGCTGGTGGTGTCCGGGCCGGTGGTCTCGATGTCCATGTGGTGCTCAGCCCTTCGCCAGTGCGGTCTTGCGGTGGCGCACGAACGCGGCCTCGTGGTTGTTGCTCAGGTAGCCCCACGGGAACTCGCTGGCGTTGTTGCCGAGGGCGCGGAAGTGGGGAGCAGCCTCGGCGTGCCGGCCGGCGGCGGAGTGCGCGGCGGCGAAGGCGCTGTGGGCGCCGACGGCCTGGTGGGCCTCGGCGCGGAAGGCGGGGTGCAGGACGGACCTGGCCGCGGCGTCGAGCAGCCGCGCGTGGTTGTCCGGTTCACGCAAGTACGCTTCCGCGCTCGCCTTGTTCTGCTTCTCCGACAGCTCCAGGTACTGCTCCATCTGGGCCACGGCGACCAGCGCCCCGTTGGGCCGGCCCTCCGGAGCCTCGGCCGCGCACTGCCGGGCGAAGCCGTGGGCGGCCTCCCAGCTGCCGCCCCACTTGGGGCAGATCTGCTGGAGCAGCTGCGACTGGCCGCTGTAGTGGTGCGGGTGGTGCTCGGTGAGCCGGTCGTACCGGCGACGCGTCTCGCTCAGGCCCAGCTGGAGGCCGCGGGAGGTGATGACGCGCAGGTACCAGGCCAGGGCGTACTCGGGGTACTCGGCGCAGACGTCGATCAGCAGGAGCTCGGCGCGCCGCAAGTAGGCGTGGAAGTCGCGGAACTGGTCCTGTGACACGTGCTCGGCCCGGTGGCCGGAGCGGATGGCCCAGCCGATCTGGATCAGCCGGTCGGCGAGGAGGGTCCGTGCCAGCGGATCGCGCGGCCTGCGGTCGACCTGAGCCTGAAGGAAGGTTTCGGCTCCGTCCGTCTCGGCGACGACCCTGCCGGCCAGGGCCCGGTCGTCCTCGGAGTAGAGGGATTCGAGACCGATGTGGACGGCGTCCCAGTCCCTCCGGCGCACGGCTTCGCGCAGTGTGGCGAGGGAGGGGATGCGGTCGACGGGTTCGAACACGGGCCGACCGGGAGGAGGAAGAGCAGACACGCGCGGATCATATGATCGCTCCGATGCGTTGCAACAGGGAATCGAGGTCTCTGTTTGGCGACGCATCGGATCGCGTCGTGCCTGCTCAGCGCCCTTTTTTGGGGTGAAGCGGGCGGAATTGCTCCGCCGGTCGCGGGGTCGCGAACGTTAGTCGGAGACCTTCTTGGCCGCACCGAAGGCGACGAAGCCGCCGATGGCGAGGAAGAGGAAGGACATCGCGTCCACGCTCTCCTTCCAGATGTCGTTCAGCGCGCCGACGCCGGCCTCGCTGAGGACCTCGCCCACGCCGACGTTGCCGAACTCGGCGAGCGCGAGCGCGATGAAGGTGAGCTGGCCGAGGTAGACGGCGCCGAGCGAGAGCACGGCGGCGATCACGGGCAGGATCGGGTTGCGGCCGCCGATCTTGCCGGCGGCGAGGCCGACGAGCAGGCCGACCCCGGCCGCGGCGTAGCCGATCTCGCGGTCGATGGCGTTCATGATGTAGCCGTACGCACCGGCCGAGACCAGGGCCGCGACGACGGCGGCGACGATGCCGAGGCCGAGGTTGCCGGTGCGGGCCGGGGCCGGGGCGGCGGGCGCCTCGGTGAAGGAGTCGGGCGCCGGAGGCTGGAAGTTCTGGCTCATGGAGATCCCCCCCAGGGAATCGTGGGCACACGTGTCCTGGGGGACGTATGTGCGAGATAAGGAAGTGACGCCGCAGGCTAGCAGCCGCCCATGACATCCGTGAGGGGGAATTTCCCGCGGGGTCACAGCCGGTGCGCTGCGCCCGCCGGGCTGGCGCCGCGGGTGTCCAGCAGCAACTGGGCCTTCACCGCGAGTCCTTGCAGGTCGTACGTGCGGTGGTGCTGGAGCAGGATCGTCAGGTCGGCGTTGGCGGCGGCCTCGTACAACGATTCGGCCCGGGGGACCGGCTGGTCGCGCACCCGCCAGCCCGCGATGTACGGGTCGTGGTAGCTGATCAGCGCGCCGAGATCGAGGAGGCGGCTGGCGATCTCGCGGGCCGGGGAGCCCTCCTGGTCGGCGAGGTCGGGCTTGTAGGTGACGCCCAGGAGGAGGACGCGGGCGCCGCGCGCGGACTTGCCGTGCTCGTTCAGCAGGGTGGCGGAGCGCTGGATGACGTACTGCGGCATCCGGTTGTTGATCTCCTGCGCCAGGCCGATCATGCGCAGGGGGTGGCCGGGGGTGCGGGTGGTGTGGGGGAGGTAGTTGGGGTCGAGGGGGACGCCGTGGCCGCCGACGCCGGGGCCGGGGCGGAACGCCTGGAACCCGTACGGCTTGGTCTCGGCGCAGCGGATGACGTCCCACAGGTCGACGCCGAGGTCGTGGCAGAGCACCGCCATCTCGTTCATGAGGGCGATGTTGACGTGCCGGTAGTTCGTTTCGAGGAGCTGGACGGTTTCCGCCTCGCGCAGGCCGCGGGCGCGGACCACCTTCTCGGTGAGGCGGGCGTAGAAGGCGTGCGCGGACTCGGTACAGGCGGGGGTGAGGCCGCCGATCACCTTCGGGGTGTTGGAGATGCCGTGGGTGCGGTTGCCGGGGTCGAGCCGGCTGGGGGAGTAGGCCAGGTGGAAGTCCCGGCCGGCGCGTAGTCCGGAGCCCTCTTCGAGGATCGGGCGCAGATAGCCCTCGGTGACGCCCGGGTGGGCGGCCGATTCGAGGATCACTGTGGTGTGCGGGCGCAGCCGGGCGGCGAGCGCGCGGCCGGCCTCGCCCACGGCGGAGAGGTCGAGGGCGCGGTCGGCGCCGAGCTGGGTGGGGGCGCAGATGACGGCGGTGCGGACCCGGCCGAGCTCGGCGGGGTTGGTGGTGACCCGGAAGCCCGCCGCCGACATGCGGCGGATCTCTGCGGCGGTGAGGGTGGAGTCCGTGGCCGGACCGCTGTCGTAGCCGACCGTCTCGATTCCGGCGGCGACGGCCGCCTGGGCGAGGGGGAGGCCGAGATGGCCGAGTCCGATGACGGCGAGGTCTGCGGGCATGGGGGGTGCCGTCCCTTCCCTGACACGAGGGGGATGCGCGCGCAAGCCCTGTGGACGGGAAGGCCACGCAGGGAGCTGGCGCAATGTCAGACTAGGCGTATATATGACAGATATGTTGCATTCTGGGGTGAAGGTCGCCGTTGTGTTGTCCACAGGCGGTGGCTGATGTGGGTGCGGCCGGTCAGAATCGTGACAACGGGGACGTGAGCGGGATCACCCGCACGACGCGGGGAACACCCGCACCAACGGGAGGCAGCCGTGAGGACAGCGACACTGGGGCCGGCGCAGCGCGCCGAGGCCCTCGCTCAAATGGCCGAACGGGAGCTGGACGTCCTGGTCGTGGGCGCGGGCGTGGTCGGCGCGGGCACTGCGCTCGACGCCGTGACCCGGGGCCTGTCGACCGGCCTGGTGGAGGCGCGCGACTGGGCCTCCGGCACCTCCAGCAGATCCAGCAAGCTGATCCACGGTGGCCTGCGGTACCTGGAGATGCTCGACTTCGCCCTCGTGCGGGAAGCGCTGAAGGAGCGCGGCCTGCTGCTCGGGCGGCTCGCCCCGCACCTGGTGAAGCCCGTGCCCTTCCTGTACCCCTTGCAGCACAAGGGGTGGGAGCGGTTCTACGCGGGCTCGGGCGTCGCGCTCTATGACGCCATGTCCGTCTCCAGCGGCCACGGTCGGGGCCTGCCCCTGCACCGGCACCTCTCGCGCAAGAGGGCCCTGCGGGTGGCGCCGGCGCTGCGCAAGGACGCGCTGGTGGGCGCCCTGCAGTACTACGACGCCCAGATGGACGACGCGCGGTACGTCGCCACGCTGGTGCGCACGGCCGCGGCGTACGGGGCGCACTGCGCGAACCGGGCGAGAGTGGTCGGCTTTCTGCGCGAGGGCGAACGGGTGGTCGGCGCGCGGGTCCGGGACGTCGAGGGCGGGGGCGAGTACGAGATCCGCGCGAAGCAGATCGTGAACGCGACGGGGGTGTGGACGGACGACACCCAGGCGCTGATCGGGGAGCGCGGGCAGTTCCACGTACGGGCCTCCAAGGGCATCCACCTGGTCGTGCCGAAGGACCGCATCCATTCCAGCACCGGTCTGATCCTGCGGACCGAGAAGTCGGTGCTGTTCGTCATCCCGTGGGGCCGCCACTGGATCATCGGGACCACGGACACCGACTGGGACCTGGACAAGGCGCACCCGGCGGCGTCGAGCGCGGACATCGACTACCTGCTGGAACACGTCAACTCGGTACTGGCGGTGCCGCTCACGCGTGACGACGTCCAGGGCGTGTACGCGGGGCTGCGGCCGCTGCTGGCCGGGGAGTCGGACGCGACGAGCAAGCTCTCGCGCGAGCACACGGTGGCGCACCCGGTGCCGGGGCTGGTGGTGGTCGCGGGCGGCAAGTACACGACGTACCGGGTCATGGCCAAGGACGCAGTCGACGAGGCGGTGCACGGGCTGGACCAGCGGGTCGCGGAATGCGTGACGGAGGACGTGCCGCTGGTGGGAGCGGAGGGGTACCACGCGCTGTGGAACGCGCGGGCGCGGATCTCCGCCCGGGCGGGACTCCATGTGGTGCGGGTCGAGCACCTGTTGAACCGGTTCGGGTCGCTGACGGAGGAACTGCTCGACCTGATCGCCGCCGACCCGGGGCTGGCGGAGCCGGTGGGCGGGGCGGAGGACTACCTGCGGGCGGAGATCGTGTACGCGGCCTCGCACGAGGGGGCGCGGCACCTGGACGACGTACTGACGCGGCGGACACGGATCTCGATCGAGACCTTCGACCGGGGGACGCGATCGGCGCGGGAGTGCGCGGAGTTGATGGCGCCGGTGCTCGGGTGGGACGAGCAGCAGATCGAGAAGGAAGTGGAGCACTACGAGAAGCGGGTCCAGGCGGAGCGGGAGTCGCAGCGCCAGCCGGACGACCAGACGGCGGACGCGGCGAGGCTCGGGGCGCCCGACATCGTTCCGTTGTAACTCCGCGATGCGGAAGGGGGAACCGCGGACCCGGGGCGCCCGTCCGTTGCGGAGTGAGGAAGAATGAGGTTTCTGCCGGGGCGGGTTACCGCGGACCCCGGCAGCTGCCGGGGCAGTCGGGGCAGGCTGCAGGAACGCAGAGGGGACGCATGTCGAAGCCGGAGCACACCAAGTCGCCTACCGGGTCGCCTGCCGGGTCGCCTGCGGCGGGCTCGGAGGGTGGGAGCTCGCCCGAGGTGAGGGCCGATGCTGCGGCTGGGCTTCCCGAGGGCACGGAACCCAGGGCCGCAGGGCCTGAGGCTGCGCCTGCGGCGGAACCTGAGGACGTGAAGCCCGTGGCTGCGCCGAGCCTGAGCAAGGCCACGCCTGCGGCGAAGGCCGAGGCCGGGCCGGTTGCTGAGCCCGGGGCTGCGGAGCCCCAGGACGCGAAGCCTGGTGACGGGGTGAAGGCTGCGACTGCGCCGAGCCTGGGCAAGGCTGCGCCTGCGGCCGGACGTGCGGCGGAGCCTGAGGACGCGAAGCCTGTGGCTGCGCCGAGTTTGGGTAAGCCTGCGTCTGCGGGCGGGCCTGCGGCGGAGCCTGAGGACGCGAAGCCTGTGGCTGCGCCGAGTCTGAGCAAGGCCGCGCCGGCGACGGAGGTCGAGGTTGGGCCGGGTGCTGCGCCTGCCGGGGCTGCGGAGCCTGAGGATGCGAAGCCTGGTGACGGGGTGAAGGCTGCGCCGAGCCTGGGTAAGGCTGCGTCTGCGGGCGGGCGTGCGGCGGTGCCCGAGGATGCGAAGCCGGTGGCGGCTGCGGTCAATCCCGTTGTCGAGAAGGCCGATGCCATGGCGGCGGCCGTCAAGGCTGCGGCGGCCAAGGCGGCCGGGACCGGGGAGGACGAAGGGCGGCTGCTGGCCGGGCGGTACCGGCTCGGCGCCGTGCTCGGCAAGGGCGGGATGGGTACCGTCTGGCGGGCCCAGGACGAGACCCTGGGCCGGACCGTCGCCGTCAAGGAACTCCGCTTCAGCACCGGCGTTGATGAGGACGAGAAGCGACGGCTCATCACCCGAACCCTCCGCGAGGCCAAGGCCATTGCCCGGATCCGGAGCGGCGGTGCCGTCACCGTCTTCGACGTCGTCGACGAAGACGGCCGGCCGTGGATCGTCATGGAGCTCATCGAAGGGCCCTCGCTCGCCGAGTTCGTACGGGAGAACGGCCCGCTGACCCCCCGCCGCGCAGCCGAGGTCGGCCTCGCGGTGCTCGACGTGCTCCGCGCCGCCCACGGGCAGGGGATCCTGCACCGGGACGTCAAGCCGTCCAACGTGCTCATCGCCGCCAGCGGCCGGGTCGTCCTGACCGACTTCGGCATCGCGCAGGTGGAGGGCGACCCCTCCGTCACCTCCACCGGCATGCTCGTCGGCGCCCCCTCCTACATCTCCCCCGAGCGTGCCCGCGGCCAGAAGCCAGGCCCGCCCGCCGACATGTGGTCGCTCGGCGGTCTGCTGTACGCCTCCGTCGAGGGCGTGCCCCCGTACGACAAGGGCTCCGCGCTCGCCACCCTCACGGCCGTGATGACCGAGCCGGTGGACCCGCCCAAGAACGCGGGCCCGTTGGCCGAGGTCATCTACGGCCTGCTGGCCAAGGACCCCGCGCGGCGCCTCGACGACGACCGCGCGCGGGCCATGCTCACCGCCGTCGTGAACGCGCCCGAGCCCGTGGCGCCGCCGGTCGTGCCCCCGAACGCGGAGGAGACCCGGCAGATATCGCTGGCCGACGCCAAGGAGGCCGCGGACAAGGCCGCCGCCGAGAAGGCGGAGAAGGCGGCCGAGAAGGCGGCGAAGAAGGAGCGCGAGCGGCGGGAGCGCGAGCAGCGCGAACGCGCCCGTGCCGCTCTGAAGTCGGCCCGCAAGGAAGCGGCGGCGACCGCCGCGGCCGCGGCCGTGGCGACCGCCTCGGCGGCCGAACCGCCGGCCTCGACCAAGCCCGCGCCCGTGGCCGCTCCGCTCACCGACGTGCTGCCGCGCCGCACGATGCTGCTGGCGGCGGCCGCCGTGCTGGTGGTGCTGGCGGCGATCGGTTCGCTGATCGCCTATGCGGTCGGCGGCGACGACAAGGACTCCAAGCAGCAGGGCAAGAACGGCGGCAAGGCCACCCCGGCCGTGTCCGCCAGCCCGACTCCGGGTGCGGGCGGGAACGGGAACGGGAACAACACCCCGCAGAACGCCTCGCCGAGCACGCCCCAGAACTCGGCGCCCGCCTCCCCGAAGGCCGGCGATCCCGGCACCACCAGCCAGGGGCAGGGCGCCGCGCCCGGCGGCTCGGGCAGCGGACTCCCGGCGGGCTACGCCATGCTGTCGGACCCGGGCTTCCACTTCTCCATGGCCATGCCCGAGGGCTTCCACCTGACGGGCATAGCGGGCAAGAAGTCCGGCGGCATATACAGCCGTGACGGCGGCTTCCCGCGGATCCAGGTCGACTACAACAACAGCCCCGGCGACGACGCGCGCAAGGCCTGGATGGAGCTGGCCCCGAGCGTGGCAGGCAGCAGCAGGGGCTACAACCTGATCTCGATCGGCACGGTCGCCTACCGGAACTACCCGACCGTCGCGGACTGGGAGTTCGAGCGGGAGCAGGACGGGATCAAGGTCCGTGTGCTCAACCGCGGGTTCAAGCTGGACGCGACGCACGGCTACGCCATCATGATCAGCTGCGCGGCCGACCAGTGGGACGGCCCGGAGTGCACGCAGATGCGCAACACGGCGTTCGAGACGTTCCAGCCGCTCGGCTGACCCCGGGACGCGGGCGGCCCCGGCGACGTATCGTGTCAGCGGGGCCACGGGGGACCCGGCGCACTCGGGGGAGGCGATGTGGAGGAGTACGCGGGCCGGATCCTGGCCCACCGGTACCGCCTGCCGCTGCCGCCGCCGGACTACGCCGAGTACGAACTCGTCGAGACCCGCGCCTTTGACACGCGCAGCGGGCAGGAAGTCCTCGTACGGCAGGTGCCGTTGCCGGAGGTCGTGGACGCCGAGCTGATGGACGGGCCCGCGCCGGAGAGCGTCCCGGCGGGGGACCTGCCGGCGGTGCGGCGCGCGATCGCGGCGGCGCAGGCGGCCGCCGCGATTCCGGACCATCCCCGGCTGGACCAGGTCTTCGACGTGTTCGCGGAGGACGGGTCGCTGTGGATAGTGAGCGAACTGGTCCCGGCCAGGCCGCTGGCCGCGCTGATCGCCGATGAACCGCTGAGCCCGTACCGGGCGGCGGAGGTGGCGTCGGACGTACTGACCGCGCTGCGGGTGCTGCACGCGCACGGGTGGACGCACCGGAACATCACCGTCCGGACGGTCCTGGTGTGCGACGACGGCCGCGTGGTCCTGACGGGCCTGGCCGCGGGCGCGGCGGAGGAGGCGCTGTGCGGGTACGACCCCGTACCGGCCGATGCCGGGGCCGCCGGCGGTGAACCGGGTGCGGGTGTCTCCGGCGGGGGTGCGTGGGGCGAGGCGTCCCCGGCCGGGGCCTTCGGCGGTGAACCAGGGCCCGGTGGCTCCGGCGTGGCGGGCCTGGGACCCGGGCCGGTTGCCCCGGGCGGTGGTGCGGGTGCCGTGGAGCAGCGTGGTGACGCGTGGGGCAGCGCCCCTGGCGGTACCTCCGGCGGCGGTGCGGTGGGTCAGGGGTACGGAGTTGGGCCCGGGGTGAGCCCCGGTGCAGAGGCCTCCGCTGCGCAGGCGCGGTACGCACCTCTGGTGGCTCCCGGGTACGACACCGGGCCGCGGTACTCCGATCACATCACCCCGGGGCGTTCGGAAGAGCGGCCCGACCTCGAGGCCGCGGCGCGGGCCGGGGCCATCGCCGCGTACCGGGCCGGATCGCGGGCGGCCGCCGCCCGGGTCACCGAGCAGCGCAGGGCGCAGGTGGAGGCCGAGGGCTCCGGTAACGCGTCGCAGCCGGAGCCGAGGCCCGAGGGGTCGAACCTCCCGCAGGGGTACTCGTACCCGTACGGCGGCCCGCAGACCGCCGCGCCCTGGCACGGCGCCACGCCCCGCCGCCAGGCCCTCCCCCCGGCCGGAACACCGCAGCCCGAACCACAACCCGCCCCGGCACCGGCGGCCGACCCGGCACGCTCGGGGCTGCCCGCGCAGCCGGGCCCGCAGGCGCGGCAGTCCGAGTGGGCGCAGTCCGACCCGGCGCGGCCGGGGCCGCAGTCCGGGGCCGGGCAGGGCGCGCAGGCTTGGCCGCAGGCGGAGCATTCCGAGTGGGCGCAGGCCGATCCGGCGCGGCCGGGGCCGCAGCTGGAGCAGGCTGGGTGGGCGCAGGCCGATCCGGCACAGGTCGATCCGGCGGGGTCCGGGCTGCCCGCGCAGCTTGGCGGGGCGTCGGCGGAGCAGTCCGGGTGGCAGCAGGCCGATCCGGCTCGGGGCGGGTTGCCCGCGCGGCTTGCCCTGCCGCAGGGGTACCGGCAGGCCGAAGTCCCCGGCTCGGTGCAGCCGCAGGGGAACGGACCCGCCGAGGGGGAGGGCGGCCGGGTGTACCCCGGCGCGCCGCAGGCGTCCGGTCCGGGCGGTGCCGGGTACGGCGGGGCGCGGGCCGGGGGCGGCAGTGGCAGTGGCAGTGGGGCACCCGTGGCGCAGGCGTCCGGTGCGGGCGGTGCTGGGTACGGCGGGGCGCGGTCCCGTGGCAGCGACGGCAGTGGCAGTGGCAGCGGGGTGTCCGGGGCGCAGGCCGGTGCGGGTGGGTACGGGTACGGCCGGCCGCAGGCCGAACCGCTGGGGCAGAACCAGCCGCAGTCGCAGAACCAGCCGCTGTCGCAGTCGTACGGCGGTGGTGCCTGGGGTGGGCCCCGGAGCGGGTTGGACGCCGAACGGGCGCGGCAGACGCGGATGGCCGTCGTCGGGGCCGTCACCGAGCGGTGGGCTCCCGAGCAGGCCCGCAGCGTGTCCGGCCCCTGGCAGCTGGCGGCTCCCGTCGGGCCCGCCACCGACCTCTGGGCACTCGGCGCGCTGCTGTTCCGCGCCGTGCAGGGGCACGCCCCGTACCCGGAGGACAGCGCGGCCGAGCTCGTCGAGCTGGTCTGCGCCGAGCCCCCCGCCTTCGCGGAGGAGTGCGGCGCGCTGCGTCCGATCGTGGAGTCCCTGCTGCGCCAGGACCCCACCGAGCGCCCCGACTTCGAGGAGCTGCGCGGCTGGCTGCGCTCGCTCGTACGGTCCGCTCCCGAGCCGGACGCCGGATTCGCCATGCTCCCGATGGCGGAGCCGGATCCGGCGCGCCTGCCCGTCGTACGGCGCCGCGGCGAACTGCACGGTCGGCACCGCAACCCCGCCGCCCCCCGCAAGGCCCGCACGCCCCGCTCCCTCGGCCGGACCCTGCTCCTCGGCATCCTCGTGCTGCTCGCCGGGGCCGTGGCCTACGCGGTGCTGTTCATGCCCCGGGCGGACGAAACCGGTTCGCAGGGGCAGCCCGGCACCGCGCCGACATCCCCGAAGGAGAGCAAGAGCCAGGGTCCCTCCCAGGTGCCCACCGGGACCCCCGAGTCCAAGCCCGCGCCCCAGACGACCGCGACCACGCCCGCCCCGCAGGCGACGGCCCCGCCCGGCTACACCGTCCAGCAGGACCCCGAGCACTTCGAGATCGCCGTCCCCGAGGGCTGGGAGCGCCGGAGCGTGAACGAGGCCGGCCAGGTGCGGTACGTCAGCGGGCAGTTCGTGCTGACCGTCGTCCCCGGCCGGGACAAGGTCGAGGGCAATCCCGACCCGGCGGCGTACCAGAAGGACAAGGAGCAGGAGCTGACCCCGTACCGCACCTCCACCTGGTCCTCCGTCGGCGACGTGAAGACCACCAAGGTCGGCCAGCAGCTCCGTGCCACCGGCCGCTACACGTGGATCGACGGCACGGGCCGGAACGTCTTCGCCCGCAACTTCGTCGTCGCCCTCGCGGGCAGCTACCACGTCGTCATGGTCACGGGACCGGAGGACGAACAGGGCAAGGTCACCGAGGTCTTCGAGAAGGCCACGGCGAGTTACAAGTCCGGTGGGTGAGACCGTGCTGACGATGGATCAGTACGGCGATTGCGTCACAGTGCTGCCATTCGGGCCCCGCGCGGTTCCGGCAGCGCCCGTGGGCTCCGTAATCTGGCGGCCTGAAGTGTGGAGAGCGGCGGGGTTTCGTGGAACAGCAGACAGGTGGGGGCGCCGTGCTGGCGGGCCGGTACCGGCTCGTCGAGCCGATCGGCCGGGGCGGCATGGGCAAGGTGTGGCGCGCGCATGACGAGCTGCTCCACAGGACCGTCGCCGTCAAGGAACTGACAGCGGGTCTGTACGTCGCCCAGGCCGACCGGGACGTCATGCACGCCCGGACGCAGAAGGAGGCCCGGGCTGCGGCCCGGATCCAGCATCCGGCGGTCGTCACCGTCCACGACGTACTGGAGCACGACGACCGGCCGTGGATCGTCATGGAGTACATCGACGGCCCCTCCCTCGCTGACGCGGCCAAGGCGGCCGGCCGGATCGAGCCCCGCGAGGCGGCCCGGATCGGCCTGCACGTGCTGGGCGCGCTGCGCGCCGCGCACGCGGTCGGCGTACTGCACCGGGACGTGAAGCCGGGCAACGTGCTGCTGGCCAAGGACGGCCGGGTGCTGCTCACGGACTTCGGGATCGCCGCGATCGAGGGCGACTCCTCCATCACGCGCACCGGCGAGATCGTCGGCTCCATCGACTACCTGGCCCCCGAGCGGGTCACCGGCGGGACCCCCGGCACGGCCTCCGACCTGTGGTCGCTCGGCGCCACCCTCTACACGGCGGTCGAGGCACGTTCGCCGTTCCGCCGTACGTCGCCCATCTCCAGCCTCCAGGCCGTGGTCAACGACGAGCCGCCCGCGCTGCGCCAGGCCGGGGCCCTCGGACCGGTCATCACGGCCCTGCTGCGGAAGGATCCGGCGGACCGGCCCTCGGCCGTGCAGGCCGAGCGGATGCTGCTGGAGGCGATGGAGGGCCGGGAGCCGAAGGCGGCGCAGGCGTACGTACCCACGCGCGCGGTGACCGCGGAGGAGCTCGCCCCGGCCCAGGACCGGGCCGAAGAGCCGGCCGCACCCGCGGAGGCGGCGCAGACGGCCGCGATGGCGGAACAGGCGGCCCCCGCCCCCGCTCCCGACGGCTCGGCGAGCGGCTGGATCAGGCGCGCCGCGGCCATCGCCCTGGTGGCGGCGCTGCTCGGCGGCGGAGGCGTCTTCGGGGTGCTCAAGTACACCGGCGACTCCCGGAAGGACGGCGGCTCGGACAGGAGCGCGAGCGCCCCCGACGGGCAGAAGTCGCCCGAGGACTCGAAGTCGCAGCGGAGCGTCGATGTCCCGCCCGGCTGGACCAAGGTCACCGACCGCACCGGCTTCACCCTGTTCGTCCCGGAAGGCTGGACGCGCCAGGAGAACGGCGACCAGATCGACTACACCCCGGACAACGGGAAGCACTTGATCCGGATCGCCGCCGACCCCACCCCGGACTACCAGGACCCGTACGCGCACCTGCTCGACCTGGAGAAGCAGGTGCGGAAGCGGACGGACTACGAGAAGCAGTGGCTGTACCAGAACACCTTCCGTGGCACGACCCGCGGCGCGCTCTGGGACTTCACCTGGACGGAGAAGGCGAACCACCCCGGCCCGCGCCGGGCGATCGAGCAGATGTACATCGCGCCGGACAACACCGAGTACGCGATCTTCATGTCGAGTCCCGTCGCGGACTGGAGCACGACCCGGCAGCAGTTCGACATCGTGCTCAGCGGCTGGGCGCCGCCCGGCGGGGCGTCCTGATCCTTTCCGGCTGATTCCGTCATCCCGCTTCCAGGCCGATTCCGTCATCCCGCGCCGAATCCGCCAGCAATCACTGGCGGAAATGGCAAAATCCGGTTACCCACGGGTACCCAAAGGCCCGCAGGCGCAATACGCTCACCGCCATGACGGACTCGCAGGCCCCCGCCGCCCCCCTCCGCACCGCCCCGCAGCCCACCAACCCGGTAGCCCCCGCCCCGGCCGGCGCCCGGACCGCCGCCGACGTGGTCACCCCCGACCTGGTCGCCCGGCTGACCCGCGGAGTGATCGGCTCCGGCCGCACCGCCAATCACACCCCCTTCACCGGGGACCGGCTGGCGGAGCTCCCCGAGGCCACCCCCGAGGACGTGGCCACGGCCTTCGAGCGGGCGCGTGCCGCCCAGCCCGCCTGGGCCGCGGTCCCCGTGCGCAAGCGGGCCGCGGTGCTGCTGCGCTTCCACGACCTGGTCCTCGCCCGGCAGGCCGAGGTCCTGGACCTCATCCAGCTGGAGACAGGCAAGGCCCGTCTGCACGCCCACGAGGAGGTCCAGGCGGTCGCCGTCGCCGCCCGCCACTACGGCCGCAAGGCCCCCTCGTACCTGCGCCCCAAGGGCCACACGGGCGCCATGCCCACCCTCACCAAGGTCACCGAGCTGCGCCAGCCGCGCGGGGTCGTCGGTCAGATCGCCCCCTGGAACTACCCCCTCGAACTGTCGGTCGGCGACGCGCTGCCCGCCTTCGTCTCCGGCAACGCGCTCGTCATGAAGCCCGACACCGAGACCGCGCTGACCGCCCTGTGGGCCCGTGACCTGCTGATCGAGGCCGGGCTGCCGCCCGAGGTCTTCCAGATCGTCCTCGGCGAGGGGCCCGTCGTCGGCCCCGAGGTGGTCAGGCACGCCGACTACGTCTCCTTCACGGGCTCCACCCGTACCGGCCGCGAGGTCGCCCGGGGCGCGGCCGACCGCCTCGTCGGGGTCTCCCTCGAACTCGGCGGCAAGAACGCCATGCTTGTCCTGCACGACGCCGACATCGAGAAGGCCGCCGCGGGCGCCGTCCGCGCCTGCTTCTCCTCCGCCGGCCAGCTGTGCATCTCCATCGAGCGGCTCTACGTCCACGCCTCGATCGCCGACGCCTTCGTCGAACGGTTCGCCGCCCGTACGAAGGCCATGCGGCTGGGCGCCTCCCTCGCGTACGGCGCCGACATGGGCTCCCTGGTCGGCGAGCGCCAGCTGGAGACCGTACAGCGGCACGTGGACGAGGCCGTCGCCAAGGGCGCCACCCTCGTCGCCGGCGGCACCGCCCGCCCCGACATCGGCCCGCTCTTCTACGAGCCCACCATCCTCGACGGCGTCGAGGCGCCCATGGCGGTCTGCGGCGAGGAGACCTTCGGCCCGGTCGTCTCGATCTACCGCTTCACCGACGAGGACGCGGCCATCGCGGAGGCCAACGCCACCGCCTACGGCCTCAACTCCAGCGTCTGGACCAAGGACTCCCGCCGCGGCCACGCCGTCGCCGCCCGCCTGCGCACCGGCACCGTCAACATCAACGAGGGCTACGCCCCCGCCTACGGCAGCGCGCAGGCGCCCATGGGCGGAATGAAGGACTCCGGCCTCGGCCGCCGCCACGGCTCCGAGGGCATCCTCAAGTACACCGAGGCCCAGACCGTCGCCCACCAGCGACTGCTGCCGATGGCGCCCTCGCTGGGCATGGACGACGAGAAGTACGCGGCGTTCATGACCCGCAGCCTCAAGGTCATGAAGGCCCTCCGACTCCGCTAAAGGGGCAGCACCGTGTCTGAGTCTGAGTCGTACGACTACGACGTCATCGTCATCGGATCGGGCTTCGGGGGGTCGGTCTCGGCACTGCGCCTCACCGAGAAGGGGTACCGCGTCGGCGTCCTGGAGGCAGGACGCCGCTTCACCCGCGAGAGCCTGCCGAAGAACAGCTGGGACCTGCGCAACTACCTGTGGGCCCCGGCCCTCGGCCTGTACGGGATCCAGCGCATCCACCTGCTCGGCAACGTGATGGTGCTCGCGGGCGCCGGCGTGGGCGGCGGCTCGCTCAACTACGCCAACACGCTCTACGTGCCGCCCACGGCCTTCTTCGAGGACCGCCAGTGGGCCTCCATCACCGACTGGCACGAGGAACTCAGTCCCTATTACGACCAGGCCAAGCGGATGCTGGGCGTGCGGCTCAACCCGACGATGACCCCCTCCGACGTCCACCTCAAGGCGGCCGCCGAGAAGATGGGCGTCGCCGACTCCTTCCACATGGCCCCGGTCGGCGTCTTCTTCGGAGACGGGGAGGATGGTGAAAGGGGCGCGGGGCAGCCGAAGGTCCGCCCCGGGGACGAGGTCGCCGACCCCTACTTCGGCGGCGCCGGCCCCGCCCGCAAGGCCTGCACCGAATGCGGCGAGTGCATGACCGGCTGCCGGCACGGCGCGAAGAACACCCTGAACGAGAACTACCTGCACCTCGCCGAGCGCGCCGGCGCCGTCATCCACCCGATGACCACGGTCACCGCGCTCTCCGACCACCCCGGCGGCGGCTACCGCGTCCGCACCGTCCCCACCGACCAGCGCCGCAGGCACGCCAAGGACCGGGTGAAGGTGCTGCGCGCCCGCTACGTGGTCGTCGCGGCGGGCACCTACGGCACGCAGACCCTGCTGCACACGATGAAGGACCGAGGCGAGCTCCCGCACCTCTCGAAGCGCCTCGGCGACCTGACCCGCACCAACTCGGAGGGCCTGGTCGGCGCGCAGACCGACGACCGCCGATACCGCAGGCGGCACGGGAAGGACACGCGCGCCGACTTCACCCGGGGCGTGGCCATCACCTCCTCCGTGCACCCCAACGCCGACACGCACATCGAGCCCGTCCGCTACGGCAAGGGCTCCAACGCCATGGGGTTCATGACCGTCCTCCAGGTCCCCTACGGCCCGCACCGGGTCCGCTCCTGGTTCGCCCGTACCGCCAGGCACCCCGTGCAGCTGCTGCGTTCGCTCTCCAACCGGCGCTGGTCGGAGCGGACCATCATCGGCCTGGTCATGCAGTCGCTGGACAACTCCCTGACCACCTACCGCAAGCCCGGCGGCATAGGGAAGGGCCTGCTCACCGCCCGCCAGGGCCACGGCGCCCCGAACCCGGTGCAGATCGCGGAGGCCACGCAGGCCGCGACCCTGCTCGCCGAGGAGATCAACGGCTTCGCCGGCAGCAATGTCGGCGAGCTGATGGGGACCCCGCTGACCGCGCACTTCCTGGGCGGCTGCCCGATCGGCGCCTCGCCGGAGGAGGGCGTGGTGGACCCGTACCACCGGCTCTACGGGCACCCGGGCATCTCGGTGGTGGACGGCGCGGCCGTCTCCGCGAACCTCGGGGTCAACCCCTCGCTGACGATCACGGCGCAGGCGGAGCGGGCGATGTCGTACTGGCCGAACAACGGCGAGCGGGACCCGCGCCCCGAACAGGGCGCGGCCTACGTACGCCTCGCAGCGGTGGAGCCGGCCCGCCCGGCGGTCCCGAAGGAGGCCTTCGGGGCGCTGCGGCTGCCGTTCCTGGGGATCCCGGAGGTCCCGCCGAAGCGCGGGGACTGACACCGCCGCCCCGACCGGGGCACCCGGACGATGCGCGGTCGGCACCGCACTCCCCCTCCGAGCGCGGTGCCGACGCGATACATGAGTGACAGGTGGTCAGGCCCGAAGGTTGTACCGGAACCCGACCTGCCGGACTGTGGCGTCCGTCACGTGGTCAAACGCGCAACCGGAGCCTTGCTCCGGGGGTCAAGGGGTGCATGAGAAAGCGCATCTCCCTGTTGGTGGCGGCCGGCCTGATGGCCGTGGGTCTGGCCGCCGCTCCCGCGAACGCGGCGGACCCCGTGTTCACCCTCGTCGGCCCGGCCCAGGTCGGGCTGCACCCCCACCCGGGGAGCGGAGAGGGCGAGAAGACCCGGGTGCTCTTCATGATCAACAATGAGACCGGGCAGCACTTCGACTCGGAGAGCACCTTCTCGCTCGACCTGAGCCCGCTCAAGGGTGTCGCCGACGTCGCCTTCGAGGACGGCGGGGGTGACTACTGCACGCTCACCGCGACCAGCCTGACGTGCAAGACGCGCAGGTTCCAGCCGGGAGTGTCGTCGTTCGTCCAGCTGGGGTTCAGCGCCGCCAAGGGCAGCAAGGTCGGCGCGACCGCCGATGTGACGATGACCGGCAAGGCCGAGGGCGCCACCTTCAAGGCCGCCACCACCAAGATCAGGGTCGGCGGCCCCGACGTGGTGGTGCAGAAGGCCCCGCTCAACAAGAACATGAAGCCCGGTGCCACACAGCCGCTTCCGATCGTCTTCTCCAATGCGGGCACCGACCCCTCCCGGGGCGTGGTGCTGGAGCTGAACACCACGCACGGCATCGGCTTCGTGGAGAAGTACGACAACTGCCGCTACAGCGAGGGCGGCACCCCCGAATGGCCCTGGAACCTGAGCCCGAGCAAGGTGCTCTGCACCCTCGACGGCGAGTTCGAGCCGGGTGGGATCTACGAGATCACCGGAGCGCTGACGCTCAAGGCCGCCCCGCACGGCTTCGTCGACGGGCTGACCTACGCCGTGCACGCGGCCGGCGACGAGCCCAAGCCCGCGCAGAAGGCCACCACGCCCGCCACGGGCAAGACGCTGACGGTCGGGAAGCGCGAGGCCAAGGCCGCGCCGCGGTCGGCCGACCTTGACGTGTGGAACAACCGCCACGTGGTCGACGTGCTCGTGAAGAACACCGCCGACTTCGTGGCGGTCGGCGCCTCCCTCAAGGGCAAGGCGGGCGAGACGGTCACGGCCGAGCTCGGCCTGCGCAACGACGGCCCGGCATGGGTCGCGAACATCCGCCTCGACTCGGAAGCCACGTGGGCGGACATCGTGATCCCGGCCGGTGTGAAGGTCACCAAGGCGTCGGAGGAATGCCGCGGCGCCGCGGCGGACGGCTCGCGCCGCGACGGGCATCTGGGCGCGCCGCGCTACTTCTGCCTGATGCCGAAGCTCATCAGGGAGCAGGAGAAGGTCACCTACCCCTTCGACCTGGAGATCGAGGAAGTGGTGGCGGAGGCCACCGGCTCGGTCACGGTCGGCAAGCTGGCCGAGGGCGCGCGCGGCACGAACCCGCAGAAGTGGGACCCGAACCACGCGAACGACAAGGCCTCCGTCGTGATCAACGGGAAGGACGTCGTCCCCGCGCCGACCCCGACCCCGACCCCGGCCCCGTCGACCTCCACGGGCACCGGCACGGGCACCCCGGCCCCGGGCACCTCGGCCACCGCGCCGGCCGCGGGCAACAACGGCACCCCGAACGGTGGCCTGGCCTCCACCGGCAGCACCGCGGGCCCGATCGCGATCGGCGGCGCCGCACTCGTCGCCGCCGGTGGTGTGCTGTTCCTGGTGTTCCGCCGCCGCAGGGCCGCCGCGGGCGCGTGACCTCGTAGGCGATCCGGCGATCCGGCGGCGGCAAGACGGCCGAGAGCCGATGACGAGAACGGCCGGTCCGGGGCGTCCCCCGGGCCGGCCGTCTTTTCCGGGGTGACCGGGCTGCTGTCCCCTGCCGTCCGGTCACGCGAAGGAGCGAGGTCCCACGACGTGCGCTCCACAGGGCGCCCGTCTCATCGCTCCAGCGGAGCCACGCGTGGTGGTGCGGTCCCGCACCTGGCTGGCACGGACAACCTCACCAACGAGGTCCCCCGGGCGCCGTCACGGTCCGGACGAGTGACGAACAGGCGTCACACGCGACCCCGGCACAGCTCCAGCAGCGTCATGGCGAGGCCGGTACCGGGCTTCCCGAGCGCATCGCTCCAATGCGAGAGCACCTCCATCTCGCGTGACAGGTGCACCCGCCGCCCGCCGGACTCGATGCGCGCCTCCTGGATCACCGTCGAGACGGCCATCCGCTCCTGGATCAGTCCGATGATCCGGTCGTCGATGGCGTCGATACGGGTACGGGAGTCGGCGATCAGCTGCTCGGGGGTGGTGGTGATCGTGGTCATGGTCTTCTCTCCTGTGAGGTGGGTCCGGAGTCCGGGGTCGGGGCTCCGGGGCCGGCAGGTCCGAGAAACGCAAGAGCGCCCCGGTCCTGTCGGACCGGGGCGCTCTGGGAAGTCAGTGGCTCAAGCGAGCATCACGATGACCCATGGCGACCGGACCGACCGGTGCCATAGGTAAAGAGGAAGCTCAGCTGCTTGCGCACGGAAGGGATTATTGCCCTCCCTCCCGCTCCGGGCCAAGCAAGTTCGGATGGTGAGACGAAGAGGGCCCTACGTCCCCCGTTAGAATCGACAAAACAACCTCCTCTTCCGCCGGAAGGCCGCCCCGTGCCAGAAGCACCCTCCGCCGCCCACGACAGCGCCCCGGACACGGTTCTCGTCGTCGACTTCGGCGCCCAGTACGCCCAGCTCATCGCCCGCCGCGTCCGCGAGGCACGGGTCTACAGCGAGATCGTGCCGAGCTCGATGCCCGTCGACGAGATGCTGGCCAAGAACCCCAAGGCGATCATCCTCTCCGGCGGACCGTCCTCCGTGTACGAAGAGGGTGCCCCGCAGCTCGACCACGCCCTGTTCGAGGCCGGGATCCCCGTCTTCGGCATGTGCTACGGCTTCCAGCTGATGGCGACCGTCCTCGGCGGACAGGTCGACAACACCGGTGCCCGCGAGTACGGCCGCACCCCGCTGGCCGTCTCCAAGGCCGGGTCGACCCTCTTCGAGGGCACTCCCGAGAACCAGTCGGTGTGGATGTCCCACGGCGACGCCTGCTCCGCCGCTCCCGAGGGCTTCACCGTCACCGCGTCGACGAACGTCGTCCCGGTCGCGGCCTTCGAGAACGACGAGAAGAAGCTGTACGGCGTGCAGTACCACCCCGAGGTGATGCACTCCACGCACGGCCAGCAGGTCCTGGAGCACTTCCTCTACCGCGGCGCCGGCCTGAAGCCCACCTGGACCACCGGCAACATCGTCGAGGAGCAGGTCGCGGCCATCCGCGAGCAGGTCGGCGACAAGCGCGCCATCTGCGGCCTCTCCGGCGGCGTGGACTCCGCGGTCGCCGCGGCGCTCGTGCAGAAGGCCATCGGGTCGCAGCTGACCTGCGTCTACGTCGACCACGGCCTGATGCGCAAGGGCGAGACCGAGCAGGTCGAGAAGGACTTCGTCGCCGCCACCGGCGTGCAGCTGAAGGTCGTCGACGCGCAGGAACGCTTCCTGAACGCGCTCGCCGGCGTCTCCGACCCGGAGACCAAGCGGAAGATCATCGGCCGCGAGTTCATCCGCGTCTTCGAGCAGGCGCAGCTGGAGATCCTCCAGGAGGAGGGCCCCGCGGTCGCCTTCCTGGTGCAGGGCACCCTGTACCCGGACGTCGTCGAGTCCGGCGGCGGCACCGGCACCGCGAACATCAAGTCCCACCACAACGTGGGCGGCCTCCCCGACGACATCGAGTTCGAGCTCGTCGAGCCGCTGCGCCAGCTGTTCAAGGACGAGGTCCGGATGGTCGGCCAGGAGCTCGGCCTGCCCGACGAGATCGTCCAGCGCCAGCCCTTCCCCGGCCCCGGCCTCGGCATCCGCATCGTCGGCGAGGTCACCAAGGAGCGCCTGGACCTGCTGCGCGAGGCCGACGCCATCGCCCGCCACGAGCTCACCGCGGCCGGCCTGGACCGCGAGATCTGGCAGTGCCCGGTCGTGCTGCTGGCCGACGTCCGCAGCGTCGGCGTGCAGGGCGACGGCCGTACCTACGGCCACCCGATCGTGCTGCGCCCCGTCTCCTCCGAGGACGCGATGACCGCGGACTGGACGCGCATGCCGTACGAGGTGCTCGCCCGGATCTCCACCCGCATCACCAACGAGGTGCCGGAGGTCAACCGCGTGGTCCTCGACTGCACGAGCAAGCCCCCGGGCACCATCGAGTGGGAGTAGTCCCCACCCGTCCCACCCGGACGTGAGACGAAGCCGCCGCTCCCCGGGGAGCGGCGGCTCCGTCGTTCCTATGGCCACTTGGCAGGGGCGCGGGTACCTTGCGCCGCGAGTCGAGCCGAGCCGTCGGAGGAGCGCCCCATGCCGGACCAGCCCGTACCCGTGCCCGTGGAGCGGCTCGGCTTCGAGATGCCGCCCGTGCACGACACCGTCGAGGCGGCGCGCGCCCACCGCAAGGAACGGCTCGCCGGGGCGCTGCGGCTGTTGGGGCGGCTCGGATACGAGGACGGGGTGGGCGGGCAGATCACCGCGCGGGACCCCGAGTTCGAGGACTGCTACTGGGTGAACCCGTTCGGGCGGGCCTTCACCACCCTCACCGTCGACGACCTGCTGCTGGTCGACGGGGACGGGCGGGTGCTCCGGGGCGGCCGCCGGGTCAACGAGCTGGCCTTCGCCGTGCACGCCGCCGTCCACCGGGCACGCCCCGGCGCGGTCGCCGTCGTGCGCACGCAGGCACCGTACGGCCGCGCGCTCGCGGCGCTGGGCGAACTGCTCGCCCCGATCAGCCAGGAGGCCTGCGCCTTCTACGAGGACCACGCGCTGCTGGACGAGTTCACCGGGGCGGACGATCCGGGCCGGATCGCGCACGCGCTGGGCCCGTACAAGGCGCTGGTCCTGCGCAACCGGGGACTGCTGACGGTCGGGGACTCGGTGGACGCGGCGGCCTGGTGGTTCATCGCGGCGGAGCGGGCGGCGCAGGTGCAGCTGATCGCCCGCGCGGCCGGGAAACCGGTGCCGATCGACCACCGCGCGGCGGTCGCCACCCGGGAGCGGTTCGGGTCCGATCTGGCCGCCTGGGTGAGCTACCAGCCGCTGCGCGAAGAGGTGGCGTCAACATCATGAACGGTTAATCACCTGCTCTGACATCGTGCGCAATCCGGAGCACTGCCGCAGTGGTGCACAATTCGCTGGCATCGCACCGTAGTTCAGAGAGGCGGCACGCACGTGGCTGTCCAAGAGATGTCCCGGGGTACCCATACGGCCGCCTGTGGCTGTGAGGAGTGCGCCCGGGAGGGGCACCGGCGAGCGGTCGCCGCGTTCCTGGAGAAGCGCGACGAGTTCGCCTCCGGGCAGGGGGTGCCGGCCGCCGTGGCGCACTCCCTCGGCGCGTCCCGCCAGTGGGTCTCCGACGAGCTGACCCTGTCGGCCCGCACGGTCGCCGACCGGGGCCGGGAGGCCGGGAACTCCTGGCTGTACCTGTTCTCCCGGCGGGCCGTCCTCGCCGTGTGGATCGCCGCCGGGGTCCTGCTGCTGGTCCAGGTCGGCACCGCGCTCGGCACCGGCTGGTCCGCGGCCCGCACCGCCGGACTGCTGGCCGCCCTGGTCCTGGCCGGGCTGCTGACGGTCGGGGCGCGCGCCCAGTCGGTGCGCGGCGGGCTGCTGGCCCCGCTGGTCGGCGAGGACAACCGGCTGTCCACCTCGAAGGCGACGGCGAGCGCCTGGGTCGTGCTGACGGCCTTCGCGGCGCTGCTGCCGGCGCTGCGGCTGGCGGCCTCCTCGCCGGGCCCGGATCGCCAGGCCCTGTACGCGGGGCTGGCGCTGGACCGGGCGCTGCCGCTGCTGGCGGTGGTGTCGCTGACCTCGGCGGTGGCAGTGCTGGTGCGCCGGGTGGTCACCGTACGGATCATGGGGCAGCGGCTGCAGAAGCTGCCCGCCGACCGGCCGCGCGGGGTGGACCTGCTGACGGACGACGCCGGGCGCGGCAGCTTCCCGGACGCGCAGTACGTACTGGTCTGCACGGTGGTGCTGGCCTACGCGGGGGTGTCGATGGCCCGCTTCCCCGAACGGCTCCCGCAGCTGCCGTGGGCGCTGGCCCTGCTGGTGGCGCTGTCGGCGGCGGTGTACCTGGCGGCGAAGTACGCGGAGGGCAGCCGGCCGCTCGTGCTGTCGGTGGTCCGCAGACGGGAGCCCGGGGACCTGGACGCCGCCGTCCGCCCCGGGGACGACATCGAGATCCGGGGCGTGGGCTTCGTACCGCCCGGGGCGCAGACGCCGGAGATGCTGGCCCGTTTGGTCGTACGGATCGGGGCGGTCCACGTGCACGTTCCGCTGGTCCCGGTGGCGGGCGGGTTCACCAACCCCTCCGACGCGGTGCTCACCGTGCCGGTGCCCGCGGAAGTGGAACCGGGGCGGATCGAGATCCAGGTGGTCACCGCCGCAGGAGTGGAATCCAACCGATGCACCATCGACGTGGCCGAGTGATGGGGGTACACATGTCGCGTGACCCATACCCGAACTGACGTCCCCTCCGGAGCGGAGGGGCTCCGCGCCCTCGCCACCCGCCACGCCCTGCTGCCCCTGAGGATCTTCCTCGGCGTGACCTTCGTCTACGCGGGGCTGGACAAGCTGACCGACTCGGCCTTCCTGTCCGCCTCCGGCTCCGGCTCCATCGGCGAGATCATGAGCGGGGTGCGCGACACCTCCGCGATCCCCGCCCTGGTGGACCTGTCCCTGAAGTCCCCCGTCGGCTTCGCCGTGGCCATCGCCATCGGCGAGCTGCTGGTCGGCCTCGGAGTGCTGGCCGGCCTGCTGACCCGGATCGCGGCCGTCGGCGGAGCGCTGATCTCGCTCAGCCTGTGGCTCACCGTGTCGTGGGCGGTGACCCCGTACTACTACGGCAACGACCTGATCTACCTGATGGCCTGGACCCCGCTGATCCTCGCCGGGGCGCCCTATCTGTCGCTGGACTCGCTGATCCGGTCCCGGCGGTCCCTGCGGACGGCGTAGGTCACCATCCCGACCAGCGACGAGAGGCAGAGCCCGCCCACGGCCATGGGGATGACCAGGAACCACGGCACGTCGGCCTCGCCGGACGCGTCGAGGAGGTACACGATCCCCGCGGTCAGCAGTACGATCCCCGCGAGGAGCCGTCCCGGCTGGAACTCATGACGCGGCACGGGCCACCTCCACCTGTCCCACACCCGCGTTCAGGTGCAGCTCGATCGTCCCGCCGGCCTCGGTGCCGGCTGCGGGCGGCAGGGTCGCCGCCTGCGTTTCGCCGCCGCTCTTGATGCGTACGTCCTGGCTGGTCTCGCCGGGCATGTGGATGTCGCCCAGCTTCACCGACACGTCGGCCCGCGCCGTGACCTCCCGGGGCACGATCACCTTGAGCCGCCCCGCGTCGATGGAGGCGCGCACCTTCACCGTGGCGCCCTTCGGGACGTCCAGCCGGCTCAGGTCCAAGGTGGCGAGCCCGGTGCCCGCCTCGTACACGGGCCGTACGTCGGCCACGGCGGCCGGCCGCCAGTCGATCCGCTTCCAGTCGGTGCCGATCTCGCGCGGCAGCGCCGAGGCGCCCGCCAGCAGCCCGGCGGTGATCAGCGCCAGCAGCACCGTGCCGAAGCCGGTGCGGCCCTTGACGGAGCTGACCGCGAGGCCGAGGCCGAAGACGGCCAGCGCCGCGGCGAGCCCGATCTGCAGGGCGTGGCTCAGCGTGCTCCCCTCCCACACGGAGGCGGTGCCGATGCCCCCGGCCAGCAGGGCCAGTACGAAGACCCGCCCGCCGATCCCGCCGCGCGGGCGGGCCGGTGCGTAGACCGGTGCCTCGGGCGCCCGCGGAGCCTCGGTGCGCGGCGTCGCGTCCTCGGTGTCCGCGGGGCCCCACAGGTAGCCGGTGGACCCGACGGGGCCGGTGGTGCCGTCCTTGACCAGCGGGTCCCGCCACCAGGACGGGCCGCCGGGCGCCGGCGGCGCCTTCGTCTCCGGCGGGGCGGGCGAATGCGCGGCGCGCTGCGCGTCGGGGGCCTCGGCCTCGGGGGTCTGGCCCTGCCGGCGCTGCCGCGACCAGTGGGAGGCGCCGCCGAGCGCCAGGATGACCAGTACGGAGAAGACCGCGAGCCCGCCGTTGGTCAGCATCGACAGGAACAGCGCGCAGCCCACCAGGGCCGCGAACACCGCCGCCAGCGTCGAACCCTCGACCCGGCCCGTCAGCAGCCGTTTCGCCTCGCTGTCCTCCTCGCCCTCCTGCGGGAGGAGCAGCCACGCGAAGCCGTAGAAGATCAGGCCGACGCCCCCGGTGAAGGTGAGCACGCCGATGACGATCCGGAACACCACCGGATCCAGGTCGAAGTACCGGCCCAGGCCCCCGCACACGCCCGCGACGACCTTGTCCCCCTTGCTGCGGCGAACGGGCGGCCGGGCATCTGGAGGCTGAGGGGCTCCGGGTTCTGTCGGTGGGGCGTCGTGTACTTCGGTCATGCGTCCATGGTGACCGGCCCGGGCGGCCCCGGGCATCCGGCCGAACCCTGGCGCAACCCTGATATCCCCCCGACCGGAATGGGGGGATGCCCTGATGCCCGGCCACCCGCGCACGTGTGACCCTTGGTGACATGCCCGTAGCCGCCGCTCCCCACCA
This sequence comes from Streptomyces sp. NBC_01351, assembly GCF_036237315.1. Taxonomy (GTDB): domain Bacteria; phylum Actinomycetota; class Actinomycetes; order Streptomycetales; family Streptomycetaceae; genus Streptomyces. The sequence goes on along the minus strand of NZ_CP108356.1, from coordinate 3,334,936 downwards.
CGTGCCCGACACCGACGAGGCGCCGCCGCGCAAGCTCTACCGCAGCGCCGACGGCCGGATGCTCGGCGGAGTCGCGCGGGGTCTCGCCGGGCACCTCGGCCTGCCCGTGATCTGGGTCCGGCTCACCTTCCTCGGCCTGTTCATGTTCGGGGACGGCCTCGGCGTGATGCTGTACGCCGCGTTCTGGGTGTTCGTACCGCTCGGCGTCGGCGGCCGCGCCGAGAACCGCTCCTTCTTCGAGACCCTCGCCGACGGCGGCCGTCACCTGCGCAGACCCGACAAGGGGCAGGTGCTCGCGCTGGTCGTCCTCCTCGTCGGCGTGTGGATCTTCATCGCCAAGCTCGAGATCGGCGGCACCTCCGGGCGCTACGTGTGGCCGACCCTGCTGGTCGGCGCGGGCGTGGTCCTCGTGTGGCGGCAGGCCGACAACGCGCGGCGCGCCCACTGGGGCGATGCCGCCGCCGGCCGCGGCCGGGTGTTCCAGCTCGTCCGGGCGCTCGCCGGAGTCGCCCTCGTCGGAGTGGGGCTGACCGTCTTCCTCGTCGTACGGGGCTCCGCCGCGCAGCTCGGCAACGTACTCACCGCCACCCTCGCCGTCCTCATCGGCATCGCCCTGCTCGCCGGACCCTGGCTGATCCGGATGACCCAGGACCTCTCCGAGGAACGCCTGATGCGCATCCGAGCCCAGGAGCGCGCCGAGGTCGCCGCCCACGTCCACGACTCCGTCCTGCACACCCTCACCCTGATCCAGCGCAACGCGGAGGACGTGGGGGAGGTGCGCCGGCTCGCGCGCGCCCAGGAGCGGGAGCTGCGGAACTGGCTGTACAAGCCCGAGGGCACCGGCAAGGACGAGGCCGAGGAACCGGCCACCCTCGCGGACGCAGTGAAGAAGATCGCCGCCGAGGTCGAGGACCATCACGGGGTGCCCATCGAGGTCGTGGTCGTCGGTGACTGCCCCCTCGACGAGAAGCTGGCCGCACAGATCCAGGCAGCGCGCGAGGCGATGGTCAACGCCGCCAAGTACGGTGGCGACGGCGGGCCGGTACAGGTGTACGCCGAAGTGGAGGGGCAGACGGTGTTCGTGTCCGTACGGGACCGGGGACCGGGCTTCGACATCGACGCGGTACCGGACGACCGCATGGGCGTACGAGAATCGATCATCGGCCGGATGCAGCGCAACGGCGGGACCGCACGACTGCGGTCCGCGCCCGACGGCGGCACGGAAGTCGAGCTGGAGATGGAGAGGGCGGCGAAAGCGGCATGACCGAGGACAGCGCTGAGAAGGAGACCCGCAGGGTCCGGGTCGTGCTCGTCGACGACCACCGGATGTTCCGCGCGGGCGTACAGGCCGAGATCGGCGAGACCGAGCGGACCGGGGTCGAGGTCGTCGGCGAGGCGGCCGACGTCGACCAGGCCGTCACCGTCATCACCGCCACCCGACCCGAGGTGGTCCTGCTCGACGTGCACCTGCCCGGCGGCGGCGGTGTCGAGGTGCTGCGCCGCTGCGCCCCGCTGATGGCGGCGGCCGAGGCCCCGGTCAGATTCCTGGCGCTGTCGGTGTCCGACGCGGCCGAGGACGTCATCGGGGTCATCCGGGGCGGCGCCCGCGGCTACGTCACCAAGACCATCACCGGCACCGAACTGGTGAACTCGGTCTTCCGGGTGCAGGACGGGGACGCGGTGTTCTCGCCGCGGCTGGCCGGCTTCGTGCTCGACGCCTTCGCCTCGACGGACGCCCCGCCGGTCGACGAGGACCTGGACCGCCTGACGCAGCGCGAGCGCGAGGTGCTGCGGCTGATCGCGCGCGGATACGCGTACAAGGAGATCGCCAAGCAGCTCTTCATCTCGGTGAAGACCGTCGAATCGCACGTCTCGGCGGTGCTCAGGAAGCTCCAGCTCTCCAACCGCCACGAACTGACCCGCTGGGCGACGGCCCGCCGGCTGGTGTGATCCACACCGCAGGCTGATCGCGCAACCGGGCCGCGTCACGCCGCCCTCTTGGGTGGCGTGATGAGCCTGACGGGGACACCCTTCTTCGTGACGGCGATCGCGCTCACCGCGATCGCCGTCATCCTTCCGCTGGCCGTGTGGAGCAAGGTCCGCGGCCCCGTCGCCGTACGGGTCGCCGCGCGGGCGCTCATGGTGGTGTTCGCGCAGGTCACCGCCGTCGCCGTGGTGTTCGTCGCGGTCAACCGGGCCGAGCACTTCTACACGTCCTGGGGCGACCTCTTCGGCACCGGGAAGTACGTCACCGCCGCCCCCGACCTCGGCCCGGACGGCCTCGGCGGGAAGAAGGCGGAGGAGGTCGGGAAGGCGCCGAAGGTGCTGCAGGAGTTCCAGCCGGTGGACGGCCTCGGCGGGCGGGTCAAGAAGACCGAAGTCGACGGCAAGATATCCGGGGTCAAGGGCGACGTCATGGTGTGGCTGCCGCCGCAGTACGACGACCCGGCCTACAAGGACAAGAAGTTCCCGGTCGTCGAGCTGATCCCGGGCATCCCGGGCACGGGCAAGTCCTGGTTCCAGGGGCTCAAGGCGCACGAGGTGCTGGAACCGCTGATGAAGAGCGGCAAGGTGCAGCCGTTCATCCTCGTCTCCCCGCGCGCCATGCTGCTCGGCAACGGCGACACCGGCTGCGCCAACATCCCCGGCAAGGTCAACGCCGACAGCTGGTTCAGCGTCGACGTCCGCAAGATGGTCGTCGACAACTTCCGGGCCTCGGAGGACTCCCGCACCTGGGGCGTCGCCGGCTACTCGGCGGGCGCCTACTGCGCCGCCAAACTGGCCATCGCCCACCCCGACCGCTACAGCGCGGCCGTCTCCCTCTCCGGCTACAACGACCCCGGCCAGGAGCCCTCCTCGCCGGTGGCCCAGGATCCGGAACTGCGCCGCACGCACAACCTGAAGGCCGTGCTCCAGGCCGCGCCCGCGCCGCCGGCGGTCTCGCTGTGGATGTCGGGGGCCGAACACGACGGCTACCTGTCCGGCACGGACCTCAAGGCCCTGGCGAAGGCCCCGACCACGGTGCACGCGGAGAAGGTGGTCGGCGGCCACAACCTCGAAGCGTGGTCCAAGCAGCTGCCGCAGACCTTCGGCTGGCTGAGCGGCGTGGTCAAGGCGCCGTAGCGCTGGGTCGTCCGGATCTCACGCGGGGCGGGAGGCGCCCGCCCAGGGCATCGAGTCGATCGGGGCCAACCGGACCGTGGAGCCGGGGCGCGGGGCGTGGATCATCTGGCCGTTGCCGATGTACATCCCGACGTGGGTCACCCCGGAGTAGAAGAACACCAGGTCACCGGGGGCCAGTTCGCCGCGGGAGACGCGCCGGCCGGCATTGATCTGGGTGTAGGTGGTGCGGGGCAGCGAAACCCCCGCCGAGCGCCAGGCCGCCTGGGTCAGGCCCGAGCAGTCGAAGGACCCAGGGCCCGTCGCGCCCCACACGTACGGCTTCCCGATCGCCCCGTACGCGAAGGCCACGGCGCGCGCCGCGCGGGAGCCTCCCCCAGCTACCGCTGGGAGGTGCCCCCATCCGGGCGGCGGCGGAGTCGTGTTCGTGGTGCGCGGTCCGGCGGGGGAGCTCCCGGCCGACTGGGCCTCGTACGCGGCGCGCTGCTCGGCGGTGAGCCTGGCCAGCAGGCGCTTGGCGGCATCGAGCTTGCCCTCGATCGCCGCCTTGTGCTCGGCGAGTTCGTCCTGCCGGGCGCGGAGGTCGGTGAGCCGCCCGGCGGCCTGCTCCCGGAGCTTGCCGACCTCGTCGAGGCGGCGGCGCACGGTGTTGATCCCGGCGGCGTTGCGTTCGTGGGCGCGGCTGATGAAGGAGGCCTGGGCCAGGTACTCCTGCGGGTCGGCCGCCAGCGCGAGCTGTACGGCGGTGCCGAGCGAGCCGCTGCGGTACTGGCCTGCGGCGAGCGAACCGAGGGCGCTGCGGGCGGTGTTGAGCTGGTCGGTCTTGCGGGCGGTTTCCTCGCGCAGGGCGGTCAGCGCGCGATCGGCCTCGTCGGCCTTCTCCTTCGCCCCGTTGTACCGCTCGGTCGCGGCCTCGGCCTCCTGGTAGAGCCGGTCCACCTCCGACTTGACCTGGGAGGGGGTGGAGCCGGGGTCGGCCTGGGAGGTGCCTTCGAAGGCGGTGGCGGTGGCAGCGCCCGCGAGGGCGAGGGTGGCGGCGGTGGTCCGTACCGTGCCGCCGGAGAGCGGGCGCTGCCTGGGCTTTCGATGACTGGCCACGAGGGCCTCACGTCCTTCCCCTGTCGGCTGGGTCTTGGGGGAGGACGCTAAACCTGAACGTAACGGGCCGATGACGAGATGACCCGAACTGATCGGATGTGGTGGATCGGTGGTGATCAGTGCCAGAGAACGGCGATAAAGATATTGGCGATGGTCAGTCCGCCGACCGCGCCGAACAGGGCCTTCTCCACCCGCTCCTCGTCGCGCTTGACGTAGACGAGGGCGAGGACCACGAAGAGGACGGCGAGCTTCACGCCGATCTTGACGTGGTTGACGGAGGTGCCGTCCATCTCGCGGAAGCCGACCAGGAGCACACCGGTGACGAGCATGGTGAGCGCGCCGTGCAGCATCGCGGGCACGAAGCGGGCGGTGCCCGCGCTCATCGCCTTCATCTGGGTGAGGAAGCCGCCGAGGAGCGAGGCGATCCCGATGATGTGCAGGCCGACGAAAACACTGATGAGTACGTCCATGGCGCCGAGCGTACGGGGCGGCTAATCGCGGACTTCGGTCAGGCGGGCGAATACGACGACGTTGCCGTCGTAGCCCGTCGTCTTCGAGAATCCGCCGCCGCAGGTGATCACGCGGAGCTCGGCCTCGCCCTTGGGACCGTAGACGCGGGCGGCCGGGAAGTCGTCCTTGTTCACCACCTCGACGCCGTACGCCGTGAACACGGCGGTACGGCCGTCCGCCCGGTCCACCTCGATGTGCCGGCCCGGCTCGAGGGAGCCGAGTTCGTAGAAGACCGCCGGGCCCTCCTTGTTGTCGACGTGGCCGTCGAGCACCGCCGTGCCCCGGGAGCCGGGGGTGGGGGAGCCCTCGTACCAGCCCGCGAGGTTCCGTTCCTGCGGGGGCGGGGCGTCCACCCAGCCCTCGGGGTCGAGCCCGACGCGGGTGACGGGTGCGTCGACGCGCAGGGCGGGGATCCGTACCCGCCGCGGGGCGGAGGCCTTCAGCGGCGCGGGGGCCGGCGGGAGGGCGCGGGCCGCCGCGTCGTGGGCGGGGTCGCTGACCAGGCCCGCGGCCTGCGCGGGCTGCGGGGGGCCGCCGTTCGCGTCGAGGCCGTTGCCGAGGAGGTAGATGCCGAGGAGGGCGACGAGGGCCACGACGCCCCAGCCGCTGCGGGGCTTGGTACCGGGGCCTGCCATGGCCGTGCCTCCTTGTGCCTCTGGGTGTGGGCCATGGCCCCGGCCCGTCCGGCAGCCAGGGGCGGCCGGACGGGCCGGGGAGTCTCGGGTCAGGCGTTGCCGTCGGCGCGGCGGCGCATCAGCAGCACACCGCCGCCGACGGCGCCCGCGAGGAGCGCGGAACCGACCGCGATCGCCGAGGTGTTCAGACCGCCTCCGGCGCCGCCGCCGAGGCCGGCCTTGACGCCCTTGTCGGGGGCCGTGGTCCCGCCCGGCTTGGTGGTGGCGGCGCCCGCGACGGTGAGGGTGGTGGTGCCCTTCTCGCCCTTGCAGTCGAAGGTCACCTCGTACTGCGCGCCGGCCTTGGCGTCGACGTCGACCTTGGCGGTGGCGGACTTGCCCTCGTTGAGCTCGACCGCGTCGAAGACGCCCGAGGAGACCTTGACCTGCGGCTCCTGGCAGCCGGTGGCGTTCAGGGTGACCGTCCCGCCGGCGGCGACGGTGGCGGGGGAGACGGTGAAGCCGAACGACGTCACGTTGGGCGTGGTCCCGCCGTCGTTGGCCGAGGCCAGGGGCGCGGCGAGCGCGAGGGCGGCGGTGGACAGCAGGGCGACGGACGCGACACGTATCGCACGCATGGTGAATCCTCCGGGTCGAAAAGGCGCGAAATGCACCTCTTTCGGCTCGACGCTAGGTGTGGTGGGCCGAACCGGCGACTCGTGCGCCACGAACGGAGCAGTGGGGGCGGAGAGTTGGCATCGGGTCCGGCAACTCCCGCTGGTACAGAGGGTGAGCGGGGAGAACGCGCCACGCCGGGGCCGCCCGGCGTGGCGCTGGCGCTGAGTGACCGACGTGCCGGTCAGCCGAAGAAGCGGGTCAACTCGGCCACTACGAACTCCGGCTGTTCCTCCGGCACGTAGTGGCCGCTGCCGTCGACCCGGACGACCCGGGTGTCGATGCCGAGCGCCGGGACCGCGGCGACCAGCTGTTCGTAGTTGCTGTACTCGCCGCCGAGGGCGAGCAGCGGGGCGGCTACGGGGGTGTAGTCGGCGAGGTCGGCGATGTCCTGGCCGAAGGCGCGGTACCAGGCGTTGCCGGCGCGGATCGCGTCCGGGGAGTCGTACGCGCGGGCGTACACCGCGCGGGAACGGACGTCGATCGAGGACTGGTCGACGGCCGCGTTCCCGAACAGCCAGTCCAGCAGGAGGTGGTAGCGGCCCTCCAGGAGACGCTCGGGCAGGCCCTCCACCTGGTTGAAGGCGAACCACCACAGGTGGAACAGGTCGGACCGGGGGAGCAGGGGCATCTGGGCCCAGCTGTCGTCGGGGTGCAAGACGTCGAGCAGGGCGATGCGGCGGGTGGCCTCGGGGTGGTTGGCGGCGAAGGCGTAGGCGACCATCGCGCCGATGTCGTGGCCGGCGAGGTGCGCGGACCCGATGGAGAGGTGGTCGAGGAGGGCGCGGACGTCGGCGGCCATCGTCTTCTTGTCGTAGCCGTCCTCGGGCTTGGCGGAGCCGCCCATGCCGCGCAGGTCGACGGCGATCACCCGGTAGCGGCGGGCCAGTGCGGGCATCACCTTGTTCCACTGCCACCAGGTCTGGGGCCAGCCGCCGAGGAGGACGAGTGTTTCGCCGCTGCCGCCTTCCACGTAGTGGAGGCGGGTGCCGTTGACCTCGGCGTGCCGGCTGGTGAAGCCGCCGTCGAGGGAGGCGGCGAGGGCTGCGTCGTCGAGCGGGGTGGTGACGGGCGGGGTGGTGACGGACATGGGGGTCCTCACGTCGAAGTGACCGTACGAAGATTTCGTACGGACAGGACTGTACGAGATCTTCGAACGGTCTGGCAATGTCCGTACGAGATCTGCGTACAGTGGGGACATGGCTGCCGCTGCTGAGCTGACCCACCCCGCCACCGACCGCATCGACCTGGTCGAGGTTCTGGCGGCGCTCGGGCATCCCGTCCGACTGGAGATCGTCCGCAAGCTGGCCTCCGGGGAGGAGGCGTTCTGCGGTGAGGTCGTGCCGGACCTGCCCAGGTCGAGCGTCACGCACCACCTCAAGACGCTGCGCGAGAGCGGAGTGATCTGTCAGCGGCCGCGCGGCCGCAAGCTCTACCTCGCGCTGCGCCGAGACGACCTGGACCAGTGCTTCCCCGGTCTGCTGGAACTCGTGCTCGGCTGTCGGTCCCGCCCCCTAGACTCGGAATGCGATGAGCAGCCTCTTTGACGACAGCTTCCTGGCCGACCTCACCCCCTCCGACGAGGTCCCGCCGCCACCCGAGGACCACGCCGCCCCCGAGCCGGGCGCGGACGATCTCTTCGGGGGCAGGTTCGACGTGGCCGACGGCAGTGGGGGGCGCGGGGACGCGTACTACCGGGACGGCGCCCCCAAGCCCGTCATCGACCCGGCGACGCTCCTGGACGGGCTGAACGAGGAGCAGCGCGCGGCCGTGGTGCACGCGGGCTCCCCGCTGCTCATCGTGGCCGGCGCCGGCTCCGGCAAGACCCGCGTGCTGACGCACCGCATCGGGCACCTGCTGTCCGCGCGGAACGTCCACCCCGGCCAGATCCTGGCGATCACCTTCACCAACAAGGCCGCCGGTGAGATGAAGGAGCGCGTCGAGGGCCTCGTCGGCCCGCGCGCCAACGCCATGTGGGTCTCCACCTTCCACAGCGCGTGCGTCCGCATCCTGCGCCGCGAGTCCAAGCGGCTCGGTTTCACCTCGTCGTTCTCGATCTACGACGCGGCCGACTCGAAGCGTCTGATGGCGCTCGTCTGCCGCGACCTGGACCTGGACCCGAAGAAGTTCCCGCCGAAGTCCTTCAACGCCAAGATCTCGAACCTCAAGAACGAGCTCATCGACGAGGACGCCTTCGCAGGGCAGGCGGCCGACGGCTTCGAGAAGACCCTCGCCCAGGCGTACGCGATGTACCAGGGGCGGCTGCGCGAGGCCAACGCCCTCGACTTCGACGACATCATCATGACCACGGTCCACCTGCTCCAGGCGTTCCCGGAAGTCGCCGAGCACTACCGGCGCCGCTTCCGGCACGTCCTCGTCGACGAGTACCAGGACACCAACCACGCCCAGTACACGCTCGTGCGCGAGCTGGTCGGCACCGGCTACCCGGACCTGGCCCCGGCCGAGCTGTGCGTGGTGGGTGACGCCGACCAGTCGATCTACGCCTTCCGCGGCGCGACCATCCGCAACATCCTCCAGTTCGAAGAGGACTACAAGGACGCGACGACGATCCTGCTGGAGCAGAACTACCGCTCCACGCAGACGATCCTCTCCGCCGCCAACGCGGTCATCGAGCGCAACGAGAACCGCCGCGCGAAGAACCTGTGGACCCAGGCCGGCACCGGCGCCGTCATCACCGGCTACGTCGCGGACACCGAACACGACGAGGCCCAGTTCGTCGCCGACGAGATCGACCGGCTGACGGACGCCGGGGACGCCAAGGCAGGCGACGTCGCGATCTTCTACCGGACCAACGCCCAGTCGCGCGTGTTCGAGGAGATCTTCATCCGCGTCGGACTGCCCTACAAGGTCGTCGGCGGGGTCCGGTTCTACGAGCGCAAGGAGGTCCGCGACGTCCTCGCGTACCTGCGCGTCCTCGCGAACCCCGAGGACGACGTCCCGCTGCGCCGCATCCTGAACGTACCCAAGCGCGGCATCGGCGAGCGCGCCGAGGCGATGATCGGTGCCCTCGCGCTCCGCGAGAAGATCACCTTCCCGCAGGCGCTGCGGCGCGTGGACGAGGCCTTCGGCATGGCCGCGCGCTCGACCAACGCCGTCAAGCGGTTCAACGTGCTGATGGAGGAGCTGCGGACCATCGTCGACTCCGGCGCAGGCCCCGCGGTTGTGCTGGAGGCGGTGCTGGAGCGCACCGGTTACCTCGCCGAGCTCCAGGCCTCGACCGACCCGCAGGACGAGACGCGGATCGAGAACCTTCAGGAACTCGCGGCCGTGGCGCTGGAGTTCGAGCAGGCCAGGGAGGCGGCGGCCACCGAAGCGGCCGAGAACGGCACCCCGGCCCCCGGCCCGGGCACCCTGGCCGAGTTCCTGGAGCAGGTCGCGCTCGTCGCCGACTCCGACCAGATCCCGGACGAGGACACCGAGGGCACGGGCGTCATCACCCTGATGACCCTGCACACGGCGAAGGGCCTGGAGTTCCCGGTGGTCTTCCTGACCGGCATGGAGGACGGGGTCTTCCCGCACATGCGGGCGCTGGGCCAGACCAAGGAGCTGGAGGAGGAGCGCCGCCTCGCCTACGTCGGCATTACGCGGGCGCGCGAGCGGCTGTACCTGACCCGCTCCAGCATGCGCAGCGCGTGGGGCACTCCCTCGTACAACCCGCCGTCGCGGTTCCTGGAAGAGATCCCGGCGCAGTACCTGCAGTGGAAGCGGACGGGCGCCGCGCAGAAGCCGGCCGGCCCGATGCGGAGCCTGGGCGGCGGCAAGGCCTCGTTCGGCACCTCGCCGGAGTCGTTCCTGTCCTCGTCGCGTACGAAGTCGGGCCCGTCGGGATTCGCGACGCGCCGGGCCGCCGACAAGCCGGTCATCGGCCTGGTGGTCGGGGACCGGGTCACGCACGACCAGTTCGGGCTGGGCACCGTCATGGAGGTCAAGGGCGCGGGCTCGGACGCGCAGGCCACCATCGACTTCGGGGACGACAAGCCGAAGCGGCTGCTCCTGCGCTACGCGCCGGTGCAGAAGCTGTAGCCGCTGCTACCTCGGGTCCAGGCCGTGGCTGCGGAGCCACGACAGGGGGTCGATCGCGCTGCCGCCGCCGGGCCGTACCTCGAAGTGGAGGTGCGGGCCGGTGGAGTTGCCGGAGTTGCCGGAGTAGGCGATGACGTCGCCCGCCTTGACCTTGCCGCCGCGGATCTTGGTGCTGCTCAGGTGGCAGTACCAGGTCTCGGTGCCGTCGGGGGCGGTGACTATGGCCATGTTCCCGTAGGCGCTGTTGTACTGCGTGCGCACGGTGCCGTCCGTGGCGGCCATGACCGGGGTTCCGTAGGAGACCGGGAAGTCGATGCCGGTGTGCACGGACATCCACATGCCGCCGGACTGGCCGTAGCTGGCGCTGAGGCCCTGCTGCGAGACGGGGAGCGCGAACTTGGGGCGGGCCGCCTCCTTGGCCGCGGCCTCCTCCGCCTTCTTCTTCTTTTCCTCTTCCTGGCGCTCGCGCAGGTCGATGCGCTCCTGCGTGCGGCTCGCGCGGTCCGCGAAGTCGCCCGCGTCGGCGCTGAGGGCTGCCAGCTGGGTGTCGAGCTTGGTGTTCGCCGCGACCGGCTTCACCGAGGCCGGGTCGGGCGCGGCCATCGTGGTGGTGTCCTCGGAGGACTTTTCCGTGCCGGTCAGCCCGCCGACGGAGGCGGCCGCGACACCGGCGACGCCCATCACGCAGGCGGAGGGCACGGCCACGGTCAGCAGGGCGGAACGCTTCGCCGGGGTGCGGCGACGGCTGTTGCCCGCCTTGGCGCTTCCGGCCTTGGCGTTGGCCGCCTTGGCATTGGCCTTCGCGTTGCCCTTGGGGGCGGCCCGGCGCGCGGAGCGCGGGACGGAGGTCACCGGCACGGCCTGGGTGGGGAGGTCGTGGACCTCGGGCACGCCGTCGGGAACCGGCTCGGGGTCGAAGCCGAGATCGTCGGCGACCTCGAAGGCCTCCACGACCTCGAAGACGGAGGTCTCGACATAGGTGTCGGACTCGGGGACGACGGGAACCTCGTAGGCGTAGGCCTCGGTGGTCGTCGTCTCGTATGCGTAGCCCTGGTACTCGGCGGAGTAGCCGGTGTAGTCGGTGGTGCCGCCGGTGTAGTCAGTGGTGCCGCCGGTGTCGCCCGCGCCGCCCGCCGTGTTCCAGGCGGTGGCGTCGTAGGCGCCGGTCTCGGTGCCGTAGCCCGGCATCGCCCAGTGTCCGGTCTGCTCGGCCGAGGTGTCGTAGCCGAAGGAAGGCGCCGCCTGGTACGCGGAGTAGTCCGTGCTCGGCGTGTTCCAGGCGTTCGTGTCCCAGGACCCCGTGGTGTCCTCGGGGATGCTCTGGGCCGGGATCGTGGACAGATAACCGTCCTGGGAGGTCCATGCCGTGGTGTCGTACGCGCCGGTCTCATAGGAGCCGTAGGCCGCGTAGTTGACCCCCTGGCCCTGCGTTTCATAGGAAACGTAGGTCGAGTCACCAGCGAAAGTGGTGGTGCCGAGGCCGTCGTACCCGAGATCCGGGTACTGGCCCGACGAGGGGCGGTCGTTCACCAACTTCTCTTTCGCCTCGGCAGCGGGGGCCTGGGTGGCCGGGAACTCGAAGTTCACCGGAGGAGAGCAGTGGCGTGACTGTACCCGGCGGTTACTCGCATCGACAATCTTCGGCGGGGTTCCGGATTGCCGGAACCGGGCATTCGGCCGCCTTTCGGTCGCCGAAAGACGCACCCTTGGCCTTGAGTTCGAAATCCGTTCGACTCCGAGCCGTCCGACGGCTACGCGACCGACGCGGCTTCCGAGCCCGCGACCATCGCCGCGCCGGGCCCGTCGAGGGCCCGCCGGACCGCGGCGATCACGGTGGGATGTGCGGGGAGCGCGAGGTGGCCGATCCCGGTGACCTGCACGTTCTCCACGCGGAGGTCCGGATGCTCGATCCTGGCCGTCCCCACCGGGGCCATCACCGCGTCGAACTCGCTCCAGAACGCGACGCATCGGGTGGCGCAGCCGGGCGCGGGCAGCGCCAGTTCGGTCATGACCTCGGAGTCCGGCCGCATCTGGCGGACCAGCGGGTGCGCGTCCATGAAGGGGGCGACCGCCGTGCCCGAATGCGGAGTGCCGAGCGTGATGAGGGTGCGGACGCGGGTGTCACCGCCGAGGCGCTGGACGTAGTACCGGCCGACCAGCCCGCCAAGGCTGTGCCCGACGAGGTCGACCCGGTCCTGCCCGGTGCGCGCGCACAGCTCCTCGACGCGCCGGGCGAGGTGGCGGGCGGTGACGCGCAGGTCGCGGGTGAAAGGCGAGTAGTTGTACGCCTCCACGTGCCGCAGGCCGCCGGCCCCGAGGGCGCGGCGCAGCAGGACGAAGACGGAGCGGTTGTCGGTGAACCCGTGGAGGAGGAGTACGGGCGGCCGTGCCGAAGGCGGGGCGGGGTCGACCTTCTCCTGGCGCACTCCGGTGGGATAGAGGAGGAGGTGCCCGCCGAGCACGACCACCTCCAGCGCGCCCGCCCGTAACGCGGCACCGGTGGTGGGTATCGACGACATTCCGGGCACGGACAGCCCCATCGCGGCCTCCCCTGGCCTCCCCTGAGCCTCTGGGACCGCGGCCGGTAGCGCCACCGTGCCGTGCGGCTGTCGGCACGGTGGCGCGATGCCGTCCCACGTGTGATTTCCCCCTCGTGGTTCACCGTGAAACGGTGGCGTGCGCGATGCTGTACTTAACGTTCGTTCACTCGGGAGGCAGTGCGATGGGTGTGACCGGTCCGATCCGTGTGGTGGTGGCCAAGCCGGGTCTCGACGGCCACGACCGCGGGGCCAAGGTGATCGCTCGGGCGCTGCGGGACGCGGGCATGGAGGTCATCTACACGGGCCTGCACCAGACCCCCGAGCAAATCGTGGACACCGCCATCCAGGAGGACGCCGACGCGATCGGCCTCTCGATCCTCTCCGGCGCCCACAACACGCTGTTCGTCCGCGTCCTCGAACTGCTCAAGGAGCGCGACGCGGAGGACATCAAGGTCTTCGGCGGCGGCATCATCCCGGAGGCTGACATCGCTCCGCTCAAGGACAAGGGCGTGGCCGAAATCTTCACCCCGGGCGCGACGACGACCGCGATCGTGGACTGGGTCCGCGCGAACGTCCGCCAGTAGCCTCCGGCGGCAGCCGGTCCGGATTCGGCCGCGCCGCCGTTGTCGGGGGCCCCGCCCCCGAACCCCCGCGCCTCAAACGCCGGCGGGGCTGGATTGCCCGTGGGGCAATTTCAGCCCCGCCGGCGTTTGAGGCGCGGGGGTTCGGGCAGAGCCCGGGAAACGGAGAAAGGGCGGGGCGGGGAGAAGCTCCGCGCAGCGGCGGCCCGCACCCCGCACCCCCCGCCGGGAGGCGTCAGGCCGCCACGGCCAGCTCCGCCAGCATGGCCTCGCGCAGCCGCAGCGTGGCGACCAGCCGCTGAAAGGCCTCCGCCCAGTACGCGGCAGCCCCCGGCACCGCGTCCCGCGGATCCTCCGCGGCAGCGGTCAGCGCCTCCAGCCGTCCGGCCTCCGCGGGGTCGAGGCAGCGTTCCGCCAGCCCCATCACACCGCTGAAGCTCCACGGGTAGCTGCCCGCTTCCCGGGCTATGTCCAGCGCGTCCACGACCGCCCGCCCCAGCGCCCCCGCCCACGGCACCACGCACACCCCGAGCAACTGGAACGCCTCCGAGAGTCCGTGGGCACGTATGAACTCCGCGACCCAGGCCGCCCGCTCCGCGTCCGGCAGGATCGACAGCAGCTTGGCCCGCTCGGCCAGCGAGGCCGTGCCCGGGCCCGCCGCGGGTGGCGCGGACGCCGGGCCGAGCAGCGCCCGCGACCACTCCGCGTCACGCTGGCGCACCGCCGCCCGGCACCACGCCGCGTGCAGTTCCTCCGTCCAGCCCTCGCCCCCGGCGATCGGCAGGGCCACTATCTCCGCCGGTCCGAGGCCCCCGAACCGCTCCCGCCAGCAGGACAGCGGAGCCGCCTCAACCAGCTGGCCGAGCCACCACGCCCGCTCCCCCCGCCCGGCGGGCGGCCGCTTGACCACCCCGTCGCGGAGCATCCCCGCATCGCACTCGGCCGGCGGGGTCACCCCCTCCGGGCCCACGCAGGCCAGCGCGCGCTCCGCCATCCGCCCCGCCAGCGCGGAGCGCGGCAGCGCCGACAGCAATTCGGCGGCAGTCGCGCGGACATTGCGGCTGCGGTCACCGAGCGCCGCCTCCAGGAACGGCTCGTCCCCGTCCGACAGACCCACCCTCAGGGAGTCGAGGAACATCAGCCGGTCCTCGGCCCGTTCCGTGGTCCAGGTCGTCGTCAGCAAGCGGGGCGCGGCCGCCGCCTCATGTGCCCGTACGGCGCCCAGCAGCGCCACCCGCTCCGCGAACAGCCCCTCCTCCCAGAGTCGTTCCACCCCCGCCGCGTCGGTCACGTCCGGGAGCTCCCCCGCGCCCGTCGCCCCTCCCCGCAGGGCGAACCGCCAGTCCGGATTCAGCCGGGCCAGCCACAACCCCCGCACCCCGGCCAACGCCAGGGCGTGCGGCCGCAGGTCCGTACGCGCCCGGGCGGCGTCCAGCAGCGCCGGGAGGAGCGAGGCCGGTGAGCGGTAGCCGTGCCGCCGGGCGGCGGCCAGCCACTGGGGCAGCAGCTCCGTAAGATCCGGGGCGGCCCCCCTCCGCCCGCCACTGGCGGCCGCACCCGAGCGGCCCGCCAGCAGCTGCGCGAGCCGCCGCCGGGCCGCTTCCGGCGGCGCCGGCCGTGGATCCCGGGGCGCGGGCTCCGGGCGCGGGCCCGCCTCGGCCGGCAGCAGCCCGGCCCGGCGCCGCACGGCGTGCACGGCCGCCGCGTCCAGCAGCGCCTCCGGAGAGCCGGTCGGCCCCCCGCCCCCGCGCCGCTCGGTGCCCAGCAGTGCGGCGCCGACCAGCTCCTCCCAGTTCCCGTACCCCTCGTCGCCCTTGTCCATCGCGCCCCTCCCTCTCCCCGCTCTTCCCGCTCCGTGTCCCGCGCTCCGGTCCCGCCCCCTCCGCGGGACCGGAGCCGTCCATGCCCCGTCAGGCCTGCTCGGCCTGCCGGCCCTGCTCGACCTGTCCGACTCGTTCAACTGCGCTCAACTGGCGTGGTTGTCGCTCATGCAAGCCCCCCGGCTTCTCGTCGCCAACACGCCGGCGCCCCCGCGCCGCCGCGTACTTCCCGCCGTCCTCGCGAGAGGACACAGGACCCCCCAGGCCCCCAGCGTTTTCCCTTGTTTTCCGGCCCGGTCAGCCCAGGGCCACCGGCTCCGGTGAGCCCGGCTGCCAGGCCGTCAGCGGGGTGAATCCCCGGTGACCGCATTCGCCGAACACCGTCACCGGACCCCCGCCCGACAGTGCGGCCAGCTGCCACAGGCCCCCGCGGGACCGGCTGCCCGTCCCCGTGAGCGGCACAGGCAACGCGGAGGTGCCCTCCGCGTCCGCCAGCTGCCAGCCGAGCTCTCCCGGTATCGGAACCACCGGGCCCAGCACCACAGGCCAGGACTCCAGCCACGGGTCATCCCGCAGTGCCGCCCCGTACGCCTCCAGCGCCGCCCCCGTGCTCACCCCGGCCGGAACCTCCGTGCACGGCATGGCCGCCGCGAATCTCTCCCCGAGGTCCGCCCGCAGCCCCGCCGACCCGGGCCGGAAGCGGATCTCCGCCTCCAGCACCAGCCCCACGGGCAGCGCCAGCCCCGGTGGCCGCCCGGGCGGTCCGAAGTCCAGCACCAGGGCCGGCCGCCCGCCCGCCAGCCCGCGCAGCCATATCCGGCGGGTGGTGAGCCGGCCGTCCGGTGACGCCGAGTCGTACTGGGCCAGCACCAGCCAGCGGTCCCGTACGGCCTCCCCCTCCCCGGAGGCCGGCAGTCCCACTCGGCTGCGCACCGTCGCGGCCAGCTGTTCGGGCAGCCCGGCCACACCGAGCCAGGCCCGGTCCAGCAAGTGCAGCAGCGCCGCCTCCTCCAGCATCCGGGCGGGCCAGCCGGGCCCGCAACTGGGTATCGTCCCCAACTCCCGTACCCGCCCCGCCAGTCCCGGAGCCTGGGCGTCCACCATCCGGGCCGCCGTCTCCTCCCACGCCGCGTATCCGGCCTGCTCCTGGCCCGCGAGGCCGCCGCGCAGCACATCGGCCAGCCGCTGCTCCAGCTCGGTGACACCCGCGCCGATCCGCGAGGCCCGCCGCTCGGCCCGCTTCCGCGCGGCTTCCGCGTCCACCGGACCGGCCGCCCCGGCAGCCGGGCGGGCGGCCTTCGCCGCCCGGTCCGCCAGCCACTGCGCGGCCCAGTCCGGCGCCTCCCCGGGCTCGCCCACCCCCTCGGCGGACCAGAGCAGCAGCAGCCCCAGCGCGTGCTTGCACGGGAACTTCCGGCTCGGGCAAGAGCACTTGTATGCCGGTCCCGTCAGGTCCACGACCGTCCGGTACGGCGTGCGGCCGCTGCCCTTGCACAACCCCCATACAGAACCGGAAGCGGAACCTCCGATCTGCGACCACGGCCCCGTCCCGCCGAGTCTGCTTCCCGCCTTGCGTGAGGCATCGTCAGGAGCCAGAGCCAGTACCTGTTCCGCTGTCCAGCGGACCCCCTGCTCAGTCATGTCAACAACCGTAGAGACCCCCACTGACAATCGCTCTGACCTGCAACAACGCTATGAATAGGGCCCGTTGTCAGTGGCGTGGTGCACCTTGGAACCAGCAGTCGGGAGCGGCTGCCGAGCATTGGAGGGGGACCATGACCAAGCACGAGAACGGCAGCGGAGCCGAGGCCCTGCGACCGCACGCCGAAGACGCCTTCGCACACGAACTGAAAGCCCTGGCGGCCGCCGACGACCGGCCTCGCCCGACCCGCTGGAAGCTCTCTCCGTGGGCCGTCGCCACCTACCTGCAGGGCGGCACCCTCGCCGACGGCACGGTCATCACACCCAAGTACGTCGGGCCGCGCCGCATCGTCGAAGTCGCCGTCACCACCCTCGCGACCGACCGCGCCCTGCTCCTGCTCGGAGTCCCCGGCACCGCCAAGACCTGGGTGTCCGAACACCTCGCGGCCGCGGTCAGCGGAGACTCCACCCTCCTCGTCCAAGGCACCGCCGGCACCCCCGAGGAGGCCATCCGCTACGGCTGGAACTACGCCCGGCTCCTGGCCCACGGCCCCAGCCGCGAAGCGATCGTCCCCAGCCCCGTCATGCGGGCCATGGCCGACGGCATGACCGCCCGCGTCGAGGAGCTCACCCGTATCCCGGCCGACGTCCAGGACACCCTCATCACCGTCCTGTCCGAGAAGACCCTGCCGATACCGGAGCTCGGCGAAGAGGTGCAGGCCGTGCGCGGGTTCAACCTCATCGCCACCGCCAACGACCGCGACCGCGGGGTCAACGAGCTCTCCAGCGCGCTGCGCCGCCGCTTCAACACCGTGGTCCTGCCGCTGCCCGCCACGGCCGACGCCGAGGTGGACATCGTCGCCCGCCGCGTCGACCAGATGGGCCGCGCCCTCGACCTGCCGGCCGCGCCCGAGGGCCTGGAAGAGATCCGCCGCGTCGTCACCGTCTTCCGCGAGCTGCGCGACGGGGTCACCGACGACGGCCGCACCAAGGTGAAGTCCCCCAGCGGCACCCTGTCCACGGCCGAGGCCATCTCCGTCGTCACCGGAGGCCTCGCCCTCGCCGCCCACTTCGGGGACGGCGTGCTGCGCCCCTCCGACGTGGCCGCGGGGATCCTCGGCGCCGTCGTCCGCGACCCCGCCGCCGACAAGGTCGTCTGGCAGGAGTACCTGGAGGCCGTGGTCCGCGAGCGCGACGGCTGGAAGGACTTCTACCGCGCCTGCCGGGAGGTGACGGTATGAGCCCGAGCCCCGAGGGCCCCCTGCTGCTGGGCGTACGGCACCACGGGCCCGGGTCGGCCCGCGCGGTGCGGGCCGCCCTGGAGACCGCCCGGCCGGCGGCGGTCCTGATCGAGGGCCCGCCCGAGGGGGACGCCCTCCTCGCACTCGCCGCCGACCCGGGCATGCGGCCCCCCGTGGCGCTGCTCGCCCACGCCGCGGACGACCCGGGCCGGGCCGCGTTCTGGCCGCTGGCCGAGTTCTCCCCGGAATGGGTCGCCATCCGCTGGGCGCAGCAGGCGGGCGTACCGGTGCGGTTCATGGACCTGCCGGCCGCGCACTCGCTCGCCGTCGGGGAGGCGGGGAAGGCGGCGCAAGGGGAAGACGGGGACGAGGGAGCCGATCCCGTCCGGGTGGACCCCCTCGCGGTGCTGGCCGAGACCGCCGGGTACGACGACCCCGAGCGCTGGTGGGAGGACGTGGTCGAACACCGGGGGGCCAAGGAGGCCGACGCGCTGGGCGCGTTCGAGGCGCTCGGCGAGGCCATGGGCGCCCTGCGGGAGGCGTACGGCGACGGCGGCCACGCCCGGGACCTCGTGCGCGAGGCGTACATGCGCCAGCGCATGCGCGCCGCCCGCAGGGAGTTCGGCGACCGGTACGCCGTGGTCTGCGGGGCCTGGCATGTCCCGGCACTGCGCGCGAAGACCACCGTCGCCGCGGACAAGGCGCTGCTCACCGGCCTCCCGAAGGTCAAGGTGGAGACCACCTGGGTGCCCTGGACCCACCGCAGGCTCGCCCGGGCCGGCGGGTACGGGGCGGGCATCACCTCGCCCGGCTGGTACGCCCACCTCTTCGCGGCCCGCGACCGGCCCGTCGAACGATGGCTGACCAAGGTCGCCGGCCTGCTGCGGGAGGAGGACCGGCAGGTCTCCTCGGCGCACGTGATCGAGGCGGTCCGGCTGGCCGAGACCCTGGCCGCGATGCGGGGGAGACCGCTGCCCGGGCTCACCGAGACGCTGGAGGCCGTCCGCGCGGTGATGTGCGACGGCTCCGACGTACCGCTCGCGCTGATCGAGGACCGCCTGGTGGTCGGCGACGTGCTCGGAGAGGTCCCCGACGGCGCTCCCGTTGTACCGCTCCAGCGCGACCTCACCCGGCAGCAGCGCTCGCTGCGCCTCAAGGCCGAGGCGCACGACCGCGAACTGGAACTGGACCTCCGCAAGGACACCGACGCCGCGAAGTCCCTGCTGCTGCACCGGCTGCGGCTGCTCGGGATCGAGTGGGGCAGGCCGACCGCCTCCCGGGGCAGCACCGGGACCTTCCGGGAGACCTGGCGGCTCCGGTGGGAGCCGGAGCTGTCGGTGCGGGTCGCCGAGGCCGGCATATGGGGGACCACCGTCCTGGCGGCGGCCACCGCCAAGGCCGAGACCGAAGCGGCCGCCGCCGAGGAACTGGGCGAGGTCACGGCACTGGCCGAGCAGTGCCTGCTGGCCGGGCTGTCCGAGGCACTGCCCGCCGTGCTGAGGGCCCTCGCCGACCGGGCGGCGCTGGACACCGATGTGGCGCGGCTCGCGAAGGCCCTGCCGGCGCTGGCCCGTTCGCTGCGGTACGGGGACGTCCGGGGCACCGACGCGGCGGCCCTCGCCACGGTGGCGACCGGCCTCGCCGAGCGGATATGCGTGGCCCTCCCGTCGGCCTGCGCGACCGGGCTCGACGCCGACGCGGCGGCGGAGCTGCGGGGCCACGTGGACGGGGTGCACGGCGCGATCGGGCTGTTCGCGGACGCGGAGGAGGGGCTGCGCGAGCGCTGGTCCGCGGTGCTGCGGACGCTGGCCGGCCGGGACACCGTGCCCGGCCTGATCCGCGGCCGGGCGGCCAGGCTGCTGCTCGACGACGGGCGGCTGCCGGCCGAGGAGACGGCCCGGCTGATGGGGCTCGCGCTGTCACCGGCGGCCGAGCCGGCCGACGCGGCGGGCTGGATCGAGGGCTTCGCGGGCGGGAGTTCGGGCGGCGGCACGCTGCTCGTCCACGACGAGCGGCTGCTGGGCCTGATCGACAGCTGGCTGGTGGGGGTCCCGGAGCGCGCGTTCACCGATGTACTGCCGCTGCTGCGGCGCACGTTCGGGGCGTACGAGCCGGGGGTGAAGCGCACGCTGGGCGAGCTGGTCCGCCGGGGCCCTGGCGGGCGGCCGGGCTCGGTGGCTCCCTCGGGCGAGGCCCCCGAGGGCTTCGCGCCGGAGCTGGACCCGGAGCGGGCGGACGCGGTCGTGCCGCTGGTTCGGCTGCTGCTCGCCGGTGCGGTGGCCTGAGGGCGCGGTTGCCGGGTGCGGCGCCATTGCCGGGGCGCTGCCCCGGGCCCCGCGCCTCAATCGCCGGCGGGGCTGAGTGCGCCCGCCGGAGGGGTTGAAGGTGGCGGCCGTGAAGGTCGGTGGAGATGACGAGTGCAGGGGGACGGACGTATGGCCATGACGGGAAACCAGGCGGAGCTCCGAGCGGGCGCGCATCAGGCGGTCGCGCCGGACGGGCAGCCGACCGGAGGAGGCCCGGACGACGCCGGCACCGCCGCCGGCGGCGGGCCGGGCGGGCTGCGGAGTGGCCAGGGGATGGCCGCGAGCAGCGCCGTGGGCGAGGGGCGGTTGCGGCGGTGGCGGATGGTGCTCGGTGGGGGAGAGGCCGATGGGACCGGGTGTGCGCTGAGCGGGCGGGACGCGGCCATGGACGCCGCTCTCGGGGCGCTGTACGGCGGCGGTGGGGGTGGTGAGCGGTCCCGGAAGGGGTCCGGCGAGCGGTCGGCCGGGCTGGGCGGCTCCGCGCCGAACGTGGCCCGGTGGCTCGGGGACATCCGTACGTATTTCCCCAGCTCCGTGGTCCAGGTGATGCAGCGCGACGCGATCGAGCGGCTCGGCCTGTCCGCCCTGCTGCTGGAGCCCGAGATGCTGGAGGCCGTGGAGCCCGACGTCCATCTGGTCGGCACCCTGCTCTCCCTGAACAAGGCGATGCCCGAGACGACGAAGGAGACGGCGCGGGCCGTCGTCCGGAAGGTCGTCGAGCAGTTGGAGAAGAAGCTCGCGGCCAAGACGCGGGCCACGCTCACCGGCGCGCTCGACCGGTCCGCCCGGATCAGCCGGCCCCGCCACCACGACATCGACTGGGACCGCACGATCCGGGCCAACCTCAAGAACTACCTGCCGGAGTACCGCACCGTCGTCCCCGAACGGCTGATCGGCTACGGCCGGGCGGCGCAGTCGGTGAAGAAGGAGGTGATCCTCTGCATCGACCAGTCGGGTTCGATGGCGGCCTCCGTCGTCTACGCCTCCGTGTTCGGGGCGGTGCTGGCCTCGATGCGGTCGATCGCGACCAGGCTGGTCGTCTTCGACACCGCCGTCGTGGACCTGACGGACCAGCTCGACGACCCGGTGGACGTTCTGTTCGGCACCCAGCTGGGCGGTGGCACCGACATCAACCGGGCCCTGGCCTACTGCCAGTCGAAGATCACCCGACCCGCCGACACCGTCGTCGTTCTCATCAGCGACCTTTACGAGGGCGGCATACGCAACGAGATGCTGAAGCGGGTCGCCGCGATGAAGGCGTCGGGGGTCGAGTTCGTGACCCTGCTGGCGCTGTCCGACGAGGGCGCCCCGGCCTACGACCGCGAGCACGCCGCCGCCCTTGCGGCGCTTGGGGCGCCGGCCTTCGCCTGCACCCCCGACCTGTTCCCCGAGGTGATGGCCGCGGCGCTCGAGAAGCGGCCCCTCCCCGTGCCGTGACGGGCCCGGACCGAGCCACCGTGGGAATGGGTAGATCGCACGAAGTTCCAGCTCAACCGTGAGGCGATCTGTGACAGGTATCACCGCTCAGGTGTGATCTGCGATTTAGGGACCTACGTCCCACAGGGATAACCTGCGGGACGGACATGCCGCGTCCACGGTCACCGTGTGCGCCTTCCTTGTGACAGCGCCGTCACGTTGCCCTCCGCGGCACGCCCACGCAGATAGCAGACAACCGCGAATCACTGCGAATCTTTGAAGACAAGGGACGGACGCGCGTGGACCTGTTCGAGTACCAGGCGAGGGACCTCTTCGCCAAGCACGGTGTACCGGTGCTGGCCGGTGAAGTCATCGACACGCCTGAGGCGGCTCGCGAGGCCACCGAGCGGCTGGGCGGCAAGTCGGTCGTCAAGGCGCAGGTGAAGGTCGGCGGCCGCGGCAAGGCCGGCGGCGTGAAGCTTGCCGCCACCCCGGACGAGGCCGTCGCCCGTGCGACGGACATCCTCGGCATGGACATCAAGGGCCACACGGTCCACAAGGTGATGATCGCCGAGACCGCGCCGGAGATCCTGGAGGAGTACTACGTCTCCTACCTCCTCGACCGCACCAACCGCACCTTCCTGGCCATGGCCTCGGTCGCGGGCGGCATGGACATCGAGCAGGTCGCCGAGGAGACCCCGGAGAAGCTCGCGAAGGTCCCGGTGAACGCCAACGAGGGCGTGACCATCGAGAAGGCCCGCGAGATCGTCGCCCTGGCGCAGTTCCCGGCCGAGGTCGCCGAGAAGGTCGCCGAGGTCCTCGTGACCCTGTGGGCGACCTTCATCGCCGAGGACGCGCTCCTCGTCGAGGTCAACCCGCTCGCGAAGGTCGCCAACGGCGACGTCATCGCCCTCGACGGCAAGGTCTCGCTCGACGAGAACGCCGAGTTCCGTCAGCCGGGCCACGAGGAGTTCGTGGACCACGCTGCCGCGAACCCGCTCGAGGCGGCCGCCAAGGCGAAGAACCTCAACTACGTCAAGCTCGACGGTGAGGTCGGCATCATCGGCAACGGCGCGGGTCTCGTCATGAGCACCCTCGACGTCGTCGCCTACGCCGGCGAGAACCACGGCGGCGTCAAGCCCGCCAACTTCCTGGACATCGGCGGTGGCGCCTCCGCCGCCGTCATGGCCAACGGTCTCGAGATCATCCTCGGCGACCCGGACGTCAAGTCCGTCTTCGTCAACGTCTTCGGTGGCATCACCGCCTGTGACGAGGTCGCCAACGGCATCGTCCAGGCGCTGCAGCTGCTCGCGGACAAGGGCGAGGCGGTCACCAAGCCGCTGGTCGTCCGTCTCGACGGCAACAACGCCGAGCTGGGTCGCAAGATCCTCTCGGACGCCAACCACCCGCTGGTGCAGCGCGTGGACACCATGGACGGCGCGGCCGACAAGGCCGCCGAGCTCGCGGCTGCGAAGTAAGGGCAGAGGTCACAGACTCACATGGCTATCTTCCTCAACAAGGACAGCAAGGTCATCGTCCAGGGCATGACCGGTGCCACGGGCATGAAGCACACCAAGCTGATGCTGGCTGACGGCACCAACATCGTCGGCGGCGTGAACCCGCGCAAGGCCGGCACCACCGTCGACTTCGACGGCACCGAGGTCCCGGTCTTCGGCTCCGTCGCCGAGGCGATGGAGAAGACGGGCGCCAACGTCTCCGTCCTCTTCGTCCCGCCGGCCTTCGCCAAGTCCGCCGTGGTCGAGGCGATCGACGCCGAGATCCCGCTGGCCGTCGTCATCACCGAGGGCATCGCGGTGCACGACTCCGCCGCCTTCTGGGCGTACGCGACCGCCAAGGGCAACAAGACCCGCATCATCGGCCCGAACTGCCCGGGTCTGATCACCCCCGGCCAGTCCAACGCCGGCATCATCCCGGGCGACATCACCAAGCCCGGCAAGATCGGTCTCGTGTCCAAGTCCGGCACGCTGACCTACCAGATGATGTACGAGCTGCGCGACATCGGCTTCACCTCCGCCGTCGGCATCGGTGGCGACCCGGTCATCGGGACCACGCACATCGACGCCCTGGAGGCCTTCGAGGCCGACCCGGAGACCGAGCTCATCGTCATGATCGGCGAGATCGGCGGCGACGCCGAGGAGCGTGCGGCGGACTTCATCGCGAAGAACGTCACCAAGCCGGTCGTCGGCTACGTCGCGGGCTTCACCGCCCCCGAGGGCAAGACCATGGGCCACGCGGGTGCCATCGTCTCCGGTTCTTCTGGCACCGCACAGGCCAAGAAGGAAGCCCTGGAGGCCGCGGGCGTGAAGGTCGGCAAGACGCCGACCGAGACCGCGAAGCTGGCGCGCGAGATCCTGAACGCCGCTCAGTAAGCAGTCTGCACAAGCATGTACGGGCGTGGCCCGCACCCCTCGGGAGGTGCGGGTCACGCCCGTTTTCGTACGCTCCTCATTCGCCCTTCGGGACGATCCTGGCCGGACCGGCGTCGGGGTCGGAGCGCAGCTTGTCGTGGAGCGTCCTGCTCTCCTCGGTGAGCCGCTGGGGCCCGCTGTGCGGGGGCACGCCGGAGACGTTCGCCCCGGGGGCGTTCGGCGGCTCGTACTTGGTCGGTGCGGTCGCCGCCGTGAACGCGGTGGCCACCGCGATGACCGCGGTCACGCCGACCGCGACCCGCGTCCACAGCCGGGTGCGCCGCTCGCCGGAGTCCCGTACGACGGCCGCCGGGCGCGGGTCGAGCGCCACGGCCGGCCGCAGCGCGGTGAACCTGTCGCGCAGCAGCGCCGACTGCTTCTCGGGCGCCACGTCGGCCAGCTCGGGGATCCGTTCGGCGAGCGTGGCGTGCGCGTGGAGCAGCCGGTTGCCGGCGGTGGGCGTGCTGGCCTCCGTCTCCGCGGCGGTGTCGGGGAGGTCGAGTCCCACGCCGTCGTACAGCAGCACGGTGCGGCGGTGGTTGGTGGGCAGCGCGAGCATCGCGTCGAGGAGGATCCGGTCGGCGGGCTCGGCGGGGGGCTTGTCGGGGTGGCGGTGGGCTCGGCGGAACAGGTGCCAGGGGGAGAGCGCGTACTCGTACGCGGCCGCGCGCACCCAGCCCACGGGGTCCGGGTCGGTCGCCACCTCGGGCCACCGCTCCCACGCCTGCTGGAAGGCCCGCTCCACGGCCTCCTGCGCGAGGGCGCGGCGGCCGGTGAGCAGGTAGGTCTGCCGGGTGAGGGCGGGGGCGGCGTGGGCGTGGAGCGCGTCGAAGTCCTGGACGGGTGTCCGGTGCCGTGGCGCCTGCGGCGTTGCCTGGTCGGGGTCGGGGTCGGGGTCGGGGTCGGTGGCGGGGTCGGCGTCGGCCTGCGGCGCCTCCGCGGTGGTCGCCATGGTGGTCCCGGCGGTCCCCGGTGTGGCTGCCGGCTGCCGGTCGTCTGTTGCCGGGGCCGCGGCGGTCCCTGCCGACGCCGCCGTCTTTGACGGCGCCGACCGCCGGTCGGGCTCGTTCGGTTCGGCCGGCGCGTGGGTGGGCGCGGCGGTTCCGGGCGACTCGGGG
Organism: Streptomyces sp. NBC_01351; assembly: GCF_036237315.1. Classification (GTDB taxonomy): domain Bacteria; phylum Actinomycetota; class Actinomycetes; order Streptomycetales; family Streptomycetaceae; genus Streptomyces. Next base: position 3,309,783 of record NZ_CP108356.1, on the reverse strand, counting down.
TAGCCGCCGGGGGCGACCGGGACCGGGGGCTCGGCGGTGTGCCGGACCGCCCCGGCGGGCGGCTTCGCGGCCTGCTTCGCGGCGGCCTCGGGCCGGGTCCCGGCACCGGCACCGGCACCGGCACCGACGCCGGCGAAGTCCCGTACGGCTCCGGTCGCGCGCAACCCGGACGCGGGGGTGGCGGGTGAGCCGGCGTCAGCGGCGGACCGGGGCGCGGCCTCGGGTGGCGCGATCGCTTCCGGCCGCACGGGGGTATCCGCGTGCGCAGCAGCGCTGTCGGCGCGGGCCGGGGCCGCCGCGGTGGCGGCGGGCTCGGCGGGCGTGGTTGACGACGCCGCGGCGGCCGGTGCGGGGGCCTCGGGGCCCGCAAGGGTGTGCGTGCGCGGTGCGGAGGGGGGTCCGGCCGGGGTGGATGCCGGCGCGTCGGACTCGGGGCCCGCAGGGGTGTTCGCGTGCGGGGCGGCTGCGCCCGGCGGGGTGTCCGCCGGGGTCTGAAGGCGGGTCAGGAAGCGGGCGTAGACCTCGCGCTTGCGGCCGCGCGGGGCCGTGCGGCCGGTCTCCCAGGAGCGGACCGTGGTCGGGGTGACGCCGACGGCCGCCGCGACCTCATCGTGCGTCAGATCCGCCGCTTCGCGCAGTCTGCGGCGCTCCTTCGGGGACGGGAGGCTCCGCTCCGCGTCCGATGCGGAGGTCGTCTCGACGCTTTGTGTCATGCCACACTCCCCGCGACCCGACAGCCCTGGGCGAAAAAGTACATAAACGTATATTGAGCGACACCACGGGCATTCGCCTGTTACCCGCTCATAGCGCGTGTCGTTGGCACCATGACGGGGTGACCCAAGTGACCGAACGCGGGACCTCGTTGCCGGCGGCCCCGCGAGCCGGCCGGCGGCGCCGTTCTCCTGCCGCAGCCGCATGCGTGATGGGCGGCGCCGTGGCGGCCGGGCTCGGGCTCGGCTTCCTCGCCGTGCTCGTCATCGTCCTGTGGATCAGCTCCCCGTACCCCGACAGCGGCCCCGGCGGCGCCCTGCACCTCGCCGCCGGCCTGTGGCTGCTGGCGCACGGTACGGAGCTGGTGCGGTACGAGACCCTGTCCGGCGCGCCCGCGCCGGTCGGGGTGACTCCGCTGCTGCTCGTCTGGCTGCCCGCGCTGCTGATGCGGCGGGCCGCACGGCTGGGGAGCGGCTCCGAGGAGGACGGTGAGGAGGTGCTGCCCGGCAGCGCCGTCTTCTCGGCCGTGCTCTGCGGATACCTATCGGTCGGGGCCCTCGCCACCGTGTACGCCGCCGGGGGGCCGATGCCGGCCGACCCCCTCAGCGCGGCCTGGCACGTGCCGCTGGTCGCCGTGCTCGCCGCCGCCGGCGGGGTGTGGGCGGCCCGGGGGCGTCCGCTCGGGCCGCTGCCGTCCTGGGTGCCCGGGGGCGTACGCAGGGCCGTCACGCGCCCCCGTTACGCGCTGGCGCTCCGCGCCGGGGCGGGTGGGGCGCTCGTGCTGCTCGGCGGCGGCGCGCTGCTCGTGGGGCTCTCGCTCGCGTGGCACGGGGCGGAGGTGCAGGGGTCGTTCGTGGCGCTGACCGGGGTGTGGTCCGGGCGGTTCGCGGTGCTGCTGCTCGCGGTCGCGCTGATTCCGAACGCCATGGTGTGGGGCGCGGCGTACGCCCTCGGGCCCGGTTTCGCCCTCGGCGCCGGCGCGAGCGCCACCCCGCTCGGCTTCGCCGGATCGCCCTCGCTGCCGCGCTTCCCGCTGCTGGCCGCGCTGCCGCCCGAGGGGCCGGGCACCCCGCTGACCTGGGCTGCCGCCGGGGTGCCGGTGGTGGCCGGGCTGGCGGTGGGGTGGTTCGCGGTGCGCCGCGCGCGGGAGGTCTCGTACGGGGAGACCGTGCTCACCGCCGCCCTGGGAGCGCTGGTGTGCGGGCTGGCCATGGCCGGGCTGGCTGCGGCTTCGGCGGGGCCGCTGGGGTCGCGGGAGCTCGCGGAGTTCGGGCCGGTGTGGTGGGCGGTGGGGGCGGCGGCCTTCGCGTGGACCCTGCCGGGGGTTCTGGTGGCGGTGGCGGTGCACGCGTGGCGGAACCGGCCGGTCGCCGATGCGCTGGCCGCGCAGGGGGGTGACGGGTGGCACGACAGCGGGGTGCGGGAGCTTCGCTGGGAGGCCTTGAGGGCGGCCGCCGGCGGCCTGATCCCGGACATCTCGCGCCCGCCGGTGCCGGCCCCCGCCTCATCTCCGGCGCCTACCGCGGCCCCGCTTGCGGCCCCGGCCCCGCCGGAGGGCGCTGCCGTGCCGGCTGCCGCCGCTGCTGTGCCGGGTGCCGTCCCGGCCCGGGTGCTGACCGTCGTGCCCGCGGTAGGGCCGGAGCTCACCTTGCCGCCGGCTGCGCCGGCCCCGCTGGTGCCGCCCGTGGTCGGCGCCCGGGTGCTGGCCCGCCGTAAGCCGCCGGCCTAGCCCGCCGTTTGCGTCTGCGGCGCCGCTGCCGGGGGCTCTGCCCCCGGACCCCCGCGCCTCAAACGCCGGCGAGGCTGGATTCGGGACCCCCGCGCCTCAAACGCCGGCGAGGCTGGATTCGGGACCCCCGCGCCGCAGACGTCGGCGAGGCTGGATTCGCTCCGCCGGGGCCCGGGGCCCGGGGCCCGGGGCCCGAGGTCGGGAGTCGGGGCCCGGAGGGTTGCGCGGTGGCGGGGTGAGGGGGCTTACTCGGCGCGCCGCACGGCTACTCGCGGACCTTGAGGACGTCGCCCACGAAGTTGTCCGGGAGCAGGGTGTTGCACTGGAGTTCCGCGGACTGGGTCAGGGCGTCGTCGCGGCAGACGTAGAAGTCCTTGTAGGCCAGCTGCAAGGCGTACGAGCTCATCGCCAGCAGGATCGCCAGCGAGGCCGTGACCAGGCCGCTCACCGCCGCCGTGCGCTGGGGGCGGGCCGCCGGGCCGAGGGCCGCCAGGCCGCCCTGGGGCTGGGGCGCGGGCTGCTCCGAAGTGGTGGCGGAGGTCGAGGCGGAGGCCGAGGCGGTGGCAGGGGCCGGGCGGCCGCGGAGGGCGCTGATGCCCCAGTACATGGCCAGCGCGCCCAGGAGGAGGCCCACCGAGGGGATCCCGAAGATGCCGAAGAAGAAGCCCCACATGCCGGCCAGCAGCGCGTACCGCGCCCGCCGCTGGACGGGGTCCGTCGGGTCCCAGCGGGCCGGGCCGCCCTGGCGGTCCGCTTTCCCCGGGTCCTCCCCGCCCCCCGGACCCGGTCCGCCGTCGGCGCCCGCGCGCGGCTGCCACGGCTGGTCGGGGCGGCCCTCCGGCGGAGCGGCGAAGGGGTTGTCGTCGGTGGAGGGGGAGGGGGTGGAGGAGTCGGGCTGGCGGCGGTCCGGCATCGGGTGCGTTTCTTCCCCTGTGTCATGGACGTCAGGGCGACGTCGAGGCGTGTACGCCAGACGCTACCGTCCGGCCGTCCCCCCGTCCCTCGGGGGCCGTCCGGTGTGCCGGTATCGTTGCAGGCGGTCGGTGGCTTCGTATGGTTCCCCGTATATCGGTACCCCGAAGTTTCGTATGACCACACAAAGACGAACACCGCAAATACGCGAGAAAGGGCCTCCCATGGCCGCCTCCCGCCTGGTCGTGCTGGTCTCCGGTTCCGGCACCAACCTCCAGGCCCTGCTCGACGCCATCGACGCCCACCCCGGCGGATCCGAGGGCTTCGGTGCCGAAGTCGTCGCCGTGGGGGCCGACCGAGAGAACATCGCGGGCCTGGAGCGGGCCGAGAAGGCCGGGATCCCCACCTTCGTGTGCCCGGTCAAGGCGTACGGGAGCCGCGAGGAGTGGGATGTCGCGCTCACCGAGGCGACCGACTCGTACGCCCCGGACCTCGTCGTGTCCGCCGGGTTCATGAAGATCGTGGGCAAGACGTTCATCGACCGCTTCGGCGGCCGGTTCGTCAACACCCACCCCGCCCTCCTCCCCGCCTTCCCCGGTGCGCACGGCGTACGGGACGCGCTCGCCTACGGCGCGAGGGTCACCGGCTGCACGGTCCACTTCGTGGACAGCGGCGTGGACACCGGTCCGATCATCGCCCAGGGTGTGGTCGAGGTACGGGACGAGGACGACGAAGCCGCTCTCCATGAGCGCATCAAGGAAGTCGAGCGCCAGCTGCTCGTCGACGTCGTGGGGCGCCTGGCCCGGCACGGCTACCGCATTGAGGGACGAAAGGTAACAATCCAGTGACCGCCGTAGAGACCGCAGAGAGCAACGAACCGACCACGACCCAGCGGCCGATCCGGCGTGCGCTCGTCAGCGTCTACGACAAGACGGGACTGGAAGACCTGGCCCGCGGTCTGCACGAGGCCGGCGTCGCGCTCGTCTCCACCGGTTCCACCGCCTCGAAGATCGCCGCCGCCGGGGTTCCCGTCACCAAGGTCGAGGAGCTCACCGGCTTCCCCGAGTGCCTGGACGGCCGCGTCAAGACCCTGCACCCGCGCGTGCACGCCGGCATCCTCGCCGACCTGCGCCTGGAGGACCACCGCAACCAGCTCGCCGAGCTGGGCGTGGAGCCCTTCGACCTGGTGATCGTCAACCTCTACCCCTTCCTGGCCACCGTCCAGTCGGGTGCCACCCCGGACGAGTGCGTGGAGCAGATCGACATCGGCGGCCCGTCGATGGTCCGCGCCGCGGCCAAGAACCACCCCTCGGTCGCCGTCGTCACCAGCCCGGCCCGCTACGCCGACGTGATCGCGGCCGCCCAGGGCGGCGGCTTCGACCTCACCGCCCGCAAGCGGCTCGCGGCCGAGGCCTTCCAGCACACCGCCGCCTACGACGTTGCCGTGGCCTCCTGGTTCACGAACGCGTACGCGCCGGAAGAGGGCGCCGTCCTGCCCGAGTTCCTCGCGGGCGCCTGGGACCGCAAGTCCACCCTCCGGTACGGCGAGAACCCGCACCAGGCCGCCGCGCTGTACACGGACGGTCAGCCGGGCGGGCTCGCCAACGCCGAGCAGCTGCACGGCAAGGAGATGTCCTTCAACAACTACGTGGACACCGAGGCCGCCCGCCGGGCCGCCTACGACCACGAAGAGCCCTGCGTCGCGATCATCAAGCACGCCAACCCGTGCGGCATCGCGGTCGACGCGGACGACGTCGCCGCGGCCCACCGCAAGGCGCACGCCTGCGACCCGCTGTCGGCCTTCGGCGGCGTCATCGCCGTCAACCGCCCGGTGACCGTCGAGCTCGCCGAGCAGGTCGCGGAGATCTTCACCGAGGTCATCGCCGCCCCCGCCTACGAGGACGGCGCGGTCGAGATCCTGGCCAAGAAGAAGAACATCCGCGTGCTGAAGGTGGACGGTACCCCGCACCAGCCGGGCGACCTGAAGCCGATCTCCGGCGGCGTGCTGCTCCAGCAGTCGGACACGTTTGAAAAGGGGAGGGGCCAGGCGGACGGCGACGACCCGGCCAACTGGACCCTCGCCACCGGCGACGCCCTCTCCGCCGACGAGCTCGCCGAGCTGGCGTTCGCGTGGAAGGCCTGCCGGGCCGTCAAGTCCAACGCGATCCTGCTCGCCAAGGACGGCGCCTCGGTCGGCGTCGGCATGGGCCAGGTCAACCGCGTCGACTCGGCGAAGCTCGCCGTCGAGCGGGCGGGCGCCGAGCGCGCGCAGGGCTCGTACGCCGCCTCCGACGCCTTCTTCCCCTTCCCGGACGGGCTGGAGATCCTGACGGCCGCGGGCATCAAGGCCGTGGTCCAGCCGGGCGGTTCGATGCGGGACGAGCTGGTCGTCGAGGCCGCGAAGAAGGCCGGCGTGACGATGTACTTCACGGGGACGCGCCACTTCTTCCACTGAGACCGGACAGGCTCCGCACACGGCGAAGGCCGCGACCCGCGCACTGCTGCGGGTCGCGGCCTTCGCCGTATGCGTGGTGGAGCTACGAGGCTCAGTAGCGCGGGCGCTTGAACCAGGCAGCGCCGTCGGCGGTGACCACCGAGGCGAGGATGATGCCGCCGATGGCGAGGCCGACGACGCCGCCGGCCGGGCCGCCGGCGGTCTCGGTGTTGGTGAAGTTGGCGAGGCTGCCCAGTACGGAAAGCCCGCCGTAGATGATCGTGGTGATGCGGATGCCGTTGCCGCCCTTGGCGAACTTGACGCCGAGGAAGATGGCCAGGCCGCCGAGCGCGAGGACGACCAGACCGATGATCACGAGGACACCGCCCACGACGTCGCCGGCGGCGCCCGTCGAGTCGCTGCCCGACAGCGCGGCCGCGCCGAGGCCCATGAACAGGCCGCCGATGATCTGCAGGCCGCCGATGATGAAGAGCAGGACGCGCGAGGTCTTCAGCAGACCCGGCATCTGCATCGGCATGCCCTGGTAGCCACCGGGGCCGGCCGGGTAGCCCTGGGGCGCACCCTGCTGCGGGTAGGCGTAGCCGCCCTGCGGCGGGATGCCCTGCGGGGCCTGCTGCGGGTAGCCGTAGCCGGGCTGGCCCTGCGGGGCCTGGGGCTGCTGTCCGTACGGGTTGTTCGGGTCGCCGAAGCTCATTTGCGGTGTTCCTCCGTGGAAGTGCGGGGACGCACGGCACGCGCGGAGGAATTTCTGCTGTCTGCGGTCCGCCCCCCGGCACTGCCCGCGGCACTCTTTGAGTGCATCGTCCTCGGATCGGCAAGGGCTTGTCCAGTTGGTTGCCGTGGGGCCCCTGACTTGTTGTGCAAGTGCAATCAACCTCGTACGCCCACGAGGTGTTCCGGAAGCCCATGACTGGAACCGGGGCCACTCCATCCGGGAGGATGGGTGCATGACCGCCCAGATTCTCGATGGCAAGGCCACCGCGGCCGCGATCAAGTCCGAACTGACCGCCCGCGTGGCGGCCCTGAAGGCCCGGGGCATCACCCCCGGCCTCGGTACCCTGCTGGTCGGTGACGATCCGGGCAGCCGCTGGTACGTCAACGGCAAGCACAAGGACTGCGCCGAGGTCGGCATCGCCTCCATCCAGCGCGAACTGCCCGCGACGGCCTCCCAAGAGGACATCGAGGCGGTCGTCGGGGAACTCAACGCCAACCCGGAGTGCACGGGCTACATCGTCCAACTCCCGCTCCCCAAGGGCATCGACACCAACCGGGTCCTGGAGCTGATGGATCCGCTCAAGGACGCCGACGGCCTGCACCCCACCTCCCTCGGCCGGCTGGTGCTCAACGAGCCGGGGCCGCTGCCCTGCACCCCGTACGGGATCGTCGAACTGCTGCGCCACCACGGCGTCGAGATCAACGGCGCGCACGTCGTCGTCCTCGGCCGCGGCATCACCGTCGGACGGTCCATCGGGCTGCTGCTGACCCGCAAGTCCGAGAACGCCACCGTGACGCTCTGCCACACCGGTACGCGCGACCTGTCCGGGCTGCTGCGCCAGGCCGACATCATCGTCGCGGCGGCCGGTGTCCCGCACCTGGTCAAGCCGGAGGACGTGAAGCCGGGCGCGGCCGTCCTCGACGTGGGCGTCAGCCGCGACGAGAACGGGAAGATCGTCGGCGACGTGCACCCGGGAGTCGCCGAGGTGGCGGCCTGGATCTCCCCGAACCCGGGCGGCGTCGGCCCCATGACCCGGGCCCAGCTGCTGGTCAATGTCGTCGAGGCGGCGGAACGGAGCACCAGTGAAGGCTGACCCGGACGCGGAGAGCGCGGAGCGCGCGGGGAGCAACGGGCATGCCGGGAGCAATGGGCATGCCGGGAGCACCGGGAGCACCGGGCACGCGGGGAGCACGCGGAGCGCGGGGAGCACGGCCGGGCCCCGGCCGCCCGGCTCCCGCCGCTTCCCGTCCGTCACCCGGGACACCGCCCGCCCCGAGGGCAGCGGCCGCGCCGTGCCCGGGGCCGTGTCCACGCCCGTCCGCCAGTGGCCGATGCTCGCCGTGCTCACCGCGACCGCCGTCGGGCTGCTGGCCACGGCGTTCGGGCATCCGCGCGGCGGCTGCCTGGCGATCGGCGTGGCCCTGATCGCTGCCTCCGCGATGCGATGCGTACTGCCCTCGGTGGGGATGCTCGCGGTGCGCTCCCGCTTCACGGACATGGTCACGTACGGGCTGCTGGGCGTGGCCATCACGCTGCTCGCGCTGGTGATAGAGCCCAAACCGTGGCTGGAGATCCCCTTTTTGGAGGACGCGGTCCGCTTCACCGTGCGCTGAGACCTCCGAACGGGCACCCGGTGATAGCCCGAAAGGGTCGAAACGCAGGGCGGAAACCCCCCTCCCGCCTTCGAACCCCCCGGTTCGTGTGCCATGCACCACAGGGACCGGGGGATCGGGCCGTTCCAAGGTCGGATAGCCTGACCGCGGATGTCTCTTCACATCAAGATTCACTGGGGAGCGGCGTCCTCCAGCACATGGGGCGGGACGCCCCAACCGCCAGCTGTCTAACGGAGAAGGCCATGACCCGCACTCCTGTGAATGTCACCGTCACCGGCGCCGCCGGCCAGATCGGCTACGCGCTGCTCTTCCGCATCGCGTCCGGCCACCTGCTCGGCGCGGACGTGCCGGTCAAGCTCCGCCTCCTGGAGATCCCCCAGGGCATGAAGGCCGCCGAGGGCACCGCCATGGAGCTCGACGACTGCGCCTTCCCGCTGCTCGCCGGCATCGACATCTTCGACGACCCGAACAAGGGCTTCGAGGGTGCCAACGTCGCGCTGCTCGTCGGCGCCCGCCCGCGCACCAAGGGCATGGAGCGCGGTGACCTGCTCTCCGCCAACGGCGGCATCTTCAAGCCGCAGGGCGCCGCGATCAACGCGCACGCCGCGGACGACATCAAGGTCCTGGTCGTGGGCAACCCGGCCAACACCAACGCGCTCATCGCGCAGGCCGCCGCCCCGGACGTACCGGCCGAGCGCTTCACCGCGATGACCCGCCTGGACCACAACCGCGCGATCTCGCAGCTGGCCACCAAGACCGGTGCCGCCGTCTCCGACATCAAGCGCCTCACCATCTGGGGCAACCACTCGGCGACCCAGTACCCGGACATCTTCCACGCGGAGATCGCCGGCAAGAACGCCGCCGAGGTCGTCAACGACGAGCTGTGGCTCGCCGACACCTTCATCCCGACCGTCGCCAAGCGCGGCGCCGCGATCATCGAGGCCCGTGGCGCGTCCTCCGCCGCCTCGGCCGCCAACGCCGCCATCGACCACGTGCACACCTGGGTCAACGGCACCGCCGCGGGCGACTGGACCTCGATGGGCATCCCGTCGGACGGCTCCTACGGCGTCCCGGAGGGCATCATCTCCTCCTTCCCCGTCACCACCAAGGACGGCAAGTACGAGATCGTCCAGGGCCTGGACATCAACGAGTTCTCCCGTGCGCGCATCGACGCGTCCGTGGCGGAGCTCGTCGAGGAGCGCGACGCGGTGCGCGAGCTCGGCCTGATCTGATCCACCCCGGTCCGTCGCGGACCGGATCGCTTCACTCCACGAGAACGCCCCGGCGGGCCTGCCCGCCGGGGCGTTCTCGTGCGTCTGAGTGTCGGCGTATCAGGCCTTGTACGTGCCCGGGGTGTAACGGCCCGGCACCAGGCGGGTGGTGACGCCGATGCGGTTCCAGACGTTGATCGTCGCGATGACGGCGATCAGCTGGGCCAGCTCGCGCTCCTCGAAGTGCTTCGCGGCCTTCTCGTAGACCTCGTCCGGCACGAAGCCGTCCGTGAGGACGGTGACGGCCTCGGTGAGCTCGATCGCGGCGAGCTCCTTCTCGGTGTAGAAGTGCCGCGACTCCTCCCAGGCGGGCAGCAGCACGATGCGCTCGACGCTCTCGCCCGCCGCGACGGCGTCCTTGGTGTGCATGTCGATGCAGAAGGCGCAGTGGTTGATCTGCGAGGCGCGGATCTTGACGAGTTCGACCAGGGCCGGGTCAAGGCCCTTCTTGGCGGCGATCTCCAGGGCCAGGACGGCCTTGTAGACCTCGGGGACGACCTTCGCCATCTGCATGCGGGGGGTGTGGGGGTGGGCGTGAGCGTGTGCGTTCTGCGTATCCGTCATGTGTTCACCCTAGGAGGCGGGCGGCCCAGGGATATGGTCCATATCCATGACGGATTCCTGGGCCACTTTCGGCGCCGACCTGCACCTCGACCTCTCCACCGGGCGCGGCCTGCGGGCCGGGCTCACCGAGGCGCTGCGGGAGGCCGCGCGCAGCGGGCGGCTGGCGGCCGGGACGCGGTTGCCGTCCTCGCGGTCGCTCGCCGTGGACCTGGGCATCGCGCGGAACACGGTCGCGGAGGCGTACGCCGAGCTCGTCGCCGAGGGCTGGCTGACGGCCCGGCAGGGCTCCGGGACCCGGGTCGCCGAACGTGCGCGTCCGCGCCGGACCCAGGCCGCCGCCGGCGCCGCCCGGGCCCGCGGGCCCGCGCGCCGGGGGCCCTCGTACAGCCTCCAGCCCGGCTCCCCGGACCTGAGCGGCTTCCCGCGCGCCGCCTGGCTCACGGCGGCCCGGCGGGCGCTGACCAACGCGCCGAACGAGGCCTTCGGGTACGCGGTCGATCCGCGCGGCCGGATCGAGCTGCGGGAGGCCCTCGCGGGGTACCTGGCGCGGGCGCGCGGGGTGTACGCGGACCCGGAGCGGATCGTGCTGTGCGCCGGGTTCGTGCACGGGCTGACGCTGCTGGCGGGGGCGCTGCGGGCGCGCCGGGTGCGGGAGGTGGCGGTGGAGGGGTACGGGCTGGACATCCACCGGGACCTGCTGGCGAAGGCGGGCCTGCGGACGCGCCCGCTGGGGGTGGACGGGGACGGGGCCCGTACGGGGGAACTGGGCGGGCGCGCGGGTATCGGCGCGGTGTTGCTGACTCCCGCGCACCAGTTCCCGACCGGGGCCGCGCTGACCCCGGCCCGGCGGGCGGCGGCGGTCGACTGGGCGCGCACCACGGGCGGGCTGATCCTGGAGGACGACTACGACGGGGAGTTCCGCTACGACCGCCAGCCGGTGGGGGCGCTCCAGGGGCTGGACCCGGAGCGCGTGGTGTACCTGGGCACCGCCAGCAAGTCCCTGGCGCCGGGGCTGCGGACGGGGTGGATGGTGGTCCCGGCGGGGCTCGTCGAGGAGGTCCTGGCGGTCAAGGGCCTGACCGACTGGACCTCCAGCGCGCTGGAGCAGCTCACGCTGGCGGAGTTCATCACGTCGGGGGCGTACGACCGGCACGTGCGCGGCATGCGGCTGCGGTACCGGCGGCGGCGGGACGAGCTGGTCGCGGCGGTGGGCGGGCGGGTCGGCGTGTCGGGGATCGCGGCGGGGCTGCACGCGGTGCTGGACCTCCCGGAGGGGGTGACGGAGCGCTCGGTGATCCAGTCGGGGGCCTGGCAGGACCTCGCCCTGGACGGCCTGTCCCGCCACCGCCACCCGGAGGCCGACCTCCCGCCGCGGGCGGCGCTGGTGGTCGGCTACGGGACGCCGTCGGACAGCGCGTGGGCGCCTACGCTGGCGGCGCTGTCGGCGGTTTTGCCGTAGGCCGTTTGGCGGGGTGGGGGTGCGGCTCCCGTGCCGGGGGCTGCGTGTGGGGGGCCGGTGCGGGGTCCCGTGCCGGGGGCTTGGCGGGGTGTCGTACGGGTCCGGCTGCGCCGGGGCGGTGTCCCCTGGCGGGGTGCCGGGAAGGGCCGGTGCGGTGTTCGTGGCGGGGGCTTCGTGTGGGGGCCGGTGCCGGGGTGGGGTGTCGTCCGGGACTCATGATTTATGGCGCCTGGGCGTGTCTTCGTTGGTGCGGGTGCTGCCGCGCCACACATCACGTTTTACGTCCGGGACAACACCCCACCCCGTCCCCGTCCTGGGCGTTTCCAGTCCTGGCCGGGCGAAATCCAGCCCTGCCGGCGATTGAGGCGCGGGTCCGGGCAGAGCCCGGTTTCGGGAAGGGGTGGGGTGGGGGAAGGGCTCGGCGCAGCGGCAACCCGTACGCCCCCGGAGGGTCACGGGGTGACCGGCTCCGGCTCCGGGGGCTCCCCGAAGCGGGCCAGCGCAAGCGCCCCGGCCAGGGCTACGGCGAAGCCGGCCACCGCCAGCCACGTCAGGCCTTCGCGCGTGCGGTCGCCGAGCCAGACCACACCCACCACCGCCGGGCCGATCGTCTCGCCGAGGACCAGGCCGGCCGTCGCCGCCGTCACGGAGCCCCTTTGCAGCGCGGAGGTGAGCAGGAGGAACCCCGCCGCGCCGCCCAGCAGGAGCGCGTACAGCGCCGGGTTGGCCAACTCCCGCAGGGAGACGGTGTCGATGAGGCGTACCGACACCTCCACCACCCCGAAGCCCGTCCCCGAGGCCAGGCCGAGGACGAGGGCTCGCGGCCCGTCCGGGAGCCGGCCGGCCGCCGCGCCCACCAGCAGCACCATCACCGCCACCCCCAGCAGTCCCAGCTTGAGGGCCAGGGACCCCTCTCCGGAGCCCTCCTCCCCGGAGGCGAGCCCCAGCATCAGCAGCCCCGTGCACACCACCCACACCGCACCCCACTCCATCCGCGACAGCCGCACCCGCAGCAGCCGCGAGGCGACCACCGCCGTCACCGCGAGGCTCGCCGCCAGCGCGGCGCCCACCGCGTAGATCGGGATGTGGCGCAGGGCGATGATCTGGAGCACGAACCCGGCCCCGTCCAGCCCGAGGCCGACCAGGTACCGCCACTGCCGCAGCGCCCGCAGCATGAGCGCCGGGTCGACCCCGGAGCCCGTCCCGGGCTCCGCGGCCCGCGCCGCCACCGCCTGCAGAACGGACGCCGTACCGAAGCAGACCGCCGCACCGAGTGCGCAAATCATCCCAATGAGCACGAACTGACTCTAGGTCACAGATCTCACGACGGCCGGATTCCATCCCCCGGGCCCACCGCTCTACTCTGTCCCGCAGTACGCCGGGTCCCAGGGGGAGCAGCAGACATGGACAGCAGCAACACCAATCAGCGCCGCATGCGCTCCGGCGCGGTCGCCCTGGGCGGCATGGGCCTGCTCGCGGCCACCCTCGTGGCGTGCGGCAGCAGCGACGAGCCGGACAAGCGCTGCGCGTCCCGCTCGACGCTGGAGCACCTGAACAACAAGGAGTGCAAGAGCGGCGGCCGCGGCGCCTACTACTACGGCGGCTACGTCACCGCCGGCAAGGTCAGCGGCGGCAGCTTCGACAAGTCCGCCGTCACTCGGGGCGGCATCGGCGGGAGCACTTCCGGCTCCAGCGGCGGCTGAGGAACGGGCAAGCAGCAATGAAGCGGCACACCATCGAACCCCGGCCCGGCTGGCAGAAGACCGTCGAGGAGCAGGGGCTGATCTACCCCCTCACCCGCTACCCCGACGACTCCCTGCGCCCGTACTGGGACGAGAGCGCGTACTACTCCTTCTCCCTCCCCGAAGTGGAGGCGCTGGAGAACGTCGTCGAGGAACTGCACGCCATGTGCCTGGCCGCGGCCGCGCACATCGTGGAGAAGGACCGTTTCGCGGACCTGGGCATCACCGACCCGCGCCTCGCCGCGCTCGTCGCCGAGTCCTGGCGGCGGCGCGCCGAACAGCCCTCCCTCTACGGCCGCTTCGACCTGCGGTACGACGGCACCGGCCCGGCCAAGATGCTGGAGTACAACGCCGACACCCCCACCTCGCTGGTGGAGGCGGCGAGCCCGCAGTGGTTCTGGATGGAGGAGCGCTTCCCCGGAGCCGACCAGTGGAACTCCCTCCACGAGCGCCTCGTCGACGCCTGGCGCCGACAGGCCGAGCTGCTGCCCCCCGGCCCGTTGCACTTCGCTCACTCCGAGAGCGACGAGCTCGGCGAGGACCTGATGACGGTCGCCTACCTCCAGGAGACCGCCGAGCAGGCCGGCATCGAAACCCACGCGCTGTCCGTCGAACAGATCGGCTGGGACAGCCTGTCGGGCCGGTTCGTGGACGAGAAGCTCCGCTTCATCCGCGGCTGCTTCAAGCTCTACCCGTGGGAGTGGCTGGTCAAGGACGAGTTCGGCCCCATGGTCCTCGGCACGTACGACCTCGGCGGCAGCGGCACCACCTCCTGGATCGAGCCGCTGTGGAAGATGCTGCTCTCCAACAAGGCGCTGCTCGCGGTCCTCTGGGAGCTCTTCCCGGAGCACCCGAACCTGCTGCCCGCCTACCTCGACGGGCCGCGCGAGCTCGCCGACACCACCGGTTACGTAGCGAAGCCGCTGCTGGGCCGGGAGGGCGCGGGCGTCACCCTCCACGAGGCGGGCGGGGCCGGCGAGGCCTTCGTGGCGCAGGAGGGCGAGCAGTACTGCTTCCAGGGCCTGGCCCCGCTGCCTGACTTCGACGGCAACCGGGTGGTGCTCGGCGCGTGGGTCGTCGAGGACGAGGCGGCGGGGCTCGGCATCCGCGAATCCGCGGGGCCGGTCACGGACGAGTACGCCCGCTTCCTGCCCCACGTCATTCAATAGGGCACAGCATCCTCTGGCTAGGCGGAGAGGACCGACCTGAGCTGGTCCAGGCCCCAGTCCAGGTCCTCCTTGCTGATCACCAGCGGCGGCGCGATGCGGATCGTCGACCCGTGGGTGTCCTTCACCAGTACGCCGAGCTCCATCAGCTTCTCCGAGACGTCCCGGCCCGTCCCGCGCGACGGGTCGATGTCGACGCCCGCCCACAGCCCGCGGCCGCGTACGGCGGTCACCGCGCCCCCGCCGACCAGCAGGTTCAGCTCCCGGTGCAGGTGGTCGCCCAGTTCGGCGGCGCGCTGCTGGTACTCGCCGGTGCGCAGCATCGCGATCACCTCCAGGGCGACGGCGCAGGCGAGGGGGTTCCCGCCGAAGGTGGAGCCGTGTTCGCCGGGCTTGAACACCCCGAGCACGTCCCGGTCGGCGACGACGGCCGAGACCGGCACCACGCCGCCGCCGAGCGCCTTCCCGAGGATGTACACGTCGGGGACGACGTCCTCGTGCTCGCACGCGAAGGTCTTGCCGGTCCGGCCGAGGCCCGACTGGATCTCGTCCGCCATGAAGAGGACGTTCCGCTCGCGCGTGAGCTCCCGTACGCCCTGGAGGTATCCGGCGGGCGGCACCAGCACCCCCGCCTCGCCCTGGATCGGCTCCAGCAGCACGGCGACGGTGTTCTCGGTGACGGCGTGCGCGAGGGCGGTGAGGTCCCCGTACGGGACGATCTCGAAGCCCGGGGTGTACGGGCCGAAGTGGTCGCGGGCGTCGTGGTCCGTGGAGAAGGACACGATGGTGGTGGTCCGGCCGTGGAAGTTGTCGGCGGCGACCACGATCTTGGCGTGCCCGTCCGGGACGCCCTTGACCTCGTAGCCCCACTTGCGGGCGGTCTTCACGGCCGTCTCCACGGCTTCCGCGCCCGTGTTCATGGGCAGCACCATGTCCTTGCCGCAGAGCGCGGCGAGTTCGGTGCAGAAGTCGGCGAAGCGGTCGTGGTGGAAGGCGCGCGAGGTGAGGGTGACCCGCTCCAGTTGCGCGTGGGCGGCATCGAGCAGCCGGCGGTGGCCGTGCCCGAAGTTGAGCGCCGAGTAGCCGGCGAGCATGTCGAGGTAGCGGCGGCCCTCCACGTCGGTCATCCACGCGCCTTCCGCGGAGGCGACGACCACGGGCAGCGGGTGGTAGTTGTGCGCGCTGTGCGCGTCGGCGGAACGCATGGCTTCAGCAGTTGTCGACACGGGGTCTCCGATCGTCCGTCAGGCCTGTGACGAGGGTGGCGTCACTGGGTAACTGGATGACGCCCAGGCGGTAAGGCCCGGAAGAAATCCACATTCCCGCGTATTGGGGCAGGGAAGCTGAATCGCCGCTGGTTGGTCGGTCACTCGTTCGGGTGAGGTGTCGGGGTTGCGGGGAGCGAATCAGGTTGCGGCTCTAGGTTGAGGTTATGACGACGTGGAGGGAAGAGGAGCAAGCCGGGCGCACCTCGTATCCCTACCAGGGTGAGGGCAGTGCGCCGCGCGTATAAGTTCCTCCTCCGTCCCACCGTCCGTCAGGCCCGGGCCCTGACGGAGATGCTGGCTGATCACTGCTCGCTCTACAACGGGGCGTTGCAGGAGCGCCGTGACGCCTACCGGCATGTGTCGAAGACCAGCGTCAAGTACGGGATGCAGTCCGCGCAGCTCAAGGACATTCGTTCATTCGACCCGGAGCGTCAGGGGCGCTGGTCGTTCTCCTCCCAACAGGCGACCTTGCGCCGATTGGACAAGGCGATGCAGGCGTTCTTCCGCCGGGTCAAGGCCGGAGAGACACCTGGTTACCCGCGTTTTCGGGGGGTGAACTGGTTCGACACGGCGGAGTTTCCCAGGGACGGGGACGGCTGCCGGTGGAACTCCACTCCCGAAGACCGTCAGACCCGCGTCCGCTTCCAAGGTGTGGGACACGTCCGGGTGCACCAGCACCGCCCCGTCAAAGGCCGCGTGAAGACCGTGAGCGTCAAGCGTGAGGGACGGCGTTGGTACGTCATCCTCGCCTGCGATCAGGTTCCCGCCGAGCCCCTGCCGAAGACGGGCAGCGTGGTCGGTATCGACCTCGGGATCGCCCACTTCCTCACCGACTCGGACGGCAATCACGAACCCAATCCCCGCCCCGGCCGGACGATGGCCGGGTTCCTCGCCGACGCACAACGCACCCTCTCCGCTTTTCCGCGCTGCAAGGCCGAGGACCGCACCAAGAAACACCGCGTAGCGGTCGAGGAGGTCGTAAAACTCCACCGCAAGGTCCGCTTGCAGCGACTCGATCACGCCCACAAGGCCGCCTTCGCCCTGGTCGGTGCCCACGACGTGATCGCTCACGAAAAGCTGAACATCGTGGGCATGGTCCGCGCCCCCAAACCCAAGCCCGCCCCCGAGCAGCCCGGTGTCTTCCTGTCGAACGGCGCAGCGGCGAAGGCCGGGCTGAGCAAGTCGATCCACGATGCGGGTTGGGGGGTGTTCCTGGGCATCCTCGCGCACAAGGCTGAAAGCGCCGGTCGTGTCGTGATCCCGGTCGACGCCCGCAACACGTCCCGCACCTGCCCACCCTCCGCAGGAGGATGCGGGCACGTGTCCGGGGACAACCGCACCCAGGAGAAATTCAAGTGCGTTGAATGCGGCTTCACCGCCAACGCCGACCATGTCGGCGCTCTCAACGTCCTCCACAGGGCCGGACCGGTCCTCTGCCAGGCGGCTTAGCCACCGATGCAGGAAGCCTCCGGCTATCGCCGGGAGTGGAGGTCACCCTCGCTCGTATGCCGGACAGAAAGCCCGTCTCGTGGCGCGCCCGCTAAGGTGGGCGGTACGCACGGCGACTGGCGTACGGAGAACCAACTCCGGGGGAGTCGTGCGCGCAGGACCGCATACAGGGCCGCTCGCCTGGGCCTCGCGGGGACGAGACACGAAATCGACCCCGGAGGAGCCGCCATGAGCGCGAACCACCGTCACCCCGCCCTTCTCGCGACCGACCCCGAGCTGGCGTCCTTCGTCGCGGCGGAGGAGACCCTGCAGGCCGAGACGCTGAGGCTGATCCCCAGCGAGAACTACGTCTCGGCGGCCGTCCTCGAAGCCTCCGGCACCGTCCTCCAGAACAAGTACAGCGAGGGCTACCCGGGCCGCCGCTACTACGAGGGCCAGCAGAACATCGACCGCGTGGAGGCGCTGGCCGTCGAGCGCGCGAAGGGCCTCTTCGGGGTCGACCACGCGAACGTGCAGCCGTACTCCGGCTCCCCGGCGAACCTGGCCGTGTACCTGGCCTTCGCGAAGCCCGGCGACACGGTGATGGGCATGGCCCTGCCGATGGGCGGGCACCTGACCCACGGCTGGGGCGTCTCGGCGACGGGCTCGTGGTTCCGGGGCGTGCAGTACGGCGTGCGCGCGGACGACGGGCGCATCGACTACGACGCGGTGCGCGAGCTGGCGCTGGCCGAGCGCCCGAAGATCATCTTCTGTGGCGGTACGGCACTCCCGCGCACGATCGACTTCGCGGCCTTCGCGTCGATCGCCGAGGAGGCGGGCTCGATCCTGGTCGCGGACGTGGCGCACATCGCCGGCCTGATCGCGGGCGGCGCGCACCCGTCCCCGGCGGGGCACGTGGACGTCATCTCCACCACCACGCACAAGACCCTGCGGGGTCCGCGCGGCGCGATGCTGATGTGCCGGGAGGAGCACGCGAAGGCCATCGACAAGGCGGTCTTCCCGGGCCTCCAGGGTGGGCCCCACAACCAGACGACGGCCGGCATCGCGGTCGCCCTCCACGAGGCGGCGCAGCCGTCCTTCACGGCGTACGCGCACGCGGTCGTCGCGAACGCGCGGGCGCTGGCCGCCGCTCTGCTGGAACGGGGCTTCGACCTGGTCTCGGGCGGTACGGACAACCACCTGATCCTGATGGACCTCACCTCGCGCGGGGTCCCGGGGAAGGTCGCGGCCAAGGCGCTGGACCGGGCGGGGATCGTGGTGAACTACAACACGGTGCCGTTCGACACGCGCAAGCCGTTCGATCCCTCGGGGATCCGGATCGGGACGCCGTCGCTGACGTCGCGGGGGCTGGGGGTCGAGCACATGCCGGTGGTCGCGGAGTGGATCTCCCGGGCCGTGGCGGCCGCCGCCAAGGCCGACGAGGCCGAGCTGGTGGCGATCCGGTCCGAGGTCGGTGACCTCATGTCCGCGTACCCGGCCCCGGGCCTCCCCCTGTCCTGACCGCGCGCCTCAATCGCCGGCGGGGCTGAATGCGGCTCCGGCCGGCGGCCCGGCGCGCGTCAAGAATCGGGGCTCCGCCCCGGCCCCTCCCCCAGACTCCGTCCGGGGGACCCCCACTCCTCAATCGCCGGAGGGGCTGGATTTTCGTCCGGGGTGGCCGGGGCTGACCTGCGGGCCGTCCAGCTGCGCTTGGCGGACGGCATCAGCCACATCCAGCCCCTCCGGCGTTTGAGGAGCGGGTCTGGGCGGAGCCCAGGAAGCCCCGCGCAGCGGCCCGGCCCCGCCCGACGTCGGTGGCCCCCCGCGCAGCGGCTGGGTCCCGCCGACTCGAACCGGCCCCGCGCAGCCGGCGGCGGGCGGTCGGCGGGCAGCGGTCGGCGGTGGGGGTGGGATTTGGCCACCGGGTCACACCCGTACCGCGGGCCCGAGCCCGCCCCGGCACCTGAGAGAATGGGGCCATGGCTTCTGATCGTCCTCGCGCGCTCTCCGGCATCCAGCCCACCTCCGGTTCGTTCCACCTCGGGAACTACCTCGGAGCCATCCGCCAGTACGTCGCCCTGCAGGAGACGCACGACGCCTTCTACATGGTCGTCGACCTGCACGCGATCACCATGCCGCAGGACCCGAAGGAACTGCGCGCGAACACCCGCCTCTCCGCCGCGCAGCTCCTCGCCGCCGGCCTGGACCCCGAGCGCTGCACGCTCTTCGTCCAGAGCCACGTGCCCGAGCACGCGCAGCTCGGCTGGGTCATGAACTGCATCACCGGTTTCGGCGAGGCCAGCCGGATGACCCAGTTCAAGGACAAGTCCGCCAAGCAGGGCGCGGGCAACGCCACCGTCGGGCTGTTCACGTACCCGATCCTCCAGGTCGCCGACATCCTGCTCTACCAGGCGAACGCCGTCCCCGTCGGCGAGGACCAGCGCCAGCACATCGAGCTGACCCGCGACCTTGCCGAGCGCTTCAACACGCGCTTCGGCAAGACCTTCACCCTGCCCGCCGCGCACATCGTCAAGGAGGTCGCGAAGATCTACGACCTCCAGGACCCGGCGATCAAGATGTCGAAGTCCGCGTCGTCCCCCAAGGGCCTGATCAACCTCCTCGACGAGCCCAAGGTCACCGAGAAGAAGATCAAGAGCGCGGTCACCGACACCGAGGCCGAGATCCGCTTCGACACCGAGAAGAAGCCCGGTGTCAGCAACCTGCTCACGATCTACTCCACCCTCACGGGCGAGACGGTCCCCGAGCTGGAGGAGAAGTACGTCGGCAAGGGCTACGGCGCGCTGAAGACCGACCTGGCCGGCGTGATGGTCGACTTCGTCACACCCTTCAAGCAGCGCACCCAGGAATACCTGGACGACCCTGAGACGCTGGACTCCATCCTGGCCAAGGGCGCGGAGAAGGCCCGCGCGGTGGCCGCCGAGACGCTCGCGCAGGCCTACGACCGGCTCGGTTTCCTGCCCGCCAAGCACTGACGGAAGCGCGGTCGGAAGCACTCGCGAAAGACCGCCCTGGCGGGACAGGGGGTGCTGCCCCCACACTGGGCGACAGCACGCACTCGGATGACGGAGGAGACATACGTGGGGACCGTAACGCTCGGCGTTTCGATCGCGGTCCCGGAGCCGTACGGCAGCCAGCTCCAGGAGCTGCGCGCGGGCTTCGGGGACGCTGCCGCGCACGGTATTCCCACGCATGTCACCCTCGTGCCGCCCACCGAGGTCGAGGCCGACCGGCTGCCGGCGATCCGCGCCCACCTGGCCGAGGTCGCGGAGGCCTTCCGCGGCTTCCGGATGCGCCTCGCCGGGACGGGAACCTTCCGGCCCCTGTCGCCGGTCGTCTTCGTCCAGGTTGTCGAGGGCGGCGCGGGCTGCACCCGCCTCCAGAGCGAGGTCCGCGACCCGGAGGGTCCGCTGAGCCGCGAGCTGGCGTTCCCGTACCACCCGCACGTCACCGTCGCCCACGGGATCTCCGAGGAAGCGATGGACCTGGCGTTCACCGCGCTCGCCGAGTACGCCGCGGAGTGGGTCTGCGAGGGCTTCGCGCTCTACGAACAGGGCTCCGACGGGGTCTGGCGCAAGCTGCGCGAATACCCTTTCGGCACGGGCCCGACGGGCGTTCCGGCGCAGCCGGGCGCGCCCGCCGACGCGGCGGCCGCGGCCACCGTGCGTCCCTCCTGACCGAGCGGTCGCCTGGGCAGCCGGAAGGCGATCCGGGCGGTGAGCCGGGCGCGGAACCGCAGCCTGCGCAAGACCAGGGCATGGAACGGATGAGTCGTCGGGCGAAAAGTCACAATCGACGACCGTAGTCTCCGAAACCGACAATCCCGGCTATTTCCGGCAGCTCATTTACGGTGACTTCATGGACTGGCTGACGAAACTCCCGGTAGTCGGGCCACTGATGGCCCGACTGATGCGGACGCACGCGTGGCGTTCGTACGAACGTCTCGACCGCGTGCACTGGAGCCGGCTCGCCGCCGCCATCACCTTCATCAGCTTCCTCGCCCTCTTCCCGCTGATCACCGTGGCCGCCGCGATCGGCGCGGCGCTGCTCAGCGAGGACCAGTTGAAGCGGCTGCAGGACAACCTCGCCGAGCAGGTGCCCGGGATCTCCGACCAGCTGAACCTCGACGGGCTCGTCGCCAACGCGGGCACGGTCGGCCTCGTGGCCGGGGCCCTGCTGCTGTTCACCGGCATGGGGTGGGTCGGCTCCATGCGGGACTGCCTGCGCGCGGTCTGGGACAAGGACGACGAGGACCAGGGCAACCCCGTCGTCCGCAGGGGCAAGGACGGGCTCGTCCTCATCGGCCTCGGCGGCGCGGGACTGGCCTCGGCCGCCGCGTCGATCATCGGGTCCAGCGCGGTCGGGAAGTTCGGCGAGTTGCTGGGCGTCCCGCGCGAGGGCGTGGGGGGCGGGCTGCTGCGCGGCGGCGCCTTCCTCGTCGGCGTGCTGGCCGCCTTCCTTCTGCTGCTTTACCTGCTGACTCTGCTGCCCGGGGTCGAGCCGCCGCGCGGCCGCCTGATCCAGGCGGCCCTGATCGGCGCGGTCGGCTTCGAGCTGCTGAAGCTGCTGCTCAGCGGCTACATGCGGGAGGTCGCCGCGAAGAGCATGTACGGGGCCTTCGGCGTGCCGATCGCCCTGCTGCTCTGGATCAACTTCACGGCGAAGCTGCTGCTGTTCTGCGCCGCCTGGACGGCCACGCGTGACGACGACAACGCCGACAATGACGAGGACACCGAGGACGACGGGAGCGACGGGGACGCCGCTACACCAGCTCCTCGCCCCGACCCCGCCGGGCCCGCGGCCAGCGCCGGTTGATCACGTAGGCGCCGCCCGCCAGGGCGGCCAGCGCGCCGCCCGCGACGCCGAGCGCGGTGCCGACGCCGCCGCCCGAGCCGCCGCCGGCCGCCGCCGGGTTGTTCTCGTGCGACTGGGCCGGGGAGCCGTGGGAGGAGGTGTCCGCGCTCTTCGGCGGCACCAGCTCACCCACCGGCTTCACCTTCCCGGCCGCCGCGAAACCCCAGTCGAGGAGCGCGGCGGTCTCCTCGTACACCGAGTTCGCCCCGCCCGCGCCCGGGTTCATCACCGTGACCAGGAGCTTGCGCTCGCCCTGCTGGGCGGCGCCGGTGAAGGTGGAGCCGGCCATGGTGGTGTTGCCGTTCTTCACCCCGGCGATGCCCTTGTAGGGGGAGATGCCGCCGACGCCCGTCATCAGCCGGTTGGTGTTCTGGATCTCGAAGTACTCGCGTCCCTTCCCGGCGTCCTGCTTCCCGGGGAACTTCGCGCTCGCCGTGCCGCAGTACTCGCGGAAGTCCTGCTTCTGCAGCCCGGAGCGGGCGATGAGCGTGAGGTCGTACGCGCTCGACACCTGCTCCGGGGCGTCGTACCCGTCGGGGGACACGACGTGCGTGTCCAGTGCCTGCAGTTCCTCGGCGTGGGCCTGCATGTCCCTGACGGTCTTCTCGACGCCGCCGTTCATGGCCGAAAGCACGTGCACGGCGTCGTTCCCCGAGCGCAGGAACACCCCGAGCCACAGGTCGTGGACGCTGTACTCGAGATCCTCCTTCACCCCGACCAGACTGCTGCCGGGGCCCACGCCGTCCATGTCCTGCTCGGTGACCTTGTGGACCCGGTCCTTGGGCAGGCCGGGCAGCAGGGTGTCCGCGAAGAGCATCTTCATCGTGGACGCCGGGGGGAGCCGCCAGTGCGCGTTGTGCGCCGCGAGGACCTCCCCGGACTCGGCGTCCGCCACGATCCAGGACCGGCCCGTGAGGTTCGCGGGCAGCGCCGGAGCGCCGGGCAGCAGATGGACCTGCGTCCCCGGCTGGCCGAGCCGCGTCCCGCCGACCGTGGACATCGACGCGGGCGGGGCCGGGGCCTGCGGGGCCTTGGCCGGCCCGCCGCCCTTCCCGTCGGCCGGCGGGGACGGCGCGGCGTGCGCGGGGGCCACGAGCATCGCGGGGACGAGCAACGCGGCGGATAGGACCGTCAGCGCGGTCTTCTTGGCGGACACGCAGGTGAAAGTACATCCCGATGAGCTGATCACGGTCACGGACCGGCCAATTCGCTCCAAGCTCCGCCGGTACAGCCCACCCCGGCGCGTCCGTCCTGGGGAAGAAACCGATACTGAGGGCATGAGACTCAGCCGTGCCGCCTCCTGGTTCCTGCTCGCCTTCGGAGTGTGGAGCTGGTTCATCTGGGTGTCTTTCGTCCGGAACCTGTGGAAGAACGGCAGTGGCCTGGCGTTTGATGCGGCGGGTGACCCCACCTCCTACTTCTGGGTGCACCTGACCCTCGCGGTGACGTCCTTTCTCCTGGGGACGGCCGTCGGTGTGATCGGGTTGCGCGGGGTCCGGGCGCTGCGGCGCGCATCACGCGAGGAGACCGGCGCGGCACCGGGCGAGGCAACTGGCAAGGCAACTGGCGAGGGAACGGGCGAGGGTCACTCCGCATGAAGATCGTGATGTTCGCGCTGGTCGCGCTCGCCGTGCTCGCACTCCTGGTCGTGGTCCACCGCTGGCTCTGGATCCGGCTGGTGCGCGACACCACCGTCCCCGGCGGCCCGGCCCGGCGGGCCGGCACGATCCTGGTCATCGCCCTGCCGCTCCTCTCTGTGGCCGCCCTGACCACGGGCCGCGGCGGCGCCCCCTTCTGGCTCCAGCAGACGGTGGCCTGGCCCGGGTTCCTCTGGCTCGCGGTACTCCTGTACCTGACCCTGACGATGCTGGTCGCGGAGCCGATCCGCGCGCTGTTGCTCCGCCGTCTGGCCCAGGAGGCCACCTCCGGGGAGGGGCGGGCCCCTGCGGGTCCGCTGCGCGGCGACGAGCCGGAGCCCGCGGGGAAGGGGGCCGGAGGCGAGCCGGTCGGCGCGGCCTCGGCCGCCGGCCGTACGGCACTCCCGGCGCACGCGGCCGGATCCACGGGCCCGGCCCCGGCGGGCGAAGCCCCGCACGCGGGTTCCGCCCGGCAGGGCGACGGCTCCGCGGAGCCGGCCGCGACCCCCGCCGGTGCGGTCGGGACCCGGCCGGAGCCCGCCGAGGGCGAGGAGTCCCTGGCCGGCGCGGACGGCGCGGCCGGCCCGGCCACGGCGGCGGTGGCCGGCCTGCTGGACCGCCGGAGGTTCATCGCGCGAGCGGTGGGCGGGACGGCCGCCGCGGTGGCCCTCGGGACGGTCGGGGCCGGGGCCTACGGGGTCCTGAACGGGCCGAGCGTGCGGCGGGTGCGGGTACCGCTCGCCAAACTGCCCCGCGCGGCGCACGGCTTCCGGATCGCCGTCGTCAGCGACGTCCACCTGGGCCCGGTCCTCGGCCGCGCCCACGCCCAGCGGATCGTCGACACCGTCAACCGCACCCAGCCCGACCTCATCGCCATCGTCGGCGACCTCGTCGACGGCGACGTCCACGACCTCGGGCCCGCCGCCGAGCCGCTGCGCGGGCTGGCCGCGCGCCACGGAACGTACTTCGTCACCGGCAACCACGAGTACTTCTCCGGGGCCCAGCAGTGGGTGGACCACGTCCGTGAGCTCGGCCTGACCCCGCTGGAGAACGCCCGCCGCGCCCTGCCGCACTTCGACCTCGCCGGCGTCAACGACATCGCGGGCGAGAGCGAGGGGGAGGGCCCCGACTTCCGGGCGGCCCTCGGCGACCGCGACCGGTCCCGCGCCGCCGTACTCCTCGCCCACCAGCCCGTGGTCATCCACGACGCCGTCCGGCACGGCGTCGACCTCCAGCTGTCCGGCCACACCCACGGCGGCCAGCTCTGGCCCGGCAACTACCTTGCCGAGCTCGCCAACCCCACCGTGGCTGGCCTGGAGCGCTACGGCGACACCCAGCTGTACGTGTCCCGCGGGGCGGGAGCCTGGGGGCCGCCGGTCCGGGTGGGCGCGCCGTCCGACATCACCGTGGTCGAACTCGCCTCGTACCAGGCCTGACCCGGCCCGGAGCGGCAACGACCGGGCGCCGGCGAGGTCTCGGCCGGCGCCGCAGGTCCGTCCGGGCCTACGCGGGGTCGGGGTCCGGGTCCGAGGCCCGCTTGCGGGCCCCCGCCGTCGCCGTCTGGGCCATGCCCGGCAGGAAGTCCGCGAACAGCTCGTGCACTTCGCGCACCAGCGGCCGCAGCACCCGGAAGCGGGCCAGCACGATGCCGCGCGTGGTGAGCTGCGCGCCGCGCTCGGCGAGCCGCCGGGTCTTCTCGCTGTTCGGCGATCGGTCGAAGACCCAGTAGAGGACCAGGCCCATCTGCGCGAGCCACATCAGCTCCGGCAGTACGTCGGCCAGTTCGGCCGGCACCTTGGTCTTCGCGCCTGCCAGCACCTCGCGGTGGATCTTGATCGCCGCCTGCCGCGCGGCCTCCGACTCCGGGGAGAAGGGGCTGAGCGGACTTTCCGGGTCCGCGGCGTTCTTGAAGAACTGGGAGGCGAACTCGTGATACGGAGCCGCGATGTCCATCCAGCTCGTCAGCACGCCCGCGTACCGCTTCTGCAGATCGGTCTCGCTGTCCAGGATGGGCCGGACGGCCGCCTGGTGTGCGGCGCCGATCCGGTCGTAGAACCCCTGGACCAGGTGTTCCTTCGATTCGAAGTAGTAGTAGGCGTTGCCGACCGAGACACCGGCCTCCTTCGCGATACCCCGCATCGTCGTCTTGTCGAAGCCGCGCTCCTGGAAGAGTCGGAGCGCGGTCTCGAGGATGAGCGTGCGGGTCTGCTCGCTCTTGGGAGCCTTCTGATCAGTCACGGTGTATGAGCCTATCGGGGGACGGGGCAGTGGTCGTCACAGGCCGGTCCCTCCAGCTCCGCTTCGTTGCCCGGGCCGCCCTCGGTGCGTACCGCCTGCCGCCAGGCGGAGGCCGTGTACATGGCGGCCCGGGCGAAGGGCCGGCCGGCCGCGGTGGCCAGCCAGTTGGCCCGCGGCCGGTGCTCGGCCAGGGCCCACAGACAGACGATGAAGGCGTCCGTCCCCCTCCACACCTGGCCCGAGTCCCCCACGACGGTGATCTCGCGGAGGGTGGACTCGTGGTCGAGCTGTGGGAACCGCCGCCGCGCCTCGAAGGACGCGGCGGGGATCAGTCGTAGCGGTACCAGCCAGCGCCGGCCGAGCAGCCAGTGCCGGATGTGCACGCAGAGCGGGCAGTCGGCGTCGTAGAGCACGGTCAGGTGCCGTACCGCCACCCCTGCCGCGGCCACCGGTCAGGCCCCGGCCGGCGCGGTCCACCCCTGCGGGGCGACCGGCGGGGTCTGCTGGCGCTCCATGATCCCGCGGCGCCGCATCTTGTTGAGCACCCACACGTTGCCGAGGTGCATGACCCCGAGCACCAGCAGGACGACACCGAGCTTGACCGACAGCGCCTCGAAGAGGTCGCGGGCCGTGGTGATCTCCTTCGCCGAGCGCAGGAAGAGGGTCACGAAGCCGATGTTCACGAGGTAGAAGCCCACCACGAGGAGCTGGTTGACGGCGTCGGCGAGCTTCTCGTTCCCCGCGAGCACGTCGCCGATGAAGACGCGGCCGTTGCGGCTGAGCGTGCGGGCCACCCAGATGGTGAGGCCGATGCTGATGAGCAGGTAGATGACGTACGCAACCACGGTGAGGTCCATAGCCCCAGCCCCCTTGAACGTGTTCAACTCGTTGGCATGGCTGACTCTAGGCCTTTTTTTGAACAAGTTCAAGCGAATGGGTGCGTGCTCAGGACCGAAGGAAATCCAGCATCAGCCGGGTCGTCTCCGCCGGACGCTCCAGCGACGGGAGGTGGCCCGCCCAGGGCAGCTCCACGTGCTCCGCACCCGGGACGAGCGAGGGGAGTTCGGCGGCGATGCGGCGGAAGTCCGGGTGGTCGTGGGCGCCGCCGACGGCGAGGACGGGGGCCTGGACGGCCGCCAGGTCCACCGGGGAATCCGGCAGCTCATGGCTCCCGGTGACGGCCAGGGCGCCCTCGAAGTTCCCCAGCTGCATGGCCCGTACGAGGGCGTGCGCGTCGGCGTCGGCGTCCGGGCCGAGCCAGGTACGGGTGTTCAGCTCGGCCGCGCCGGCCAGGTCCCCCGCGTCGAGCAGGACGTCCTCGGCCGCCCCGAACCTCCGCAGCTCCGAGCTCGGCACGTGCCCGGGCCGGCCCGCGCAGAGCAGCAGCAGCGACGTCACCCGCTCCGGGTGCAGCGCGGCCAGCCGCAGCGCGACCCTGCCGCCGTAGGAGCTTCCGACCAGGGCCGCCCGCTGCACGCCGAGGTGGTCGAGCACGTCCCGCACGTCGCCGTCGTCGCTGTACGGAGCCTCGGCGGCGGGGGAGTCGCCGCAGGTC
This sequence comes from Streptomyces sp. NBC_01351, assembly GCF_036237315.1. Taxonomy (GTDB): domain Bacteria; phylum Actinomycetota; class Actinomycetes; order Streptomycetales; family Streptomycetaceae; genus Streptomyces. The sequence goes on along the minus strand of NZ_CP108356.1, from coordinate 3,282,448 downwards.
CGGAAGTCCGCCCGGATCACCCGGAACCCGGCCTCGGCCAGCGGCCGCCACTGCGGCTCCCACATCCGGCGGTCGCAGACGGAGGAGTGCAGCAGGACGACGGCGGGGCCGTTCTCGGGGCCGTCCACATCATGAGAAAGGATCATGCCCGGATCCTCGCCGACCGTGGCCCGCGTCCGCCGGCGTGTTCGAGGACGCCGACGGATGGCCGCCGTAATCGGATGGCGCGCCGGTGCCCGTGAGGGCGAGGATGCGCCGGTCTCGATTGCCTACCGGTACGGAGTGATGCGCATGGGCTACTTCACGCGGCGAAACCTCTTCCACGGTGTCGGCCACCAGCAGGTGTACGACGCGCTCGCCGAGTTCTGGGAGGGCGAGCGGCACACGCTCGTACCCGCCGACAGGGAGACGCGCGACGCCTACACGCTGTACGAGCAGCGGGGCGGCTGGACGGTGCTGGAGTGGAACATCGGCTGGGAGTGGGACCTGCGGCGCCGCGCGCAGTTCCACGTCTCGCGCGCGTACGACTGCCCCGGCCTGCTGACCTTCGTCCACGACGGGGACTTCTGGGCCTATGAGCTCTTCCATCACGGCGAGGCTGTGGACCACTTCATCCAGTGGGTCTACCCCGGGCAGAGTTGGTTCCCCGGCCGCCCGATCGACGGTCGACCGGAGCTGCTGGTGGCCCAGTTCCCGGCCCTGAAGCTGAACGTGGAGCACGCGCGCGGCTACCTCAGCAGCATCCGGCTCGACGAACTCCCCGAAGACGACCCCCTCTGGGACGACGAGGACGACGAGGACCCGCGCGCCCAGCCGGTCCGCGAGGGCGATGAGGCGGGCCGGCTGGACGCGCTCGCGGTCTTCGACTTCTGGCGCTACCTGGGCGTGGACCCCGAGGCGCCCGCCTGGCGGCGCTTCACCACGGAGGGCGTGTAGGTCAGAAGCTCAGCGACCGGGCGAGGTTCACCTGTGACATCACCCAGGGGTACGTGTTCGCGTCCTGGGCCGGGATCATCGTGGAGTGGTGGCGGCCGCCGCTGGTGACGGTGACCTGGATGTAGCCCGTGGTCGTCTTCTCCTTCATCAGGAGGAACAGCAGCCCGAGCAGGCAGAAGACGAAGAAGACGATCGCGAGGACGATCGCGTGGGTCGGCATCTTCTCCTCGGTCCGCGAGAAGTCGGTCGCGTTCCACATCGCGCCCTTGAGCGGCATCGGGCCCGACGGGGTGATGATCTGGTCCCCGGCGATGGTGATGTCGCCGATGGACATGCCGACGCCGCCGACGGGGGCGGGGGCGGGAGGCTGGGCGGGGGCCGGGAGGCCCTCGCCGCCGATGGTCGGCTGGTAGGCGGAGGTCGCCGGGTACGGCTGCGGGTAGCCGTAACTGGCCTCACCGGGGCCCCACTTGTAGGCGTCCCCGCCCTGGGAGGGGTCGCTCGCGTACGGA